>CAVISR010000084.1:0-12734 GCA_963645405.1 Acutalibacteraceae bacterium
TGCAATTGTCGACGCGCTCGGAGAGCGCTGACTCCTACCATGCGGCTTGAAATACTAAGCGAGCTGCGTTCGAATGTTATCGCCGAGCTTTCGGAAAAAGCTGACTCCTAATCGCACAGGGCAGCGCTCCCATCCGCATGGCAACACAAAACACAAAACACAAAACATTACTGCTGACTCCTACCGTCCGGACGGCTGAACTACACATTCTGGGCTTCTGTCCATGCAGCATTCGTAGGAAAAGTGTAGTTTTTGTATGGCTATTTCGTAGGAAAAGTGTAGTTTTTGCATGGTCATTTCGTAGGAAAAGTGTATATTTGCAGGCGTAAAATCATAGGAAAAGTGCAGGTATGCTGTATAGAAAGATTGAGAATTACATTGTAAAGCACTTACAGTCAAGGTCAGACAAGATTCTGATTATAGACGGAGCACGGCAAATCGGGAAGTCGTACATCATAAGAAGTATCGGAAAAAAGCTGTATCCGAACTTCATAGAGCTCAATATGGAGACAGACAAGGTGGGCGACGGCAATTTTGCCAATGCCAGGACTGTGGACGATTTCTATCTTGCACTGAGCGTCGTGGCTGGCGACAAGATGAAGGAGAAGGAGAACACACTTGTATTCATCGACGAGATACAGGCATACGACCATCTTCTCACTCTGCTGAAGTTCTTGCGCGAGGACAACAAGTACACGTATATCTGCAGCGGTTCTTTGCTGGGTGTCACACTAAGGTCCACCTCCTCCATTCCATTGGGAAGCATCGAAATCAAGCACATGTACCCGCTGGACTTTGAGGAATTTCTCATTGCCAACGGAGTGGGACAGCTCGTGCTGGACACGATGAGAAAGAAGTATGCGAACAGGGAGGCCATGCCCGATGCAGTACACAACAAGTTGCTTGACCTTTTCAAGAAATATCTGCTTGTGGGTGGACTGCCCGATGCGGTCAATGAGTTTGTGGCAACCAAGAACATCACGGCTATCCGCACCATTCAGAACGAGGTGCACCACCTCTACGGCATAGATGCAGCCCGTTACGAGGAAATGCGCAGCAGGCTGAAGATCCAGAGAATATATTCGATGGTTCCCTCGAACCTGGAAAACAGGAAAAAGCGGATTGTGGCAAAGGACATTGAAGGCAAGCTGGGGAAGCGGATGGGGGATTACACGGAGGAATTCGACTATCTGGTTTCATCGGGCATTGCACTTGAAGTGAAAGCAATAAGCAAACCAAGTTTCCCACTGATAGAGAACAGCAGAAAGAATCTGCTGAAGCTCTACATGAATGACGTGGGAATGTTGACCGGAATCTTTTTCGGCACAAACATAAGGGCTGTGATGGACGATGTGGCAAGCATCAACCTGGGCTCAGTGTACGAGACTGTTGTTGCACAAGAATTGAAGGCTCACGGATTCGACCTCTATTATTATGACAACAAGAAATCGGGCGAAGTGGATTACCTCATCGATGATATGGACAACCTGTCGGTTTTGCCAATTGAAGTGAAGTCTGGCAAGGACTATAAAGTACACAGTGCCCTTGACAGGTTTCTGCAGACGGAGGAATACAATATCCATCAAGCGTTCGTCCTCTCGAATGCACAGAAGGTGGAGATGAGGGGCGGAATCACCTATTTGCCCATTTATTATATAATGTGTATTGAACCGAGCGTTCCTGAAGGGAATTTACTGATTTGAGAGCAATTCCATAAAAAACCGTTTGAGTTCTCTCGCTACAAAGGGGAATTTTTGGGAACCATCACAAATCAAGACACATGAAACCAAGTCCTATGTGCCCAGCTTTCATGTGCCCCAGTTCATGCACCCCAACCATCATGAATCGCCGTTATCTGGTGAGCGAGAACTTGCAGCTTATTCCGAAATCGGCAGTTGTGGTCGGATATGAACTTGTGGTTACGAGCGGCACGTTTCTCTGCCAATCGAGATAGCCGCTCAGTGTGAGCAGGCGGCTGAAGGTGTAGTCGGCTGAAACGGCAAGCTTGTAGGCTGTGCTTCCGTTGGTTGACGTTGCAACTGTGGTCTGGATATTGCGGTTGAGCGCATTCTGCATGCGGTAAGAGAAGTCGATTCGCAGGTTCAGGTCATGGCTCACGCCTCCCACTCTTGTGTTTGAAGTGCTCTTGGTGGAGGTGTCGTCCTTCGCATCCTTACTGTTCTTTTTCTTGCTCTTGCTCTTCGACTGACCGGACTGTATGCGCTTCGCACCAAACAGGTTGAGGTCTTTCAGCTTGTAGCCGAAGCCGACGACGATGTCGTTGGAATAGTTCTCGGTGAGGGCGACTGACGTGAGGCTCAGGTTGAGCGAACGGGTTTTCTTGTACTCGAGCTTTGCTGTCATTCCGCTGTTGAATGTCATGTCGACGCCTATCAGAGGCGAGAATGATTCGGTGATGGACACGGTGCTGATGTTGTACATGCTGCTCGGAACCGGATTGCCGGATGTGACGTCGAGCACAAAGCCAAGGTCATTCATGTAACCCATGTAGTTGGTGTATGAATTATAGGCTCCAACGGCATACACGCTCTTGTAGGCATGGTTGATATTGAAGCTCTTGAAACGCTGCGAGAACCACGGGAGTTTTGACAAGCCGCTGTAGGTGAATTTCCAGTTCGGCATCATCTTCAAGACTGACGGGAAGATGTCGAGACTGCTGCGTGACGGGTTGCTGCCGGTGTATGCAGCAAGGAATGCCGGAATCAGCACATCGGCTGAATACTGGTTGACCTCTCCGTTGGCAGGGTCAAAGGTCTTGCCTTCATACGCACTGCCGGTACCAACGGGATAGATGGCATTCTCATACCGTGCCTGCACTCTTGCTTGCATAATCGGGATATTGGCAAGGAAGTCGTTGAACGGCTTGGAGTTGTAGTTGTTGTTGATGTTGCCGGAGCTGGCAAATGCGCTCTTGGCAGTTATCACGGTCATGTTGAAACTACCGCTCTGGGTGGTCGGCATGCCTTCGTACATGAACTGGATGCTCTTCGACTTATTGACAGTGCGACTGGCATTGAGGTCAATCTTGAAGTCGCGCAACGGCTCGAGTGTCAACTTCACCTGCAGGTCTTCCGTTGCATTGGTGGTCACTGGAGTGGTGATGTTTGAGTCGTTCTGCATGAGCCATCCGTTGCGTGCAGCCTTGTCCACAAAGCCGTCGCCCACTGCACCGAAGGCAAAGTCGAGTCCTGGAGACAGGATGCCGTTGACGGATTTCTGTCCGAATGCATCGCCTATCTCTGTCTTGAATCCAGGAAGGGTCATGGTGTAGGTGTTGCGATAAGTGAAGCTGGCATTGCGCACCATCATCAGTCCGCGGGCAATGACTTGCATGGTCTTGTACCAGCCCTTGTCCTCGAGCGGTTCCTTGGCTGTCACGGTAATCTTCACTGGAATGGTGTCGCGGTTCTTCACGCGGATGGTGTTCTCATCCACCTTCTTGTACTTCAGGTCGTAGGTCTTGCCTTCCTTCGTGGTTGCCTTCACTATGATGCGCTTGGACTTCTGTCCATGCTTCACCTCAGTGTAGGTTGAATCATTGAGTGTATATTCCTTTGAATAGCTCTTCTTGTTCTTGTTTTGGGCTGCAGAATTGCCTTTATTCTTTGAATCGGCAGCTGCATTCTTCTTGTCTGTGCCCTCTGCAGTCTTGCTGTCCTTGGAATCTTTGCCGTCCTTACCATCCTTGGAGTCCTTACCGTCTTTATTGTCCTTGTTGTCCGCGTCTTTGGATTTGGCAGATGTCTTTGTGGTCTTCTTGGTTGTGGTCTTCTTCTTGTTGTTGCCGGAGAAGCGTTGGTTGGCTGCATCAAGGAACTTGGACTTCTTGTAGAGGGTCTCGAAGTTTATCTTGCCGTTGATGTTGATGGTGCGTGAGGTGTTGGCAGTGTGTCCCAACGATGTTCCGTCTTCCATCTCCGTACCGCGGTTCCATCCGTACGTACTTGCGTAGCTTCCGTCGAGTGTCATCCAGTTGAGCACAGGAATCTTGCTCAACGGTACTGTGTACGAACCGTTGAATGTGGAGGCATAGGTGAGAGGACGTCCGAAATGGGCAAGACTGGTCTTCACCGAGTCTTTCCATGCCTCATAGCGGTCGGGATAAAGGTCTTTGTTGACCGGGGTGTAAGGTTCCTCAATCTCTGCATGGGTGGCTGAGGTGTACTGGAGTTTCAGTGACTTGAACAAATCCCAGCGCAGGGAGAACTGGCGGTTCCACAGGAACTGCTCGGACCAGGTGACAGGAAGCCGTGTCCCGGCATCGATGTCGCGCTCTTGGAACTCGTAATAGCTTCGGGTTATGTCGGTATTGAACTGTATGCTCTGAGGCAGATAGTTGAGGTTCTGTGCCTTGACGATGTCGAGCCACTTCGACTTTCCCTTGAGGTTCTTGAACGGCTCCAGGGTCTTGTACTTGGGCGAATAGCTGTAGCTCATGTTGAACTTCCAGTTCTCGTCGTTCTCATACACGGTGGTCTCGCCCGTCTTGTATTGCTGGCTGTATGAATAGCTGAACGAGAAGTTGGCAGGGTCGTAAGGCATCGGCACACGGCTCTGGTAATTGGACTTCCAGTTGCTCAGCGAGAAGTTCTTGTTCTTCACTATCGACTCGGTGAGGTTTGCCAGTGAATCGCGTTCTGCCCGGGTTTCACATTCGTCGAGCGCATCTTTCAGCAGCATGTCGGTGTCGAACGGATTGTACTTTGGTGATATTTTCTGCCAAGAATATGAATAGTAGAGCGGAAGGTTGAGCTTCCAGTCTTCCGGGAACAGCTTGCCCAAATCGAAGTTGGTGGTGATGCCCCACTCATAGAGATTGTCATCGCGCCTTGATGAAATTCCTTCTTCCAAGCCTCCGAAACCGGCACTCTCCACATGTCCGGTGACGTTGACACTACCCAGGTCGGACAACTGCACGTTGAGGTTTCCCTGTGCAGCATAACCGCCTTCGTTGTTGTAGTCCTGCAGTCGCAGTTCGTTGACCCACACTTCCACTGAATTGGTGGAAGAACCATTGTTGCGGACTCCAATCATCATGGTCTTGACCTCTCCGAGGGACGGATTTCCCATCACGCTGACCTTGTTGTTTGGATTGTCGGGGTCGTATTCATAATACAGTTGGGTGTAGCTTGCCTGATTGCTTGCCTTTGCCACGTTTCGTGCATGCTTCACCTTGGTCAGCAGGTCGAAATCGATGTCGAGCATATTGGCATCGGGCCAAACAGCCTCACAACCGGCAGTAGTGTAGGTGTCGTAATGTCCTTCGGGAGTGAGGGTCAGCGGAATCTCGTATTCGTAATAATTGCTCTTGTAGTCGCTTCCCAAGCGCACGAACACGCTCATCTGATTGTTCTGCAATGTCTGGTCGCCCTCGAGCGCATTGGCATGCACGAACATCTGGATGTGCTTGTACTTGCGCAAGTCCTTGTTCATATCCTTGTAAACGGCACGGGCATCACCTGCAGCAAGGTTCTTCACAGTGATGGCAAGAGCCTGCTCATTGGACTGGGTCAACTGAGGTTGGTTGGGGTCGACCACACGGGTTACTCCTGGAGGAAGCACGTAGTTCACCGGTGTCTTGTCGTTGTTCTCTTCGATATTGACTGCCGCAGTTTCCAGTGTTCCGCTCACGCTTGGTTTGTCGCCGGTGTACAGTGCCTTGGAATAGTTGCGCCATTCGCCGCCAACAAGGTCGAAGGATGCAAATCGGAGGACTACCGGCTCTTCGAAATCGGTAAGGTAAACTCGCATGAAGCGGATGCTGCTCATGTCGTTGATGCTTCCTACCGTTGTACCCTCTTCCACCGGCACACGGAACAAGTACCAGGAAACTTCTTCCTCATTCTTGTTTCTCAACTTCACCGATGTCTTTCTCTCGTCCACGATGAAGTTCTTGCCCACAACCAGGTCTTCCGGTCGCAGACTGATGACGTACTTGTAGAAGTTCTCGTACTCGTTCATCGTGTAGTCTTGGTTTATGTCCTCAGCATCAGGAGTTGTCTTATAGGCAGTGCTGTATGATTCACCGCTCTCGCTTGAGAGTGGAGAGTTGCCCTCGGGATTGTTTATCCGCTTGTATCGGTCGAGGATTGAAGTGTGCTCAGTGTCGAAGTCTGATCCGCGGAAATAATGGTAGTTGTCGCCTGCCGGGTCATCATAGATAGAGTCGTAGACTTCCTGACGTACTTTCGACTTGATGGTGTTCAGATAATTGGCATAAGCCCCATAGGTACGTTCCTCTATGGATGAAAGTCCGTTGAGTCCCACATCCTGTTTCTGGCGTGCACCGCTCTCTGTGCTGAATGAATAGACAACGCTCTTCTCGTTAGGCACTTTTCCCCATGTGGTGTAAGAGACTGACGATGCATCGCTGACTGGCAGACCGCTCTCATAGAATTTCTTTCCGTCCTTCAACACGTCTTCGCTTATGTCACCGAGGTTGAGCACGAGGTTTCCTCCGTAGTTCTTGCCGTCGTTGAGTTTGTTGGAATAGATGAACGGGTCGAGCAACCAGAACTCCACGTACTGGATGTTGGATGTCTCGAAATCGCTCACGTCAATCTTGCGCATCATTCCTCCCCAGCGTTTCTTCGGGTCGTTCAAGTGGCCGTCGATATCTACGTCAGGGTCAAGGTTGTACGGTCCACGCTCATTTGGATAGTATGCAAGGTTGAGGATGGAAAGGGTGTTGCTCTCTCCCTGGTTGACATCACGGTTGGGATAGACCTCACGCACATAGACCTCACGCACATAATGGTTGGACAGCTGGTTAAGGTCGTTCTTGATGTGGGCTGGAGTGAGCGATGAACTGCGGCGGGTGAACAGCGGGTCGATGGTGTACCAAGCCAGGCGCGCTCTGTTGTAGCCATAAAGCACTGAATCGGAAAGGTTTCCGTATTCCAGGTCGGAAGGTGTGGAACAAAGCATCCAGGCACTTGGGGTGCTGTAGTCATAGGCTTTCTTGGTTTCCTCGAAATCGTCAAGATAGGAAGCATTCGACTGCACGCCCTTGGCTTTGCCTGCAATGAGCTGGGCAAATTCACCCGAGAAATTGATGCTCGACGGCTGGGTTGCTTCAATGAACGGCAGTTTGTCAATCATGTTGGTGAGCCACTGGCTGTTCTGCTTCCAGTTCACGCTGAGTCCCCAGAGGGTGTTGTTCAGCGGTTCACTGCCCATTGCCACTTTCGTGGTCTGCGGCTGTTCGGTCAGTCGCATGTAAGTACCGCCCAACTGGAAGTTCTTCGAGAAGTCGTAGGTCCAGTTGAGTCCGAGCATCGTCTTGCGCATCAGCGAATAAGTCTCCTGGCTTTCCATGCTCACGCTCACGTTGGTTCCTGCATCGATGATGCTTTGGTTGATGATGGTCACATATCCTGAACTGTAGTCCACGGTGTAGTCCGACCCTTCAGTCAGAGTCACTCCACCTGCTGTCACCACCACTGAGCCTTGAGGCACATAGTCTTGTCCCAAATAAATCTGACTGCCTGAAGAACCTTTGTATTCACCGGTCAGGATAAACTTGTTCTTCTCCGCAATCTGCTTGGCAACAGTCTTTGTGGTGTCGTAGAGTTCGTAGTAGCAATATTTGTCTGCCAACTCCTTGTCGGCAAGTTTCGTGGCAAGCCAGTCTCCGAACGGTTCCACTACAGGGAAGATGACTTTTCCCTTGGATGCAAGAACTGTGTAGCCGTCGATATAGTCGTATTTGCCGTTTGGATTGGTCTTCAGATTGTCGTCCAAACGGTCGAGGTTCATCATCTTCAGGATGGTGGTATTCTTGAAATCTCCCTCTGGAATATAGGAAAGATAAACTCCGGTGGTGTCGCAGAGATACTTGATGTCGAGCTTGAACTTCTCTTTCTGCAACGACTGGGCATTGAGCGAGTAGACGTTCTTCATCATCAAGTCCCAGTTGCCCATATTCGGTGAGTTGCTTGTGTTCTTCAGAAGTTTCACGAACAGAGCCTGGTCGTTGTCCTTGATGTTCGAAGAGAACTCTCCCACCTGATAGGTGTTGCCTCCGTAAGTGTATTCATACGCCACTGCAAGCACGCTGTTTGCCTGGAGTTTGGAACTGAGGGAAACATAACCGAGGTAGGAGTTGAGCGTGTATTCGGATGATGAGAGCAGACGTGCGTTCTCCACTTTCTCGTAGTCCACACCGCCCACCAGTCCGCTTGCCTCAAGCACGGTGCTTGCCTGGTCGATGTTGCGTGCATCTGCAAAGTCATTGACCACAGTGGAATAGAGGTTGTTGGATGAGTTCTGCGGAACGGACAGTCCTGAACCGCTCCACATGCTGGTATTGCTTATCTTGGTCCGTTCTCCCAAATCCACGAAGCCGACGATGTCGCGCGTGTTTTCAGTTGCGCCCGAGGTGTTGGTCACCCAAATCTCGATTCGGTTGATGTTTATTCCCGAAGTGATGGTAGGCAAGGTGGAGCATGCCTGGTCGTAAGTGTCTCTGAAGTATTGCGAGAGGAAGAAGTGGGTGTTCTCATCGTAGTTGCTTGCCTCAATTTCGAAAGAAGACAACTGTGCACCGCCCGTTGACGATACGGAGGTTGACTTGGACTTCTTCTGCGAAACCACTGTCTGAAGGTTCAACTTTCCGAACTGCAAATCGGTTCGGATACCGAACAGGGACTGTGCTCCGCGCACAAGCGAGTTGTTTGACGGGAATGTGACATTACCAGCTTCCAGGAGTTTCACTATCTCGTCCTCCTTGCCTTCATAACTGAGTTTCAAGTTCTTGCTGTCGAAATCAAAGGAAGCGTCAGTATTGTAGCCGAGAGTGAAACTCATCTTGTCGCCGATGCTGGCATTGACATTCAGGTTTATCTTCTCGTCGAAATCAAAGTCAGTGGTCTTGCGGTTGCGCTCTGCCAGCGACGGATTGTCGGTGAACTGATAGTTGAAGCCCATCTTCAGTTCGGCACTTCCCTGGGTCTTTATCCTCACTCCACCTGGTCCGAAGATTTTCTCGGCTGGTCCGAGGTCGAAGTGCATATCGGTGAAGTCGAACTTGTCCTGCCCTTTATGCGTGAACAGAGAGTCGTTTCGCTGACGGAAATATTCGTTGAGGACTTTGCGTGAATTCCACCTCATATATTCCTCCGGAGTCATGAGGTAAGGCGCACTCAGGTAGTTGTCGCCCAGTTTGGTACCCACCTTATAGTAACCGCTCTTCTCATCGTATTCGCCGACATCCTGCTTGAGATTGTCGGGGTCAGCCAAGTCAAGCGAAGTCTCTACCGGTGTTTCATCGTTCGGATAATCGGTCTTCTTCACCTTCACATGTGTGGTTGTGTCCACAGGCGCTTGCTGAAGCGAGGAAGATTCACCTGGGAGCATTGAATTCGAAGTATCGAAGAAAGCCACTACAGACGCATCAGACATTGCGCCCACAGCAACGGCAAGCACAAGTGTCCAAACGACAAACGACAGTGACAGTTTCTTTTTAGTTTTCATTCAATTCCTTTGTAATTCAGGCGATTTAGTTCCTCGTAGCCTAAATAGCTTAATTCATTGCAGTTCAAGTGATTTAATCCTTTGCAATCCAGGCGACTTATCAAAGCATCTTGAGTGCCAGTTTGATGACTCTCTCCACCGGTGCATCGGGTTCGTCCGTAAGGATGGCTTTGACCACCTTGCTCGTCGGAGCTGGCGGAAATCCGAGCATCTTGAGAGCCTCAACTGCCTCATCATGCACTTCCTTGTTGATTGGCGTAACTGAGTTGATGCCATTGCCACTGGGCTGTGCATCAATGCCAATCGAGTCAATCTTGTCTTTCAGTTCGAGGATTATCTTCTGTGCAGTCTTCTTTCCCAGACCTTTCACGGTTGACAGCAGACGGTCGTTGCCGTCGGCAACTATGTTTGCCACCTCAGCTGGAGAGAATGAAGAGAGAACCATGCGGGCTGTGTTGCCACCAACGCCCGACACTGAAATCAGCAGCAGAAACAAAGCGCGCTCCTGCTTTGAGGCAAAGCCGAACAGCACCCACGCATCTTCTCTTATTGCCTCATACACATAGAGCTTCGCTTCTTCTTTGTTCTGAATATCAGTAAAGGTATTCAGCGAGATATTTACTGCGTAACCTACTCCAGCACACTCTATGACTGCCGAAGCCGGAGTCAGGTCTGTTACTTTCCCTTTTATATAGTCAATCATCTTATTGTTCTGAATTAAAATGCTCAATCAAGCCCAGTGCGTCAGCACATAGAGAGCCGTCATTAATACAATAACGCTCTTTCCGCCGGTTTATTGCACACCTTATTATAATAATAGAGTGCAAAGTTAAGAATTTATCGCGAGTAGATTCCATAAAATCCGCATTTATTTTGAATAGCAAGCGTCTTACCCTGCCTAAAAATAATGAAAGAGACATTCTCGCGAACGTCTCTTTCCGCCCCAATAAGCATAAACTGTTAAAGGTAAAAAGATAGCTTTTATCGAATGCAAAGGTAGGACTTTTTCAAAACCAGCACGAACATTTTAAGTATGTTTGAAAACATGTGTTTTCGCACACAACCGAAAATAATGCATAATACAGCCTTTTTGTAGGGGTCTATCCATCATCTTTACCCGTATTTTGACTATCAACCAAGACAATTTTTCCTCTCATTCAAGCCAACCCTGCCTTCTTTATGACGGGAAAACCTCAAGAATGAGTTGGATGGACGGGGAAAAGGCAAGCAAGAGTTGCATGAAGGAAGGCAATAAAGCAGAGGCAAGAGGGAAAACAAGAGGGAAACAAGAGGGAAACAAGAGGAAAAGCAAGCGAATAAAGATAACAGGCAAAAGCAAAAGGCACAAGAAATGCCCCAACCAACGATGGAAGGGGCATTTTATCGTGAGATTTATGAAGTCTTATTCAATCACAACCTTAGTCCAGTTGTGTACGTCAGGTTCTGTGCCGTACTGAATTCCTCTCAGCTTGTTGTAGAGGGCTGTGCAGACTGGTCCGGGCTTTCCGTCCTTTGAAATGACGAACGACTGCTTGGTGTCGAGGTCGTCAATTCTTTCGATTGGCGCAATGACTGCTGCTGTTCCGCAGGCCCCTGCCTCTTCGAAGGTTGCCAGTTCCTCTTCAGGAATCTGACGACGCTCCACCTTCAGTCCCATGTCTTCAGCCAGTTGCATAAGGCTCTTGTTGGTGATTGAAGGAAGAATGCTGGTTGACTTCGGAGTGACGTAGGTGTTGTCCTTTATTCCGAAGAAGTTGGCAGCACCACACTCGTCCATGTATTTCTTCTCCTTTGCATCGAGATAGAACTCACAGCTGTAGCCGAGGTCGTGCGCAAGTTTGTTTGCCTTCAGACTGGCTGCATAGTTGCCGCCCACCTTATATATACCTGTTCCGAGCGGTGCAGAACGGTCGTATTCGCGGATGATGACGTAAGGGTTGGTTGAGAAACCGCCCTTGAAGTACGGTCCCACCGGAGTGACGAAGATAAGGAAGAGATACTCGGTTGCCGGATGAACTCCCACCTGTGCGCTTGTACCAATCAACAGCGGACGCACATAAAGTGAAGCACCGCTCTCGTAAGGCGGAATGAAACGCTCGTTCAGTCGGACCACCTTCTCCACCATTGCCTCGAACTTCTCTGTAGGAAGCTCAGGCATAAGGATTCCGCGGCAAGTGGACTGCAGGCGCGCTGCATTCTCGTCCATGCGGAACACTCTCACCTTGCCGTCAGGACAACGGTAAGCCTTCAGTCCCTCAAACGCCTCCTGACCATAGTGCAGGCATGTTGCTGCCATGTGGATAGGAATTGTCTCCTCACTACAAATCTCTATTTCTCCCCATTTGCCATCTCTGTAATAGCAACGTACATTGTAATCTGTTTTGTTGTAACCAAAACCTAAGTTTGACCAATCCATAATGTATTGTTCGTTTTATATTAATTAGAATCGTCTTTTTACGTTGCAAATATAATGATTAATTTCTTTTCGTGTTATCACGATGCTAGCTAAATATTCACTGCATTCGAAAGATTGCCATGCAAGATGCCGATTTAGCAAAATGGAAAGAGCAAAACCTCATGTTTTGTGCAGAAGCCAGGGCGCTCGGAACCATCGCCACAAGACATCAATAATACCCCGATTATTTCTCTGACTGGAAAAAACTTTTTCTCTGACCAGGAAAATAATTTTCTCTGACTGGAGAGCAAAATTCCTCTGACTGGAGAGCAAAATTCCTCTGACTGGAGAACCGGAGTTCTCTGACCAGCGGACTGCAGTTCTCTGACCAGCGGACTGGAATAGGAGCCAGCAATAATGTTTTGGGTTTTGGGTTTTAGGTTAGCCGTCCGGATGGGAGCGCTGCTTTGAGAGCTGGATTAGGAGTCAGCAATAATGTTTTGGGTTTTGTGTTTTAGGTTAGCCGTCCGGATGGCGCGGGCTGAAATGCGAGCTGGAATAGGAGTCAGCCGTCTCCGACGGCGTAGACGATGACACTCGAGCGCAGCTCGCAAATGTTTTACAGCCGCACAAGCCTTCACACGCTTTAACTCCCTCGGAGAGGGCTAGCTCCTAGCGCTGGTTAACGTATCAATCGCTCTTGAATGAATCAGACGACCTTAGATGAATCAACCACCCTTGAACGTATCAATCGCTCTTGAATGAATCAATCGCTCTTGTCTTATTGGAACAAAGCGTGACAGTTGTATGAGAGTTTAGGTCCTTGAAAAGCCAGTTATTTCCC
>CAVISR010000085.1:0-12730 GCA_963645405.1 Acutalibacteraceae bacterium
TTAATATATTATATATATAAATAGAAGAGAGGAAGAGATATGGGATGCCTTTTTTTTAACTGTCAACTGTCAACTGTCGGCTGATTAGCCTCGTGTGTCTTATCTTTCTCCTTGATTTTCAACTACTAAGCAAATCTGATACCTTGTGTCACCTCACGAGCACTTTCTTTCCTCCACGGATGTAGATGCTTTTCTGTGCGGTGGCGCAAACGATGTTCATCATGGCTACTGCCACGACTGCAGGTAGGAATGTGACTTTATGTTTCATTGTTTAGTTCAGTTCTTGATTTTACGTTGGTCTTGCAATTAAAGATAGATTGTTCAGAACCTGTCCTTGTGATGAATGTCTTGCTGTTTTCCCTGTTTTGGCGTTAGGAAAGTGCCATTTTATTCGTCTGCCACTGATATTGGCAGGTCTTTCTGTGAGAGATAGAACACATAGAGTTCGGTGGGCACGTCGCCTCGGTTTTCTCCATGATGAACGGTGCTGACGGTCTCCACTACGGCTTGGCCTTCGTTGACGGTGGTTTCCTTGCCGTCGGACTCACGCACGAGGGTGAGCTGCCCTTTGCAGATTATTCCGTAGGACATGACGTCGTGGTGGTGCTTGGGCAGTGAGGTGTGGGGTGGCAGTGTGACCTTGAGTACCCGGAGCTCGGGCTTTCCCTTCAGGTAGTCGGGCAGTTCGGCTCCGTCCCAGCTTTGTGATGTCTTGAGCAGTTCCACGCTCTCAGCCTTGGGCGTTTCGTCTTCACTGGCATTGGCATTGTTGGTGCATGAAGTGAATGGCAGGGCAAGGCTTGCCAGGGCAAGGGCTGTGACGGCAGTGAAGCCGCAGTTGAGTGATTTCATATTTGCTGTTTGAATATTTGTTGATTCAATATGCTTAAGTCGATTGCAAAGTTAGCGAAAAAATTCCAATCAACTCCTGTGCGGCACGGATTATGTGTGTTCGCCAATCATTTTTTCCATCCAGATGATGTCGAACCATTGTCCGAACTTGTAGCCGCACTGGTGGAAATGGGCACAGCGGGTGTAGCCCATGTGGTGGTGGAACTCAGGACTTTGGCGGGTGAGATAAGGATTGGGGATGTCGGTCCAGGCAATGCATGCGTTCATGTTGAGTATGCCGATGGCTTTGAGCCTGCGCTCGAGTTCTTCGTAGAGCGCTTTGCCGATGCCTTGTCCGTGGCAGCCTTTCTTCACATAGATGGAGGTCTCCACCGCACGGCTGTAGGCTGCACGTTCCTTGAATGCTGATGCATAGGCATAGCCGACGATGGTGTCCTGGTCTTCGGCTACGATGTAGGGATAGCGGGAGAGGATGGTTTCGATTCTCTGCCGGAACTCTTCTGTGCTTGGCACTTCGCACTCGAACGTGACGGCTGTGCCCTCGATGTAGGGGGCATAGATGCTGAGCAGGGAGGATGCATCTTTGGGTGTGGCTGTACGTATTTTCATTTCCATTTGTATGTAAAATATAATGATGTATATGTGCGTAATGTGAAACAGTGCTGCTGTCTTTTCGTGATGACTATGTGCTGACTGCATGATTATGCTGTCGTTTCTTCGCGGAATTCGGAAGGCAGCATGCCAGTTTCGCGCTTGAAGAACTTGACGAAATATGATGGGTCTTCGTAGCCAAGCCGGTAGGCAATCTCTTTCACCATGAGCCGTGTGTAGCGCAGCAAGCGCTTGGCTTCGAGGATGATGCGGTCGTTGATGAATGCCAGCGGTGTCTTGTGGGAACACTCGGCTACGCTGTTGCCCAGGGTCTTCACCGACACGTTGAGCTGGTCGGCATAGAAGCGGAGTGTGTTGCCGCTCATGAAGTTGGCTTCAACGAGTTTGCGGAACTTCACGAACAGGACGTAGGACGGTTTCTGCCAGTTGGAGTTTGGCATCTGATTCCCTTCGCGCTGTCCGTTTTGCAACACTTCGAGGAGGAACAGATTGAGGTTGAGCCGCTGAATCTCGTGTGCCAGGACATCGTTGGTGTGCGACTTCTCTTCGATACGGAGGATTATGGAATGGAGATAGTCGAGGGTCTTCGGGTCTTTCATCACGACATAGGGCGAGGAATCGAAGGCATTGAAGATGTCGTACTTGAGGAAGAGGTCGCTGCCGTATTCTTCTTCCCTCAGTATGTCGGTGCAGAAACGGAGAAGTATGCCCTTGTGGCGGCTTATGCCGTCGAAATGGTGTGCTTGTCCGGGCGAGATGAAGAACAGGGAGTTGGCTTCCACCGGATAGTCCTTGAAGTCGACTGAGTGTGTGCCTCCTGTCTCCTCGAACCATATCACTTCATAGAAGGTGTGGACATGGGGAGAGTAGTTGTCGCCGGTGTCGTTGTCGAGAAAATAGGGCAGTCGGTCGATGTTGATGTCGCTGCCTGCAGGTGCGTCGCAAACGCTCCGGTAGATGTTGTGCATTTCTTTTGCTTCCATGTGGCGTGCGTATTGTTTCTTTGCGGCGGCAAAGTTATGGAAAATAGCCGAAACTTGGATGGGCAGAGCATGATGATTGATGGTAATAATGGGAAAAACGAGAGTAAAATCAAGTGAATTTCACGATAATACCATCGATTTGCCCGATTTTCCATTGCGCTTTTATCTGATGTTTTCTATCTTTGCACTGCGAAAAGGAAAGAAAGCCTTGGAGCAACGGAAAACGAAGGATATTTATGTGTAATTTTTAATAGGTATATGACTATGGCAACAACAAAGTATTCAGGCACTCAGACTGAGAAAAATCTGGAAGCGGCTTTCGCTGGAGAGAGCCAGGCTCGCAACAAGTACACTTACTTCGCATCGAAGGCAAAGAAGGAAGGATTTGAGCAGATTGCAGAAATCTTCCTCAAGACGGCTGACAACGAGAAGGAACATGCAAAGATGTGGTTCAAGGAACTCAGCGGCATCGGCGACACTGCACAGAACCTTGAGGCTGCAGCTGCTGGCGAGAATTTCGAATGGACCGACATGTACGAGGGTTTTGCAAAGACTGCAGAAGAGGAGGGTTTCAACGACTTGGCTCGCAAGTTCCGCCTTGTGGCTGCCATCGAGAAGCGTCATGAGGAGCGCTACCGTGCTCTGCTGAAGAACATCGAGATGCAGGAAGTGTTTGCAAAGAGCGAAGTGAAGGTGTGGGAATGCCGCAACTGCGGACACATCGTGGTAGGGGAGAAAGCTCCTGAAGTGTGTCCTGTCTGCGCTCATCCGCAGGCTTACTTCGAAGTTCACGTCGACAACTTCTAATCACAGGGAAATCTAATCACAGGAAGACTTGCTTCCAACCGTAGGAAGACTTGTTCCCAATCATCGGCTGTTTGACTTCCAATCATCGACTGACTGAAGCATTCTAATTCTCGGAGCAGGGAACAAAAAAAGGAGGATGTACCCAAAAGGGATGCATCCTCTTTTCTGTATGTCCGTTCTTCTTTTCCTTGAAGTGTTGCTTTGCTTTGAGGAACTGTTCTGCCTGTGTTTACTGGCCGATGGACAACTGGTTGCAGATCGACGGACAACCGGTCGCATGACGAAGGACGAACGGTCGCATGACGAAGGACAATCGGTCGTATCGTGATGGACAACCGGTCGTATCATGATGGACAACCGGTCGTAAGTCTGTAAGCCAAAGTCTCCTTCGTTTTCTACACTTGCAGAACTTGGATTCCGCTTATTGCCCCTCTTTGCCGAACTATTTCGCAGTGTAGAAGTCGGTGATGCCGATGATGGCGCGTGTGCAGACTGGGCAAAAGTCCTCAACCTCGTTCACGTTCATGCGGCAAAGTTCTGCCGGACGGTAAACGCCTTTGGTCTGATAGCCGCCGCCTTCGTAGACGCCCACTTTCTTTGTCTTGGCATTGAGGTCTTCCTTCTGTCCGCCACGTTCTGCGTTCTTCGGACGTGAGGCTGTGCCTCCATTCTTGTTGACTGTGGTCGGAATCTTTGCGTCTTTGGGCATGAGGTCTTTCCATTTCTTGCCGAACTCATGAAGGGTAGTGATGTTTGGTTCCCAAGGCTCGGTGTCGGCTGGATACCATTCTACGTAGTTATCGTTGTAGGCATATTCGTCGGCAAGTCCGGCATAGGAGTGTCCGAACTCATGCACAAGCACTTGCTTGAATGTGGAATGGTCGCTTGAGCTGCACATCCACTGGTTGTAGATGCCGCCGCCACCATAGCGCGGTGTGTTGATGAGGACGATGATGTGCTCGAACGGAACTCCGCTGAGAATGTCGTAGAGTTTGTGGACCTTTGATGTGGTGAGGTAACGGTCACTGTAGAAGGTGTCGTAGTGGGCGCGAAGCACGGTGTTGTGCCAGATTCCCTTGCCTGGCTCCGATGGTCCGCTCTCTGCTGATTCGCTTGCCACTGCCACTACATTGAACCGGCTCTTGAGTGACTTGAACGGTTCGTGGCTGAACAATGCATCGGCAGCACGCTGGCAGTCGTTGTAGAACTTGTCCATCTGGTCTTTGGTGTAGCCTTCGGCTACGATGGCAAGGTCTACGCAATCGCTGATGTCGCCGCTCTTCACTATATATTTATAAGGTATACCGTTCTCGCCGATGGGACGGATAAGAATGTCGGTTGGGTCGACATGGTGGGTCATCTTCGAAGTCACCACATTGTGGTTGTTGGTGAGGGTCACCTGCACGTCAATCGGTTTCTTCGGGAACGGGATGTTGTAGCTTGCCTCGAATCCGCGGAGCATCTTGGTTGCCTCCACTTCGTTCTGCCATTCCTGGAACAGGGTGGAGAAGGTGTGGACGTAAATCAGCTGGTGGGTTTCGCTGTCGAACACATTGATTTGTCCGTTTCCGCGCAGATAGGTTTCTGCCAGGCGGTTGCGGCGTCCTGCCCATTTTGCCTGCTTGTAGAGTTGCTCCATCTGGATGTACTGGTTGACACTGTCGCCTCCCATGATGTAGTCGATGCGGAGGGTGTTGTCTTCGAAATAGTCTTCGAACTTCTGTGCCTTGGTGCCGGTCGCAACAAGCAGTGCGACGGCTGCAATGATTAGTTTTTTCATTGTTCTCTATTCTTTAGTTTATTGTTGTTTCAGATAATCTCCGGATTCATTTCTGTTTCAGATAATCTATGGATTCATTTCTGTTTCAGATAATCTCCGGATTCATTTCTGTTTCAGATAATCAACTAATGCTTGTCCAGTGTAGCTTTCCTTGCACTGTGCCACTTCCTCGGGCGTGCCTTCACACACGATGTAGCCTCCGTCTTCGCCTCCTTCGGGTCCGAGGTCGATGATGTGGTCGGCACTCTTGATGATTTCCATGTTGTGCTCGATGATCAGGAGCGAATGTCCGCGGCTGATGAGTGCCTGGAAGGCATTGAGCAACTTTATGATGTCGTGGAAATGGAGTCCGGTGGTTGGCTCGTCGAAGATGAACATTGTGGGTTTCGTCTTTTCCAGTGAGAGGTAGTAAGCCAGTTTCACTCGCTGGTTTTCGCCTCCGGAAAGGGTGGACGATGTCTGTCCGAGTCTTATGTAGCCAAGTCCCACATCCTGCAGCGGTTGCAGCTTCTTTGCAATCTTGCTTTGCCCGTGGGCATTGAAGAACTCAATTGCCATGTTGACTGTCATGTCGAGAATGTCGCAGATGTTTTTCCCGTGGAACTTCACTTCCAGTATCTGGCTCTTGAAGCGCTTGCCGTGGCATGATTCACATTCGAGCACGAGGTCGTTCATGAACTGCATCTCCACAGTGATTGTTCCTTCGCCCTTGCATTCCTCGCATCTTCCGCCTTCGGCATTGAAGGAGAAGTACTGGGGCGTGTAGCCCATCTGCTTCGACAGCTGCTGTGTTGCCATCAGTTTGCGGATGTCGTCGTAGGCTCCCAGGTAGGTGACGGGGTTGCTGCGTGTGGATGTGCCGATTGGGTTTTGGTCGACGAACTCGATGGACTGCACTGATTCGACATCGCCTTCCAGTCCGAGGAACTGTCCGGGGCGGTCGCACACTTTGTCCATCTTGCGCATCATGGCGCGGAAGAAAATGTCTCTCACCAGTGTTGACTTTCCGCTGCCGCTCACTCCGGTGACCACTGTCATTACATTGAGCGGAATCTTCACGTCGATGCCCTTGAGGTTGTTTTCTCGTGCACACTTGATGAGGATGAATTTGTTCCATGCTCTGCGGCTGTGTGGAATCTCGATTTTCTCCTTATGGGTGAGGAAGTCGAGTGTGTGGCTGCCTGGTCCGTTCTGCGAGTTCTCTTCCCTGATCTTGTCGTCTACGGCTGGTGAACCTTGCCAAACCACTTCGCCTCCGAGCCTTCCTGCATCGGGACCGATGTCGATGATGTAGTCGGCTGTGCGGATGATTTCCTCATCGTGTTCCACCACAACCACGGTGTTGCCCAGGTCGCGCAGTTCCTTCAGTACTTTTATCAGGCGCTGGGTGTCACGGCTGTGAAGTCCGATGCTTGGTTCGTCGAGGATGTAAAGGCTTCCCACCAGACTGCTTCCAAGGCTTGTGGCAAGGTTGATTCGCTGGCTTTCACCTCCCGAGAGCGTGTTGCTCAGGCGGTTGAGCGTGAGGTAGGAGAGTCCCACATCGATGAGGAACTGCAGTCGGCTGCGTATTTCAATCAGCAGACGTTTGGCTATTGCCGCATCGTGGTCGGACAGTTGTAGGGTGTTGAAGAACTCGGAAAGTGTGCTGACCGGCATTTCCACCAGTTCGGTTATGCTTTTGCCTCCAATCTTCACATAGTTTGCCTCTTTCCTCAGTCGTGTGCCGTGGCAGACAGGGCAGGTGGTCTTGCCTCTGTAGCGTGCCAACATCACGCGGTATTGTATTTTGTACTGGTTTTCGCGCAGCATGTCGAAGAACCGGTCGATGCATATCTGTCGGTCGCTGGTGCGGTTTCCGTTGACATCTGTCTCGCCGTGCCAAAGGAAATTCTTCTGTTCTTGCGTCAGCTTGTAGTAGGGTTCGAAGATGGGGAAGTTGTGTGATGCTGCCTGGCGGCAGAATTCGTCTTTCCATGCGCTCATCTTTGCTCCGCGCCAACAGAAGACGGCTTCGTCGTAGACACTGAGTTCCTGGTTGGGAATGACCAGCTGCTCGTCGATGCCCATAATCTTGCCAAATCCCTCACATTCAGGGCATGCTCCTATGGGGGAATTGAATGAGAAGAGGTGCTCTGTGGGTTCGGTGAATGTCATGCCGTCGGCCTCGAATGCCAGCGAGAATGTGTGGATGGCATATTGTGACACTGCTTTCTTGTCGGCTTGCTTGGGGTCGGTGATGAAGAATTTCAGTATGCACTGGCCTTCGCCCTCGTAGATGGCAGTTTCGCACGAGTCGATGAGGTGGCTTATGTTGTTGCGTTCGTCGCGTGCCGTCATGCGGGCAATGACAATGTAGGTCTTGCCGTCAATCACTTCGGTCAGCGAGAGTCCCTGCTTCCTGTATTCTTCCAGCTGTTCCGATTCCGACCTTCCTTTTCTGCATACGAGCGGACACATCACCATGAACCGTGTCCCTTCCGGATAGGTCTTCATGCAGTTGACCACGTCCTCGGGTGTGTGTTTCTTCACTTCCTGTCCGCTGATGGGCGAGAAGGTGTGGCCCACGCGTGCATAGAGCATTCGCAGATAGTCGTAGATTTCGGTTGATGTGCCTACGGTGCTTCGTGGGTTGCGGCTGATGACTTTCTGTTCGATGGCGATTGCGGGCGGTATGCCTTCGATGAAGTCACACTCGGGCTTTGCCATTCTGCCCATGAACTGCCGTGCGTATGTGCTCAGGCTTTCCACGTAGCGCCGCTGTCCTTCTGCATACAGCGTGTCGAATGCCAGTGATGACTTTCCCGAGCCGCTGACTCCGGTAATCACCACAAACTTGTTCCTCGGAATATCCACACTGATATTCTTCAGATTGTTGACCCTTGCTCCCCGTATTCTGATACAGTCGTCCATCTTAAATCCCTTTGAGGAACTGTTCCATTTGCATTTGCACTTCCTTTGCCTTCTCTCCTGCCACTTCGGCAAAGCGCTCTGTCGAGTCGGCATAGATGATGGCGCGTGAGGAGTTGACAATGAGTCCGCAGTCCTTGTTCATGCCGTACTTGCACACTTCTTCCAGGCTTCCGCCCTGTGCTCCCACTCCCGGGACGAGGAGGAAATGGTTGGGGGCTACCTTGCGGATGTCTTCAAACATCTTGCCTTGTGTGGCTCCCACTACATACATCATCTGACTTTCGTCAGCCCATTGCTGGCTTCGCTTGATGACTTTCTCAAACAGGCGTCCGCCTTCCTCCAGTTGCGAGAACTGGAAGTCCAGGCTTCCCTTGTTGCTTGTGAGCGCAAGCAGTATCACCCATTTGTCTTCATATCCGAGGAACGGGTTGACGCTGTCCTCGCCCATGTAGGGGGCGACTGTGATGGCATCCACGTCCATTTCTTCAAAGAAACAGCGTGCGTACATCTTCGATGTGTTGCCAATGTCGCCGCGTTTGGCATCGGCAATGATGAGATGGTTGGGATAGTTCTCCTTCAGATACTTCACCGTGCGCTCCAGGTTTCTCCATCCGTTGATTCCTTCACACTCGTAGAATGCGATGTTGGGCTTGTAGGCAACGCAGTAGGGGGCGGTAGCGTCGATGATTGCCTTGTTGAATTCAAACACTGCATCTTCCCCTTTATTAATAAGGTGTTGCGGAATCTTCTTGATGTCGGTGTCGAGTCCTACACAAAGGAATGTCTTTTTATCTTTAATCTGCTTGATGAGTTCTTGTCTGTTCATATACTTTACTTGCTTATTGGTTTGTCTTTGCAAAATTACAAAAAATCTTTGAGTTTGGAGTGTATATGGAGAAAAAAGATTGCCTGCCTCGCGACAAGCAATCCAATTACTAACCTTAAAATAAATCTAATACCATGAAAAACACGATGCAAAGGTAGCGATTGTTTTTCTAATATGCAACCAAATGGGCGAAATTCTTGTCGGTTGGCATGGTTTGAGGCAACGGAATGTCGGGTTTGCTCATGCCGCTTTATGCTTTGATGGCTTGCTTTCGTTGCAGGGTTAGCCATGCCGTGGCAATGAAGTTGCAATGATTTGACAATGAATTGGCATTGAGTTGGCGATGAAGCGGCATTGAATTGGCAATGGGAAGGACCGTTGCTCATGTGGCAAAACTTGGCTTTACGGAGGCAAATCGCATGGCAAGCATTCGGGATTCTTGACCGGAGACAAGAATTTTGAGCGCTAACCAAAAATATCTGCATGGCAGAGAACATGGAATCAGAGAATGTTCCTAACTTTGCACCGGATTTAGAAAACAAACAGAAGACAAGTCAGAAAACAAATAGCATATAATAATGATTACGACTGTTACATACAACGCAGCGTCGCTGAATAATAATCAGCAGCAGAAGCAGAGCCAGAATAATAATCAGGTTCTCAATTGTTCGTTGTATGAATCTACCAGTCGGATGCAAATATAAAACAAGACGGACATTGATAAAGATATAAGGAAGGCTGGTTCTTAGGAATCAGCCTTTTCTGTTTTACGACACACACATACAAACAAACAACACAAACACAATTTTTAGTTTCAACAACACAAACACAAAGTAAAGCGTATGAAGACAAAACTGATTAAGACCATGGCAGGGATTGCGGCATTCATGTCTGCAGCCACACTTGCCGAAGCACAAGACAAAGTCGAGATGTCAGCAGGAGCCGACCTTGTGAGCTCCTACATCTGGAGAGGACAAAACATGGCAGGCGCTTCCATCCAACCGTCGCTGGGCATCAGCTACAAAGGCTTGAGTCTCTCGGCATGGGGCTCGTATGGAATCACCGACCACGACGACACCAAAGAACTTGATTTCACCCTGGGCTATTCAGCCGGAGGATTTTCCGTGGGAGTGACCGACTACTTCTGCATTGCGGCAGGAAAGGAATATGCCGACCTCAAGTATTTCATGTATGAAGCCCACAAGACAGCCCATGTGTTCGAAGCCTTCGTAGGCTACGATTTCGGACCAGTGTCGGTGTTGTGGAACACCAACTTTGCAGGTGCCGACGGACTGAGCGATGATGACCGCGCCTATTCATCCTACTTCGAAGTGTCAGCACCGTTCAAACTTGGCGGACTCGACATGAGCTTCACGGCAGGTATGGTTCCGTGGAAAACCTCGTTCTATGCCGATGCCAAAGGCTTTGCAGTCACCAACCTTACACTGAAGGGGACCAAGACAATCAGCATCACCCCTTCGTTCTCACTCCCTCTTTTCGCCTCAATAACAGCCAATCCAAGTGCGTCGAAAATGTATCTCAGCGCAGGAATATCGTTCTGACAACACGGATGCAAACCCGTCAGTCATAGAATCGGAATGCACAGACAGAGCATGAAATCAGAATGCACATGCAGATTGTGGGCAATAGAAAGCACAAACAGTGCATAGAAACAGAAATAAAGTACACACAAATAAACACGAACTATAAACACAAACTACAAACACAATGAAAAAAATTGAAGCAATCATTCGCAAGACCCGTTTTGATGCAGTGAAGGAAGCCCTGCTTGCTGCCGACATCAACTGGTTCTCCTATTCAGAGGTGAAAGCCGTGGGTCACGACCGTGAAGACCGGATTTACCGTGGAGTCATGTACAGCACAGAAATCATCGAGCGTATCGAAATCAAGATTGTGTGCCGCGACCAGTTCGTACAGCCTGCCATCGATGCCATCATGAGCACTGCCCATACCGGCGAAGTGGGCGACGGACGTATATTCGTCAGCAGTGTCGACGACACATACTCCATTCGTACCGGAGAACATGGCGACACAGTCCTTGCCGACAGGAAATAGAATAGCCAACGATGCAAACATACTATTGAACAACAGATTTTTTTCAGACAACACAAACACAAACCAGGTTCACCCCGTCCAAAGGCAGATTCCGTCAGCCGTCTTCCCGGGAGTTTCCATTTACGAATGATGCACAACGACATGGGAAGTTTCCATTTCCGAATGATGCACGACGACATAAGTAGTGTGGAATTCGGATTGAATGAAACGACATCCGGACCAGCCTCAGTGCCTTCCCCGTATTAGGGAGGCATAGGGGGAAACCATTAACAAAATCACAATTAATTATGGATATAACAGCAATCAGCGGTCTCGACACCGCATGGGTATTGATAGCAGCGATGCTGGTGTTCTTCATGCAACCGGGCTTCGCTCTCGTTGAGGCAGGTTTCACCCGTTCAAAGAACACGGCCAACATCCTGATGAAAAACTTTGTGGACTATCTCTTCGGAACAGTCCTCTTCTGGTTCATCGGTTTCGGACTGATGCACGGAGTGGGCAACGGCTTCATCGGTGAACTCCATCTCTTCGACTTCTCCTTCTATCCCGATTCAAACGTGCCGAAGGAATGTACACTCATCTTCCAAACAGTGTTCTGCGCCACAGCAGCCACCATCGTGTCCGGAGCCATGGCAGAGCGCACCAAGTTCTCCATGTACGTCATCTTCTCCATCGCTGTGTCCATCCTGATCTACCCGGTTGAGGGCCACTGGATTTGGGGTGGAGGATGGTTGAGCGAACTTGGCTTCCACGATTTCGCAGGTTCCACAGTCGTTCACTCATGCGGTGGCTTCATCGGCCTTGCCGGAGCAATGCTCCTTGGTCCCCGTATCGGCAAATACACAAAGAACGGCAAGTCTGTAGCCATCCCCGGTCACAACCTTACCTACGGTGTCCTTGGCGTATTCATCCTTTGGTTCGGATGGTTCGGATTCAACCCGGGTTCACAACTCGGAGCCGAAGGCATTGAGAATGCACGTGCCATCTCCCATGTCATGTGTACCACCAACATGGCAGCAGCCACAGCCGGACTTTCAGCCCTGTTCCTCACTTGGATAGTCTATGGCAAACCATCCCTCTCACTTGTGTGCAACGGCATCCTGGCAGGACTTGTAGGCATCACAGCCGGATGCGACATGGTTTCAATCGGTGGCAGTGCCATCATCGGACTCATCTGCGGTGCAGCAATGGTCGGTTCAGTAGCATTGCTCGACAATGTCCTGAAGATTGACGACCCAGTCGGTGCAGT
Organism: Acutalibacteraceae bacterium; assembly: GCA_963645405.1. Taxonomy (GTDB): domain Bacteria; phylum Bacteroidota; class Bacteroidia; order Bacteroidales; family Bacteroidaceae; genus Colivivens. The sequence continues at coordinate 12,099 of CAVISR010000085.1, forward strand.
GTCAGTACACGGAGTATGCGGATTCCTCGGTACCATCCTCACCGGAATGTTCGCAGTCGACGGCGGCTTGTTCTATGGCGGCGGCTGGAAATTCCTCGGCATCGAGACCCTCGGAGTTCTGTGTGTGATTGCATGGTCGTTCGGTCTTGGTTTCCTCCTCTTCTGGAGCCTCAAGAAATTGTTCGGAATCAGAGTTTCACCGCGAGTAGAGGAAGAAGGACTCGACATCTACGAACACGGAGAAACAGCATACAACAACTGATTGTGACAACCGTCAGTGTAAACTCGAACTCATAATTTAATTCATACGAACTCATAATTTTATTTATATACAGAGTCTATATATAACATTTTTGTTGCTGGTGGCACAGGTCGCGAGGCTAGTGCCACTTTTTTTGTTCCAATAAGTCAAAGAGCGCTGTGTGATGTCGGCAGTTTGGCTATGCCTCTGATTTTTTTTGTTCCTTTTGTCGCAGGTTCGTCCGGGCTTGGTCGGGGCGCCGGATTTCTCTGACCGGGAAAAATGTTTTTTCTGACCGGGAAAAAAATTTTCCCTGACTGGGGAGCGGTTTTGCCCTCTCCGGAGGGGGCTTTGTGAATCACAGTGCAAAGTTACGACATGGGGTGAGGGG
>CAVISR010000086.1:0-12591 GCA_963645405.1 Acutalibacteraceae bacterium
GCTAGCTCCTATTACAATGCACTCGAGCATTGCTCGCATATATTACAGCCCACAAACCCACGCTTGCTTTAACGCTCTCGGAGAGAGCTAGCTCCTATTTTTAACGCTCTCGGAGAGTGCTAGCTCATATTCCTTGCTCTTCTTCAGCTTCCCTCAGTTTCTTTTCCTCGATTACCTGGAAGTTCTTGGGACGGAGTTCGAAGTTTGAACCGAGGTACTTGTCGCGCACAATCTGGTTCTTTGCCAGTTCCTGCGGTGTTCCTTTGAAGAGGATGCGTCCTTCGAACAGAAGATAGGCACGGTCGGTGATGCAGAGTGTTTCCTGTACATTGTGGTCGGTTATCAGGATTCCGATATTGCGGTCCTTCAGTTTCCATACGATGTACTGGATGTCTTCCACTGCGATTGGGTCGACTCCTGCAAATGGTTCGTCGAGCATGATGAACTTAGGGTCGATGGCAAGGCAGCGGGCAATCTCGCATCGTCTGCGCTCACCTCCCGACAACTGGTTGCCGTTGTTTTTGCGCACTTTCTGCAGACGGAACTCATCGAGCAGACTTTCCAACTTCTCACGTTGGTAGTCTCTTGGTTTCCCTGTCATCTCAAGCACGGTCATGATGTTGTCCTCCACACTCATCGTACGGAATACGGATGCTTCCTGGGCAAGATAGCCCACGCCTTTGCGTGCACGCTGTGCAACCGGAAACTTCGTTATCTCCAAGTCGTTGAGGAATACTCTTCCGGAATTGGGCACAACCAGTCCTGTAGTCATGTAGAAGGATGTGGTCTTTCCCGCACCGTTTGGTCCGAGAAGTCCTACAATCTCTCCTTGACGTACATTGATGGATACATCGTTGACCACAGTGCGTTTTCCGTAGGTCTTGACGAGGTTACGGGTGTAGAGGGTCATCTTGTCGTCTGAGTATTCTGGAATCTCTGCATCTCCTGCATTTGCTATGCGTGATGTGTTGACATTGTTGTTTGTTTCTGCCATGCTTAATCTTACTTTGCGGTTGCAAAATTACTAATTGTTTGCTGATTTATGGAGTCAAGAGTGAAATAAAAACGCGATGAGGCTCTTGATTTCTTCATTTTTCAGTAAATTTGCAAGTCAAAAAAAGGTTTATGTTGTCATTAACAGGTGCATTGACAGATTTGGGCCGTTACGTACAGCTCATGGGTCGCGTCCATACGCAGCCCGACCGTTGGAGGATGTTCTTCAAGCAATATGTGACTGAGATGTTCCAGTTGGGATACAACTCAATCGGTATTGTGCTGATTATTTCATTCTTCATCGGCGCCGTAATCTGCCTGCAGATAAAACTGAATATCCAGAGTCCCTGGATGCCGCGCATGGTGGTGGGCTACACCACGCGTGAGATTATGCTGCTCGAGTTCTCGTCTTCCATCATGTGTCTGATACTGGCAGGAAAGGTGGGGTCGAACATAGCGTCTGAGCTGGGCACCATGCGTATCACACAGCAGATTGACGCCCTGGAAATCATGGGTGTCAACTCTGCCAACTATTTGATTCTGCCCAAGGTAGTGGGACTGATGACTATCATGCCGGTGCTCGTCACCTTCAGCGTGGTGTCGGGAATCGTCGGGGCTTACTGCACTTCGTTGATGGGCACGACCACTGTGGCAGAACTGACCGAGGGCTTCAGGTACCAGTTCAACCAGTGGTTCTTCTGGTGTGGCATCATCAAGGCTGTTGTCTATGCCTTCATCATAACCACAGTGTCTTCCTACAAGGGCTACACGGTTTCCGGCGGATCGGTTGAAGTGGGCAAAGCCAGCACAGATGCAGTGGTGTTAAGCAGCATACTCATTCTTTTTTCCGACATATTCTTAACACAGATCTTGACATGATAAAGGTAAACCATTTGTATAAGTCGTTTGACGGCAGGACGGTGCTGCAGGACATCAATGCAGAGTTCGACAGTGGACGGGTCAATCTGATAATAGGGCAGAGCGGCTCGGGCAAGACGGTGTTCATGAACAATCTGGTTGGACTGTTGACTCCCGACAGTGGTGACATCTTCTATGATGACTACGATTTTGTCCGCATGAGCAAGAAGGAGAAGAGTCTGTTGAGGCGTGAGATGGGTATGATTTTCCAAAGCGCAGCCTTGTTCGACTCCATGTCGGTGCTCGACAATGTGATGTTCCCTCTCAATATGTTCAGCGACAAACCTTATGAGGACCGGGTGAAGCGTGCAGAGGAATGTCTGAGCCGTGTGAACCTCTCAGGTACTGGAGGCAAGTTCCCGAAGGAACTGAGTGGCGGTATGCAGAAGCGTGTGGCTATTGCCCGTGCCATTGCCCTTGGTCCGAAGTACTTGTTCTGTGATGAACCCAACTCGGGTTTGGACCCAAAGACCAGTCTGGTCATCGATGAACTGATTCACGGAATCACGCATGAAGACAACATAACCACCGTGGTCAACACCCACGACATGAATTCGGTGATGGGTATCGGAGAGAACATAATCTTCATTTGTGAGGGAAAGGCCGAATGGCAGGGTTCGAACAATGAAATCATGGATGCCGACAACAAACGGCTTGACGATTTTATCTTCGCTTCCGACATTTTGAGGCAAGTAAAGCTCGCTCACGACGAAGCAAAGAAACAAAAAATGTAATTCTTACGGCTATATCATATTTAATTTGTAACTTTGCAGTCTCAATCAGAATAATAATAAGTAAACTACACATAGAGATGAATATTACATTAGAAAACGTTGATGCGGTTAATGCCGTCATTACAGCAGAAATCGCACCTGCTGACTATGAAGAAAAAGTAAAGAAGGCCATAAAGGATTTCAAGAAGAAAGCCAACATGCCGGGTTTCCGTAAGGGCATGGTTCCTGAAGGACTGATAAAGAAACAGTACGGAACATCAATCTTGGCTGAGGAAGTAAACAAAGTGCTTCAGAGTGGCCTCTACGACTATATCCGTGACAACAAGGTGAACATGCTCGGCGAGCCTATCTCGACAGAGGAGAACAACTCCATTGAACTTGTTGACGGTGGCACATTCACTTTCAAGTTCGAACTTGCCATCGCTCCTGAGTTCGATGCCAGCCTCTCGAAGGACGACAAGGTTGCTTACTACAATGTAGTTGTCAGCGACGAACTCGTGAACAAGCAGGTTGAGGTGTACCGTCAGCGTGGCGGCAGCTATCAGAAGGTAGATTCTTACGAGGACAATGACATGCTGAAAGGCATCATCACTGAGTTGGACAAGGACGAAGCCATCTCTGCAGAGGGAACAGTAATGCTTCCGAAGTACTTCAAGAACGAAGAGCAGAAGGCTCTCTTTGCAAACGTGAAGGTTGACGACACTGTGAAGTTCAACCCGTCGGTTGCTTACGACAACAACGAAAGTGAACTCGCTTCATTGCTGAAGATTGAAAAGGAGAATGTTGCCGAGCACAAGGGCGACTTCAACTTCAAGGTAACTGAAATCACTCGTTTCGTTCTCGGAGATTTGGATGAGAAACTGTTCAACCAGGTTTATCCTGATGGCAGCGTGAAGACAGCAGAAGAGTTCACTGCAAAGATCAGGGAGGTATTCGAGAAGCAGTTCAAGAAGGATTCAGACTTCCGTTTCATCATCGATGTCCGCAAGTACCTCGCTGACAAGATTGGCAAGCTCACATTCCCGGATGAGAAGCTGAAGAAAATCATGCTCAACAACCTGAAGGGTGACGAGAAGAAGCTGGAAGAGAACTATGACAAGAGCATCGAGGAACTCACATGGCATCTCATCAAGGAGCAGCTCGTGGAGAAGAATGAAGTCAAGGTGGAAGAAGCTGACATTGTCGAGATGGGAAAGGAAATCACTCGTATGCAGTTCGCTCAGTATGGCATGCTCAATGTTCCTGATTCATATCTTGATGACTCAGTGAAGGAGATGATGAAGAACCGTGAGACAGTCGACAACATCATCGACCGTTGCATTGAGATGAAACTCGCAGCAGTCTTGAAGGACCAGGTTACTTTGGACGAGAAGAGCGTTACTCCAGAGGAACTCAACAAGTTGTTCGAGGACTAATTCCTGTAGGTAAGAACATTCTTGCATATATTATTTTTTGATATTTGACACAGAAGGGCGGTGGATATATTATCTTCCGCCTTTCGCCATATTTGGACCGGGACTTCCGGTTGTCCATCATCATACGACCGGTTGTACATCGTCATACGACCGTTTGTCCATCGCCATACGACCGTTTGTCCATCGCCATACGAGCGTATGGCTCATTAGCCAATGAGCGTATGGCTCATTAGCCAATGAGCGTATGGCTCATTGCCCTGCGAGCGTATGGCTCAATAGTCAGCAATGGGAGGTGTGGAATGTTTTTCGACATGGAAATTGCAGAAACTGCCTTGATTTGTTTGGATAATTCAGATTAAAGTTGTAACTTTGACAATGATTAATGCTTACAGATATGAAGAAACTAATATACAGCTATCTGCCATTCGTGTTGTTGGCTTTGTTTGCGTTTGTATATCTGACTGTTACGTCGCAGGACTTGTTCTTTGTGGCACAGAGCCAGGATATGTTCGTCTACGATGAGTTCCATTTCAACAGGATTGCGCAGAATCCGGGATTCATTACCCAGTATGCAGGCAGCTTTCTCACTCAGTTTGCCTACTATCCGATGCTGGGCATATCCTTGTTCGTAGTGTTGCTGACTGCTTTGGCAGCACTGACGTCATGGGCATTCAAGTTACCGAAGCATGCCTATGGACTTTCACTGGTTCCTGCATTGCTGATAATGCTCTACATATCCCGCTGGGACTACGGCATATTCAGCATGCGCCAATACGGAAACCTGTTCTCCACTGAAGTGGGACTGCTGCTGCAGGTGGCATGGCTCGGACTTTATGTCAGGATGAACAACCTCATTGCCAGATATGCATGGACAGCCGTCACCGTCATTGTCCTCTATCCGCTGTTGGGCTGTTTCGCCCTGATGGCAGCAGTGGAGGCTGTGCTTATGGATGCTTTCGTGCTGAAACGCTTGAATTGGATATTGACGATAGTGACAGTCGTACTCCTCATCTTTGTACCGACCATAGAGGTACGTCTGTTCTTCGATGTGTTCAACACGAGATACCTGCTCGTAGCTGGCTTGCCGTATTTTGATTTCGCCAATGACTCCAGTCAGACTCTACCGCTTTACCTTTCATTGTTCGTGATGCTGCTCTTGTCTGCTTGCGGACGCTGGCTGGGAATGATGAAGGAAAACATGGGCATTGCCTTGTCTGCAGTATGTGCAATTGCAGCAATGGTCTGTGTTCCGGTCTATGCCAATAAAGATTCCAATTTCCATACACTGGTAGCTGTGGAACATGCCTACGATGTGGGAGATACGGACAAGGTGCTGGAACTGTGCACTGCACAGGAACACCCGATTCGTCCGATTATCCTGTATCGCAATCTTGAACTCTACAAGCGGAATGAATTGCTCGACAAGATGTTCCAGTACACGTGGGTGTCGGACACCATCAGTTCGAAGAACGACCATATGGGTACGTTGATGGTAGGTCCGAGGGTATGTGAGCAATACACATTCTGGAACTTCTCCTATCGTTGGGCAATGGAACGCAGTGTCAAGTACAAGCCGACATACCTGGATTCGCGCATCATGGCGAAGGACTTCATCTACAACGGTGAAGTTGTTTCGGCGGACAAGTATCTGTCGAAACTCGAGAACACCTTATTCTATAAGGACTGGGCTAAAGCACAGCGCAGGTTGCTCGACCCGAAGGTTCTTCATGCGGACTCCATCTACAAGCACCATGTGCAGGTGGTTGTCGTTCCGCATGGGTCATTGGACAACACTCCCTCGTGCGAGTATATGCTTGTCAAGCACTTCTGCAATCTGTTCATCAATACTTATGAGCGCTCAATCTTGAGCACGGCTGCATCGTTGTTGTCGTTCAACGAAGAGGTGTTCTGGAAGATGACGCTTGCACGGGTGAAGGCAGATCCCGATGTGAAGTTGGAGAAACATGTGCAGGAGGCAGCCTTGCTGTTTGCCCTGAAACGCAACAACCCGAGGTTGCTTGCCCAGATAAGGAAGATGGTGGGCGAGGACGGACTGGTATGCCAGCAGTTCGACCGCAATCTCGATTTGCTGACCCGCCTGTGCGCACAGCCCAACCAAATGGATGTGGAGACACTCCGTACCCTTTGTCCCGGAACATACTGGTGCTATTATTTCTATGAAGGACGCCAGGTTATAATGTATGATTGATGAAGTATGATATTTGAAAAAGGAAATAGCATGAGAAGATATCTGACAATAAGCAGCGCTCTGATTGCTGTCGTCGCTCTGTTCGCAGCATGCAGCACGAGTGTCCCGAAGGATGCAAAGGACAACCACAAGACTGTGTCTGTGTTCCCTGACTATACGGAGGTGACTATACCTTATAATATAGCACCGCTGAATTTCCATGTGGACGATGATGATGCAGAAGACTATGTTTCCGTCATTGAGGATAAAAACGGAAACCAACTGGTGGCAGGCGGACAGGATGCACAGTTCGACGAGGACAACTGGCATGCAATGCTCGCTGAAAACAAAGGAAAGGACCTGACTGTCACTGTCTATGTGCAGAAACAGGGACAATGGGAGAAGTACAAGCCCTTCACAATCTCTGTGGCTGAGGACCCCATCGATGAGTATATCTCCTACAGATATATCGAGCCGGGTTATCAGAACTACAATGACTTGACCCTCAACCAGCGTAACCTCACCAACTTCGATGAGTCGATAATCTTCTCCAACAAGATGCTCTCGGGAGTGGACATGGAATCGGAGTACCAGTGCATTAATTGCCATGCATGCCAGAACTATCACACCGACAATCTGCAGTTCCATATCCGCCAGTACAAGGGCGGAACCATCATTGTGAATGACGGCAAGGCTGAGAAGTGCAACATGAAGACTGACTCCACCATCGCGTCCGGCGTTTATCCTGCCTGGCATCCCACTGAACCGGTGATTGCATATTCGGTCAACAATACGGTGCAGGCTTTCCTCATTAAGGATGCCGACCACAAGATTGAGGTGATGGATACATTGAGCGACCTCATTCTCTATTACGTCGATACCAACGATGTGCAGATTGTGCAGAAGACCAATGACTCTTATGAAACCTATCCTTCATGGTCGCCCGACGGCAAGACCCTGTACTATTGCTCTGCCTATTTCCCGATAGTGGGCAAGAAGCACCATTTCGAGATGGGAAACCACTACGACAAGCTCTATTACGACTTAATCCGTCAGTCCTACGACTACAAGACCCGCACATTGGGCGAACCCGACACTGTGTTCAAGGCAAGCGAGAAAAGCAAGAGCGCATCCCAACCGAGAATCAGTCCCGACGGACGCTACCTGCTGTTCTCCATGTCGGACTATGGGTATTTCAACATTTATCATGTGATGAGCGACCTGTATGTGCAGGACTTGAAAACCTATGAAGTGCGCCCGCTGAAGGCAATGAGCAGCGACAAAGCCGACAGCTACCATGCCTGGAGCAGCAATGGACGATGGATAGTGTTCAGCACCCGAAGGGAGGACGGCAACTACACACGCCTCTACATCGGCTACTTCGACAAGAACGGCAAGGACCATAAAGCCTTTGCCCTGCCACAGAAGTCTCCGCTGTACAACAAGGAATTCATGAAGAGCTTCAATGTGCCCGAGTTCATGGTCGAACCAGTGAAAATATCACCGCGTGAACTGGCTGAGGCAGCGTCAAAAGAGGCTAAGTCAGCGAAATTGTATAAATAATAGATGAAAAAGTTTGGCGGTTCAAGATTTTTATATAACTTTGCTCATAGAAACAAATAACGATAGATAACGGAAATACAAATGAAGAATATTGACATGATTGATGATTTCAGAAAGTTCGCGACAAAGAAAATAGGTGTCAACAGTCAAGTGTTTGATGATGTGGTAAAAGCACAGGCAGGTTACCTCAATCCTTACATACTTGAAGAGCGTCAGCTCAACGTCACTCAGTTGGACGTGTTCTCACGTTTGATGATGGACCGTGTGATTTTCCTTGGCACAGAGATTAACGACTATACAGCAAACGTGCTGCAGGCTCAGTTGCTCTACCTCGATTCAGTGGATTCGGGCAAGGACATAAGCATCTACTTCAACTCACCGGGAGGAAGCGTGTATGCAGGTCTGGGCATCTACGACACCATGCAGTTTGTCAACAGCGACATAGAAACCATCTGCACAGGCATGGCTGCATCAATGGCTGCCGTACTGCTTGTGGCAGGAGCAGAAGGAAAAAGACGTGCGTTGCCCCACAGCCGTATCATGATCCACCAGCCGATGGGCGGTGCTCAGGGTCAGGCAAGTGACATCGAAATCACTGCACGCGAGATTCAGAAGTTGAAGAAGGAACTCTATACTATCATTGCCGACCACTCTCACCAGTCGTTCGACAAGGTATGGAACGATTCCGACCGCGACTACTGGATGACAGCTGATGAGGCAAAGGAATATGGAATGATTGACCAAGTTCTCAAACGCAAAGGCTAATGGCAGAAAAAAAGAAACAGGACAGATGCTCCTTCTGCGGACGTGGCGCAGATAGCGTGAAATTGTTGATTACTGGTATGAGTGGCTTCATTTGCGACGAGTGTGCAAGAGCTGCCAACAAGATCGTCATGGACAACTTTGACCACCTCAAGGCAAAGGATTTCTCTTCTTTCCCTTCAGGCGATTTGCCGAAGCCAAAGGACATCAAGGCTTATCTCGACCAGTACGTCATCGGGCAGGATGCTGCAAAGATAGCACTGTCGGTGGCTGTGTACAACCACTACAAGCGCCTTCAGAATGCCGACAGTTCAGTTGGTGACAACGATGTGGAACTGGAGAAGTCGAATATCATAATGGTGGGAAGCACCGGCACAGGCAAGACCCTTCTTGCCCGCACCATTGCCAAACTCCTGGTCGTTCCGTTCACCATCGTAGATGCTACGGTCCTCACCGAGGCTGGATATGTGGGCGAGGATGTGGAGAGTATTCTCTCACGTCTGCTCCAGGTGGCAAACTATGATGTTGCGGCAGCAGAGCGAGGAATCGTCTTCATTGATGAAATCGACAAGATAGCACGCAAGAGCGACAACCCGTCCATCACCCGCGACGTGAGCGGTGAAGGTGTGCAGCAGGGCTTGTTGAAGTTGCTCGAAGGTTCAAAGGTGAACGTGCCTCCATATGGCGGCAGAAAACACCCGGAGCAAAAGTTCATAGAGGTGGACACACGCAACATCCTATTCATCTGCGGCGGTGCCTTCGACGGCATTGAGAAGCGTATTGCCAACCGACTGAACACCCATGTGGTAGGATTCGGGGCAGTGGAGAACACTAAGAAGATTGACCGCAAGAACATGATTCAGTACATTGCCCCAATGGACTTGAAGTCCTTCGGACTCATACCTGAAATCATCGGTCGTCTGCCTATCCTCACACATCTCGAACCACTCGACAAGGCTGCTTTGCGCCAAATCCTCACTGAACCCAAGAACTCAATCATAAAGCAATACAAGCGTCTGTTCGAACTCGACGGCATTGCCCTCGACTTCAATCCTGACGTGCTCGACTTCATTGTCGACAAAGCCGTTGAGTTCCATCTTGGTGCACGCGGATTGCGCTCCATCGTTGAGGCTATAATGATTGACAAGATGTTTGAGGCACCGTCGAAGTGCATCAAGAAACTTACCATCGACCTGGAATATGCCAAGTCGCAGATTGACAAGGCTGGCGGACAGATAATGTCAAACAAAGAATAAAATAAATACGAGGCTACATTCATAACTAATGATATAAATTGCATGGAGAATCACAGTAAACTCAAGGATTACTTGAAGTATTATTTCGGATTTGATTCCTTCAAGGGAGACCAGGAAGCGATAATCAACAACCTGATGGCACAGAAAGACACCTTTGTCCTTATGCCGACAGGGGGCGGAAAGTCGTTGTGCTACCAGCTTCCAGCCCTTATCATGGAAGGTACGGCTATTGTGATTTCACCCTTGATAGCCTTGATGAAGAATCAGGTGGATGCAATAAAGCATATCAGCGGAAACGACAATGTGGCTCATTTCATCAACTCGTCGCTGAGCAAGGCAACAATCAACCAGGTGAAGGCGGATGTCCGGTCGGGGCAGACAAAACTGCTCTATGTGGCACCCGAATCACTGATAAAGGCTGAGTACGTCGAGTTCCTCCGGAGCGTGAAGATATCGTTCTATGCCATCGACGAGGCACACTGCATCTCGGAATGGGGACACGACTTCCGTCCCGAATACCGCCGCATACGACCCATTATCAATGACATAGGCAAAGCTCCTATCATTGCCCTCACTGCCACTGCCACCGACAAGGTGAGAAGCGACATCAAGAAGAACCTGGGCATCGTGGATGCCACCGACTTCAAGTCTTCGTTCAACCGACCCAATCTCTATTACGAAGTGCGGCAGAAGACCGACAATGTGGAGAAGGACATCATCAAGTACATCAAGGCACATCCGGGCAAGAGCGGCATCATCTATTGCCTTAGCCGAAAGAAAGTGGAGGAACTGGCTGAAGTGCTGAGGACCAACGACATCAAGGCTGTGCCTTATCATGCCGGACTCGACTCTGCACTGCGCAGTGCCACCCAGGACGACTTCATCATGGAGCGTATCGATGTGATTGTGGCAACCATCGCGTTCGGTATGGGAATCGACAAGCCCGATGTACGTTTCGTGATACACTACAACATCCCGAAGAGTCTCGAGGGATACTACCAGGAGACAGGACGTGCTGGACGCGACGGTGGCGAAGGACGCTGCATTGCGTTCTACTCGCGTGCCGACCTCAAACGTCTTGAGAAGTTCACCTCAGGCAAACCAGTTGCAGAGCAGGACATAGGCAGGCAATTGCTTGCCGAGACACAGACCTTCTGTGAATCGTCCGTCTGCCGCAGAAAACTACTTCTGCATTATTTCGGTGAGGAATATGAACCGGACAACTGCGGGAATTGCGACAACTGCTTGCATCCAAAGGTACGTATTGAGGCAGGACAGGAACTCCAGTTGGCTCTGCGTACTGTGGAGGCTGTCAAGGAGAACTTCAAGATTGACTATATCATCGATGTGCTTGTAGGCAACGACCAGAACGATTTGTTGACTGCCCATAAGCACGACCGCCTCGATGTTTTTGGAGAGGGGAGCGACAAAGAACCGTCGTTCTGGAATGCAGTCCTGAATCAGGCAATGATTGCAGGCTACCTCACCAAGGACGTCAACAACTACGGTACACTGAAACTAACAAAAGAAGGAAAGAAATTTATAAAAGAACCAGTTTCGTTTATGATAGTTGAAAACAATGAGTTCGACGACTCTGAGGAGGATAATGCTCAGACAGGAGCTTTGGACGAGACACTCCACAAGATGCTCCTCGATCTCCGCAAACGTTTGTCGAAGAAATACAATGTGCCTCCTTACATCATATTCCAGGACCCGTCGATAGATGCAATGACCACACTCTATCCGGTCACACTGGAAGAACTGCAGAACATCCCTGGAGTTGGGGTGGGGAAGGCAAACCGATATGGTCAGGAATTCGTGAAACTCATAAAGGACTATTGTGAGGACAACGAGATCGACCGACCCGTGGATATCCGTGTGCGCACTGTAGCCAACAAGTCCGTCCAAAAAATCAGCATCATCCAGAGTGTCGACCGTCAGGTAGCACTTGACGATATCGCCTATGCCAAAGGACTGGAGTTCGATGAACTGCTCGATGAACTGGAGTCCATCGTCTATAGCGGCACCAAACTCAATATCGATTACTTTATCAATGAAGAGATAGATGAAGACAAGGTAGAAGAAGTCTACGACTATTTCCGCAACAGCGAGACCGATGACCTCGAGACCGCCTACGAGAATATTGACGACGACATCTCTGAAGAGGAAATCCGCCTCGTCCGAATCAAATTCATCTCCGACCTGGCAAATTAAAGGGAAGCCAGGCAATAGGAGCTAGCTCTCTCCGAGAGCGTTAAAGCGAGCGCCGGCTTGTGTGCTGTAAAACATTGCGAGTCAAGGCTCGAGTGTAACCGCCGACGCTTTCGGAGAAAGCTGGCTCCTACATAGCGAGCGTAGGCTTGTGTGTAACAATTGCGAGCAGTCGCTCGAGCGTAACCGTCTACGCCGTCGGAGACGGCTGGCTCCTACATAGCGAACTCACGTTCGAACGACGATATATTCGAGTCCCATCCGGACTTGCCTCTGTTTATTTTGGTTTATCGCCCTGCGGCGGTCAAAGTGTCGGAGACACTTGATGCCGGCTGCCAGTGCAGTGCTTATGCAAGCTTGCTTGCATAAGCACTGCACTGGCAGCCGGCATCGCTATTCGAAGAATGAGAGTTGACCGCTAAAGGGGGGGATGGTTTTTGTCTACATGACACATGCCGCATGGATTCGAACTATTCGTGAATAAATTTAATCGAGCCCCTCCGCATGGCATTAGTAAGATTCGTGAAGATTCGTGGTTCAAGAAAAATCTG
>CAVISR010000087.1:0-12549 GCA_963645405.1 Acutalibacteraceae bacterium
GAAAGATTAGCGAGCTTTGCTCGATTGTTATCGTCAACGCGCTCGGAGAGCGCTGGCTCCTATTCGCGCGATTTCAGCCCACCCATCCGGACTTGTGTTTTTTAGGTTTTTGTCTATAAACCCCGAGACATTAGTAAGATTCGTGAAAATTAGTGGTTAAGTTTAAGCCACGCGCCGCATGGTTCCGTTCTTTCCGTGTCTTCCGTGTTCAAAAAGAAAATTAATGAAAGATTAATGGCCCATTATATGGTGATTAATGTTGAAGAATCATGCGCGCCGCATGGCTAACCCAAAACCTAAAACCCAACACCCAACACGTTCTTGGCTGACTCCTAACACGTTTTCCATTCTTCGATGGTGCCGGTCTCGGATGAGAAGCTGCAACCAATCTTGTAGACGGTGCGTGGGTCGCTGGCATAGGGCAGTGCATAGCCACGGTCTTCTATCTGCTGGAGCGCTTCGTCGGCTGTGCCGTCGAGTTTGAACTCGAAGATGTAGACAAAGTTGTCGGTCTCGATGATGCAGTCGGCTCTGCCCTGGCTGGATTGTTTCTCGATGTAGACCATGTAGACGCTCATGAGTCGCATGATGAGGTAGAACGTGTACTGGAAATCGCGCTCACGTTCCCGTTCGTTTTCCTTGCGGCGCATGCAGTAAGGGATACTGGCGAGGAAGGATGTGAGGCTTTGGCGGAACTGATCAAGGTCGCCTTTGTCCAATTGCCTTACACTGCTGACTATCCAGGAATCTGTGCTTGTAGGGGTTTTGAAGTAGTTGTTGGCGAGGAGCGATATGAAGCCTTGTTTCACCTCGTCGTTGGGGATATCGAGCTTGAAAGTTTTTGTCCGGCTGTCATACTCTTTGATGGTGAGATATCCGCTCTGGTAGATCATCGGCAGGGGTCGTTCCACATCGGCTTTATAGTCGGCAAAATCCTGCATGGAGTAGTATTTGCCGGTGATTTCGTCGAGATTCTCACTGAAATGTTCCATCAGTCGTATGAGATAGGTTGGCGTACCTGTCTGAAACCAATAGTCGGCAATGCGCATGCTGTCGAAGGCATTGAGCAGGCTGAAGGGATTGAAGATTCCAGTCAGTGTGTCGGAGAAATGATAGCCGTCGTATTGCTTTTTCAGTTTGCCGACCATTGTGTCAAACGTACATTTCTCCCGCTGTGCCATCTGTGTGATGGGTTCATGGAAATACGATACCATCTCTTCTTCGGTGATGCCACAAACGGCATCGTACTTAGGGTGCATACTGATGTCCTTGGGTTGGTTGAAGCCGCTGAACACACTTACCTGTGAGAACTTGGTGACTCCGGTGAGGAACACGAACCGCAGGTCGGCATCGGCTTCCTTGAATACAGAGTAGAATCCCTTGAGCAGATTGCGGTTATAATCTTCCAAACTGGTTTTCCCGTAATCGGACGTTATTGAAATTTCTGCTTCCATGACATCCAGCAGGGGTTTGTCGTATTCGTCGATGAGAACGACTGCCCGTCTTCCTGTCTTCTTGTGGGCATTGGCAAGTACAGCTTTGAACCGGCTGCCAAGTGTCTGTGCAAACTGTCCCTTGCCATAAATGCATTCTGCTTCGGAAACAAACTCGTCGAGCACTTTGTCGAGCGTATATGGTTCGAGAAAGTTCTGACCGCCAAAAGACAGGTGGAGCACTGGATACACATTCCATTCTTTCTCCAACTTTTCAATCTTCAGTCCTTTGAAGAAATCTTTCCGTCCTTCGAAATAGCATTTCAGTGTTGAGATGAGCAGACTCTTTCCGAAACGGCGCGGACGGCTAAGAAAATATATGTTTCCCCCTTCGTTTGCCAATGAATAAATCATGTCGGTCTTGTCCACGTAGACGAAACCATCTTCTCTGATTTTCTCGAAAGTCTGTATGCCGATTGGATATCTCATATGCTGAATGTATTTGATTTCTTTGCAAAGTTACGGATTTGTATTTACATTGCAAAATATGTGGGGATTATTTTCTCTCCGAAAGCTGACTCCTACATAGCGAGCGATGCTCGAACGATTCGAATATTTCGCAAACTAACGCTCGAGCATTATCGTCTATGTCATCGGGAACAGCTGCTATCTACATTACATATCACATATAACCAAAGTGCTTAACCAAAGTCCACCAACTTATCCAAAGTCCACCACCGTTATGCCGCTACCGCCGAACTGGGGGTTTTCATCGTGATAATCGGTCACTTCGGGAATTGTACCCACATAATGGCGCACAAGCTCACGCAAGATGCCGTTACCTGTTCCATGCAGGATTCTTACTCTTGACGCATTGGTCACCAGTGCCTCATCAATGAACAGACTTATCGCCTTCAGACATTCGTCGCCACGCATTCCGCGGACATCAATCTCACCCGAGAAATTCAATACAGTGTTTCTCAAACCATCCTGAGATTCGGCAGAAATGAAGTTGGTTGCTCTTATCTCCCTCTTGGGTGCAACGCTATGCTCCAGTTTGTTTGTCTTCACATTCATCTGCACATCGCCAAACGCCACCTGCGCCTCACGTCCATTCATCTTGCGGATTTGTCCGATGGCTGTCTGTCCCTTCATCTTCACATAGTCGCCAATGGCAAACAGCGTGGTTGGAGATGGAGCAGCATTCATCTGTTGCTGCGCCATGTTCTGACGCACCTGTGTGGGTTTATGCACAGGAACAGCCGGTTTCTGATGCAAGTCAGCACGAGTAGAATCCACCTTATCCTTGAACTGGTCGAGTTTCTCTCGAATCTGGCGCGTGCGGTCTTTCTCCGCCTGTGCTTCCTTGATGTCTTTTATGGTGCGCTCAATCTTTGCGTTGGAGTTCTTGAGCAGTTGCTGTGCCTCCGATTTGGCTTTCTCAATTATCTCACGCCTCTGTGCATGAATCTTTGCAAATTCCTCCTCATAGCGTTGTATGGCAGCTTCCAGTTTCTTTTCCTTCTGATGAATCTCCTGGCGTTTGTTCTCCCAATAGCGCTTGTCGCGTGAGATTTCCTGCAGGTATTTGTCTGCTGAAATATAACTGTGACCTACCATCTGCGAAGCCTCTGCAATCACGTCCTCTGGTATTCCAATCTTGCGCACAATCTCGATGGCAAACGAACTGCCCGGATTTCCTATGCGCAACTGAAAGAGAGGTTGCATCAGTCGGCTGTCGTAGAGCATGGCTCCATTGACTATGCCCTCCGCCTCCTGCGCATACTGCTTGAGGTTCTGATAGTGAGTTGTGATGACGCCAAAGGCTTTCTTTGAGTTGAAGCGCTTAAGTACGGCTTCGGCTATTGCTCCGCCAATTTGAGGTTCAGTACCGCCACCAAACTCGTCAATAAGGATAAGGGACGAGAAGTTTGCATTCTTCATCATCACCTTCATATTCAGGATATGTGATGAGTAGGTGGAAAGGTCATTCTCAAGGCTTTGCTCATCACCGATATCTATGAATATATTCTGGAATATGCCCATACGACTGCTCTCGGCTACAGAGACAAGCATTCCGCACTGCAACATGTATTGCAGCAGTCCGACAGTCTTCAGGCAGACAGATTTACCTCCTGCATTTGGGCCGGAGATAAGCAGGATGCGCTGCTCGGGAGTGAGGCGGATGTCAAGTGGTACAACAGTGCGCCCATGCTTCTCCAATGACATGCGCAACAGCGGATGCACAGCCATGCTCAAATCAACACGCTGACAATCTTCCACAACTGGCATCACAGAGTCAGTCATGACAGAAAACCTTGCCTTTGCCCTGATGAAATCAATGTCTCCGAGGAATTCGTAAGAGCGAATCATATCGAGGACATAAGGACGGACAAAGTCAGTGAAGACTGTGAGCAGGCGTATGATTTCACGCCGTTCCTCACTCTCCAGTTCCCTTACACGGTTGTTTGCCTCAACCACCTCTGACGGTTCGATATATACAGTTTTACCCGAATCGGACTCGTCGTGTACAATTCCGCTTATCTTGCGCTTCAATGAAGGTGCAACCGGAATCACAAGTCTGCCATCGCGCATTGCAGGCGCAGAGTCTTTGTTCACAAGCCCGTCGGTCTTTGCCTGACGCAAAATCCGGTGGAGAGTACCTGATATGCCGTTTGAAGTACTTATCTTTTCCTGACGTATGCGCATCAGTTCCACTGTTGCAGAGTCTTTCACTTCTCCATATTTGTCGAGTATCTGGCTTATGCGCCTCACTATATTCGGGAAGGTCTTGATATTCTCTGTCAAAGCCGAAAGCTCAGGGTAGAGCCGTTGCCCGTCTCCTTCAGTTTTCTTGTTGAAGAAGTCCACAATCTTGTCGATGGAATCGAGCGACCGTTGCAAGTCAAACAGCTCGTCGGTAAGCAGATAAGTGCTTTGTATCTTTATTCTTCGTAGGGCAGGACGCAAGTCATAGTAATCCTGGTCGGGAAAATCCTCTTCCCTCAGTATTCTGGCAAACTCTGCCGTCTGACTTATCTCCTGCTTTATCTCCTCATATTTGGTGGAAAACTGCATTGAGTCGACACGTTCAACGCCCAGAGGACACAGACAAGCGTCCTTCAGCATTTTCCGTATCACATCAAATCCAATCTTTCCCTCGTAATTGTCTGGATATACCATCTATAAAATTCATTTTCTATTTGTCCCCTACATTCTCATGCAAGGCATCCATTCTTGCTTTAATCTTCATTTCCTGCGGATTGTCCTGTGCCTGCCAGAAACACATTCCCTGGGCCTCATCGGGCAGGAACTGTTGCTGTACATAGTGTCCGGCATAGTCGTGTGCATATTTATAGTCCTTACCATAGCCCAACTGCTCCATCAGTTTGGTGGGAGCATTGCGCAGATGCAACGGGACAGACAGATTGCCGCTCTCACGCACATACTGCAGGGCACTGTTGATGGCATTATACGCAGAATTGCTCTTTGGACTGGTTGCAAGGTACACCGTTGCCTCTGCCAACGGAATACGTCCTTCGGGCCATCCTATCTTGTGCACTGCATCAAAAGCTGCATTTGCCATAAGCAACGCATTGGGATTGGCAAGTCCTATGTCTTCACTCGCTGAAATTATCAGTCGCCGTGCAATGAACTCCGGTTCTTCGCCTCCTTCAATCATACGCGCAAGATAATAAACCGCTGCATCGGGGTCGCTTCCACGTATGCTCTTGATGAATGCAGAGATGAGGTCATAATGCATTTCCCCATCCTTGTCATAAGCCAGCGGACTTTGTTGCACAAGCTCTGTCACCGTGCTGTCGTCAATCACGTCCGACTCGTTGGTTGCCAGTTCAAGGATATTGAGCAATTTCCTTGCATCTCCGCCCGAATAACGCAACAAAGCATCGGTCTGCTTCAGGGTAATATTGCGTTGTTTCAGGTAAGTGTCAGTCTTCAGAGCATGGTCTACAAGCATCAGCAAGTCGTCCTTGTCCAAGGAATTGAGCACATACACCTGGCAGCGGCTCAGCAACGGACGTATCACTTCGAATGAAGGATTTTCCGTTGTTGCACCTATAAGCGTCACCACACCCTGCTCAACTGCTCCCAACAAAGAATCCTGCTGGCTTTTGGAGAACCGGTGAATCTCATCGATAAAGAGAATCGGATTGACTGTGCCAAAGAAATGTGATGACTTGGCACGCTCAATCACATCCCTCACGTCCTTCACTCCGCTGGTAACGGCACTCAGTGTATAGAAAGGAACATCAAGGGTCTTGGCTATGATATTGGCAAGAGTGGTTTTGCCCACACCAGGAGGTCCCCACAAGATGAACGAGGAGATGCGTTTTGCCTCTATCATCTTCCTTATCACTGCGCCCTCGCCCACCAGATGTCGTTGTCCGATGTAATCATCCAATGTCTGCGGACGCATTCTTTCTGCCAATGGTTGCATGCCAAATACCTTATTTTAATCCGTTCTCTCTATATATAACTCGCCAAATCCACGAATCTTAACTCGGCAGATTCGTGAGTCCAAACTCGCCAAACTCGTAAACCTTAATCCACCAAACTCGTGAGTCTTATCTCGCTGAATTCGTGAATAAACAGCACTCTCTGCAATCATTGTCGAAGCGGAGAGTGCTTATCTATGCCCTTTCTGTGACAGCTTATTTTTCCTTGCTGTCGAGAATCTTTATCTTGTCCTTTATCTCAAGAAGGTCTGAGCGCAGTTTTTCCACCTTGCGGTTCAACTCGTCAACCAGGTTATTGCCCTTGTTTGACTTCGACAGATTCAGGAAGCCAAGGTTGTTCTCATAGGTCTTGATTTCCTGCTGCAGGATTTCAGCCTGACGAACCAGACGGTCTCTCACCTTGTCGTTGCCTCCCTCGCTGAGTGTGTTTCTGAAGTTCTCCACTCTGCGCTTTGATGCTGATTCACCGAGGAAATTGTAGAGGCGGTCCATCTGTGCTCTCAGAGCCTTGAACACTTTGTCCTTGTCCTTGAATGGCACATGACCAATCTCGTTCCATTCTGCCTGAGCATCTTTCAGGATCTGACGGAGGTCGGACTCTGCTTCGGGCACGATTGCTTCGAGTCTTGCCACGATAGCATATTTCTTCTTCAGGTTCTCAGTCTGCTCTGAATGCTGGCTTGAGGTGCTTGCTTTTCTTGCATTGAAGAATGTGTCGCAGGCAGCGCGGAAGCGTGTCCACAGAGCCTCGCTGTGCTTCTTTGGTACCGCACCAATCGTGCTCCATTCCTTCTGCAATGCAATAAGAGCGTCGCCAGTGCCCTTCCAGTCCTGACTGTCCTTCAGCGCTTCTGCCTTCTCCACAAGTTCCTGTTTCTTCTTCAGATTCTCGTTCATGTTTTCACGAAGGCTTTTGAAGAACTCTGATTTCTTTACAAAGAACTTGTCGCAGGCAACACGGAAACGGTCGTAGATCTTCTGGTTCATCTTTTGCGGAGCAAAACCAATGGTCTTCCATTTGGCTTGCAATGTCAGAATCTGTTCGCTGGCCTTGTTCCAGTCGTTTATCGACTTGAAATTGTCGGTGTCATAGCTCTCGATGATTTCGCATATAGCTGTCTTCTGGTCAAGGTTTTGGTTTTCCTGTTCCTTGCGTGCCTCAAAGAAGTCCTGATGGCGTTTGTTGATGACTGTTGATGCAGCCTTGAAACGGCCCCACACCTGTTCTCTCAGTTCGCGACTTACAGGTCCGATTTCACGGAACTGCTGGTGGAGGGTCTGCAACTGATGGAAAGCAGAGATGACATCTTTCTCGTCTGCCAGTTTCTCTGCAGCCTCACACAAAGTCGTCTTCATCTCGAGATTCTTCTTGAAGTCGTAGGCACGGAACTCATTGTTGAGTTTCAGCGTGTCATAGAACTTCTCGACATACGACTGGTAAGTCTTCCAAAGCTCGGTAGCTTTCTCTGCAGGAACGTCCTTTATGGCAGTCCAGTCGAGCTGGAGCTGACGGAACTCGCTGTATGATTTGTTCACTTCATCGGGATTCTCAAGTATTGCCTTGATTCTCTCGATTACCTGCATCTTCTTCAGATAGTTCTCTTCCTTCTGGCGTTCTTCAGCCTCATGCTGTGCAGCACGTTTCTCGCGCACTACTGCCAGTTGGTCCTTGAACACTTGCTCCAATGGCTCAACAGCCGGTTCGTAAGCTTCCGGATCACCACCTTCATCAAGATATTTCTTGTGGGCAGCCTCACCTTCCATCTTCAGCATGCGATAGAAATGGTTCTTGAGCGAATCCACTTCCTGACGGCTGATTTCCTCGTTGCTCTCTGCAATCTGCTTCAAGCGCTCGATTATGCTTTCCTTTGTGGCAAACTCCTCAGCATTGACCGAAGCAGGTTCTTCAACTACTGGTTCTTCGCTTGCTGCATCAGTTACTGGTACTTCTGCAAAAGCTTCCGTTTCCTCTTGGGCTACAGTTTCCTCTGCAGGTGTTGGTACGACTGTTTCCTTATTGTCGTCAGACACTGGAACAGGTCCTTTTACTGGTTCATTATTAATTACTTCTCCCATAATATGTAATTTTATTGTTAGTCTTACTTAGTTATTAGAAATTCATTTATAGTATAGATATACACCACAGACGTTGGGATTGCCATCAATGAACTGTCGAAACGGTCGAGCATGCCTCCGTGTCCGGGGAGGATGTGGCCTGAATCTTTGATGCCCAACTTGCGTTTGATGAGCGATTCCACAAGATCGCCCCATGTGCCAAATACGGAAACGACTATTGCAAGTCCTGCCCATGCCAGGCGATTGGTGAGTTCGTTGGCAGAGAAGCAGCCTACACCCCACAGTGCTATGACCTGCGAAACAATCAGGCAAGCCACAAGACTGGCAATGTAGCCTTCCCAAGATTTCTTTGGCGATATGCGAGGGAATAGTTTGTGTTTGCCAAACATACTTCCGAATGCATAGGCAGCTGAATCGCCGAACCAGATGAACACGAAGACTGCAAGCACAAACATCGGATTGTATGCCACACCATAGTGTCCCATGCCATAGTTGACGGCAAAGAGCGAAAGTGTGCTCAACAGGGCAAACGGCAAGGCGATGTAAAGTTGCGACATCATCGAGAACGCCCAGTTCATCAATACGTTGTTGTCCTTGAAATAGAGCTCTGACAGAAACAGATATATCAGTGTAATAAGATAAGGTATGAATATCTCTGCTCCCGTGATGTTGGCATTGAACACAAATATTGCGCCAAACAAGTAGATGGATGCCAACGTAGTTATGAAAACGTTCACCTGGCAGTTCATGTACTTGTTCACCAACGAGCAGAACTCCCTTGTGGTCAGTCCTGATATTGCGGCAAACAACACTGCAAATGAAACTCGGTTCCATAAGATACAAGCCACAATCACAAACACAAAGGCTATGCCTGTGATTGAACGTATCAGTAATTCTCTATTCAATTTATTTAGTTGCATATCTTCAATAGTGTGTCATCACCATCCGAAAAGCGTGTTCTCGTGTGGTGTAATCGGTTTGGTTTTGTTTTCTTTATATTTCCCGCTGGTAAAGCTAGCAGAATGGCTTTCCTGACGTTTTGCTTCAGAAGTCTTGGTTTCAGCCGAATTGTCTTCAGTAGTTTCAGCGTCAGAAGTCTTGTCCTCAACGGGACGCTCTTCTTCGATTTTATCGGCTTCTTCTGCACCTTCTGTTGCTTCGGTTTCATCGATTTCTTCCGCCTCCTCCTTGTCCATTTCATCGTCAGCGTTCAATTCGGGGAATTCTATCGGTTCCATCTCGTCTACGGTCTCTGTTTCAGGCACTTCAGCAGCTTTATCAACCTCTGCTTCAGTTGGTTCATCAGCTTCAGTTACTTCAACGGACTCTGCCTCTACTGCCTCATCAGCCTCAGCTTCTTCATCATTCTCTTCAGCTTCGGGTTCATCGTTGAGATGGATGTGCCATCCCACGTTCGAGCCATCCACGATTGTCAGATTCTTCTTGGCTGATTCTGAGAGGTTAATCGTTATACCTTTCTCGGACAAATCTTCCAAAACAGATACCAAATAATCATCAGTTGTCGGTTCTTCATTTTTTGTCTCCTTAGGTTCTGAGGTTTCATGGACTGGTTCTGTGGCTTCCAGGACTGGTTCTGTGGCTTCCAGGACCGGTTCCGCCTCTTGCTCAGGTTCTTCCGGGACGGGTTCAAAGGTAGTGACCTTCAGTTCCTGGAACGGTTTCTGCACCTTTTTCTCGGTCTCACCCTTTCCTTTCTTATCTGATTCAGCGTTGCTATTATTGCCAGTTTCGGCATTGCCGTTATTGCCAGTCTCGGCACTGCCGTTGTTGCCTGCCTTGGCTTTCTCAAGCACTGCCTCTACTGCTTTCTTGCGGATGATTTCCTCATTCTCGGCAGCGTGGTCGTCCACTGGTCCGGCAGTACCGTTGTTGTTCTGTGCTTCGTTTGCAGCAAGGAGTTCCTCTGTGCGTGATATCCAAGGACGCTTGCCGAATATGTTTTCAACGTCTTCTGCATAGATGACCTCGCGCTCAATCAGCAACTGAGCCAACTGTGCATGACCTTCCTTGTGTTCCTCAAGAATCTGCTTTGCACGTTCATACTGCTCGGCAATCTGCTTCTTCACCTCAAGGTCTATCAGTTCTGCGGTATGCTCGCTGTAAGGTCTGCTGAACTGGTACTCATCATTATTATAATAGCAAAGGTTTGGCAATGAATCGCCCATACCTGCATAAGCAATCATTCCGTAAGACCGTTTCGTCACCTTCTCCAGGTCGTTCATCGCTCCTGTAGAGATGCGTCCGATGCACAGTTCTTCTGCAGCCCTACCGCCAAGCGTTGCACAGATTTCATCGAGCATCTCTTCCTTGGTAGTGATCTGTCGTTCTTCCGGCATATACCATGCTGCGCCAAGCGCCTGACCGCGTGGCACGATGGTCACTTTCACCAATGGGTTGGCATATTGGCAGAACCAGCTGACTGTGGCGTGTCCTGCCTCGTGAAGGGCAATGGCACGTTTCTCCGAATCGGTCATGACCTTCGTCTTCTTCTCCAGTCCACCGATGATTCGGTCTACTGCATCGAGGAAACACTGCTTGTTGACCCACGGGCTGTTCTTTCTGGCTGCGATAAGCGCCGCCTCGTTGCATACGTTGGCGATGTCGGCTCCGGAGAATCCAGGAGTTTGGCGTGCCAGCGTGTCGACATCCACGGTTTCATCGATTTTGATTGGGCGCAGATGTACGTTGAATATTGCCTTTCGTTCGCTCAAATCTGGAAGTTCCACGTGAATCTGACGGTCGAATCGTCCGGCACGGAGCAGAGCCTTGTCGAGGATGTCTGCACGGTTGGTAGCTGCAAGGATGATGATTCCGCTGTTGGTCCCGAATCCGTCCATCTCGGTAAGCAACTGGTTGAGGGTGTTCTCACGCTCGTCGTTGCCTCCCATGCTTGCCTTGTTGCCACGGGCACGGCCAATGGCATCGATTTCATCGATAAAGACGATGCACGGAGCTTTCTCCTTTGCTTGCTGGAACAAGTCGCGTACACGGCTTGCACCCACACCTACGAACATCTCCACGAAATCCGATCCGGAGAGAGAGAAGAACGGTACTTCAGCCTCGCCTGCCACGGCTTTTGCCAAAAGGGTCTTGCCGGTTCCCGGAGGACCGATGAGCAATGCGCCCTTAGGGATTTTACCGCCCAACTCGGTGTATTTCTTCGGGTTCTTCAGGAAGTCCACTATCTCGTGCACCTCACGCTTTGCCTCTGTCTGTCCTGCCACATCCTTGAATGTGATGCGGACTTCGGCATCGTTCTGTTCAAACAGTTTTGCCTTCGACTTGCCAAAGCTGAAGATACCGCCTTTGCCTCCTCCGCCGCCCATGCGGTTCATGATGAAGAACCAGAAGACTACCAGCAGAACCAGCGGACCGACCTGTATCAGTATGTTCCACAGCGTGTTGTCGTCGCGTTCGTAGCTTACTTTACCGGTGAACATGCCGTGGACTCGGGCTGAATCCACTTTGTTCTCCAAGTTTTCCACCGAACCGAACTCCACTTCCGGAATCCTCTTTCCCACAGGGTCTTTCGACACATTGCCGTAGATGGACTTCTCGCCGTCCTTGTTGACTGCGAATTTCAGCGACAGGTCGTCCTTGTTCACAAGGATTTCAGTCACATATCCACTGTCCAGACATCTCTCGAAATCAGTGTACGAGAGTTGCTTGGAAGAGGAATTTCCTGTCTTTGACAGAAGGACAAACGCAACGCCAAAGAGCAGGATCATGTAGATCCAGTTCAGATTATACTTTGGCTTGCGCATTCTTTTCGAAGAATTGTCTTTGTTATTGTTGCTCATAAATCAGTCGAGGTTTGGTATGTCAGTACAGTCTGCGTCTTCCCACAGATTGTCCAAGTCATAGAATTGGCGATATTCGGGAACGAACACATGCACCACGATGTCGGCATAGTCCATGGCAATCCACAGACTGTTGTTCTGTCCGTCAACCGCCAGAGGCTTCAGCCCGTTATTTTCGCGGAGTTTGTCGCCCACAGATTCCGCAATGGCACACACCTGAGTCGGCGTATTTCCCTCGCAGATGACAAGGTAATTACAAATCGTATCGTCAATCTTCTTCAAGTCGACAACACGTATGTTCAGTCCCTTCTTGTCCTGGATGCCATCGACGATAGTTTTCAATTCCTTTGTAAGTCTCTTCATTCTTGGAAAAATTTTTCGACAAAGTTAATACAAACAATGCGAAACACAAAATAAATTCTGATTTATTTTCGTCAATCACCACACGATGAAACACCAAAAGCCCCAAAAAGACAAGACGGAAGAACACAACTTCCCAAATAATGCATTTCCAGGCAGCGCACGTGCACGCGATGTAAGCACAAAACAACCGCTGATTTCAAAGCGAATCTTCATGAAGACTTTGTCAATTGTTCAATATTGCCTTGGAGAGAACATAGTGGACGATATTTCCATCTACAAAGTCCTCGCAGAGGCAAAAGCGTCTCAGTGTCTCAGTATTTCAATTAAAAATAAAGGTACCCATACTTCTGACCAATCTTCTCTTTCCATATATAATAT
>CAVISR010000088.1:0-12396 GCA_963645405.1 Acutalibacteraceae bacterium
TTTTCCCATTTGCCCATTATGCTGTCGAGCACCTTGCCGAGATTGCCCGTGTCCAGGTAGCTGCCTATACTGAAGTCAATCCGAATCACTGGATATACATTCCAATCCTTCTCCAGTTTGTCAATCTTCAGTCCTTTGAAGAGCTCTTTCCTTCCTTCGAAATAACTCTTGAGAGTACTGATGAGCAGGCTCTTGCCGAAACGGCGAGGGCGGCTGAGGAAGTAGACTTTGCCTTCGTTGGCAAGGGAATACACCAAGTCGGTCTTGTCCACATAGACAAAACCATCCTCAATAATATTCTCAAATGTCTGAATGCCGATAGGATATCTCATACGCTGAAAGTGTTTGATTCACTGCAAAGTTACGGATTTGTATCCACAATGCAAAATTTATGTGGAATTATTTTGGAAAAAGGAAACCCTGGCATGAGACTTCACCCGGTTTTTTCTATTGCCGGTTCTCGTTCTGCAACACGAGTCCAGCCAGTGTCAAACCGAAGATGCCGGTGATGTGGCTGAGAGATCCGTTGGTTTGTGCCTTCGGAAACATACCTGCAGAGGCAACGTCGGTGAGTGCTGTGCCTTTGTTCTCCATTGCCTGTTCCTCGCTGTAGACGCAGAGGAACTTGCTTTCGGGGAAGGTCTTGTTGTGCTTGAACTTGTTGCGGAGCGCACGTGCCAGTGAATCGCCCTTGATTTTCCAGAACTCTGCCACCCGCACTTGGGTGGGGTCGATTCGCAGTGCTGCGCCCATGCTGCTGAGGAAGGTGATGCGGGGATTCTCGTGCGCCAGATGGGTGGCGCGCAGGATGAGGTCTGCCTTGTCCTTGAGTGAGTCGATGGCATCGATGATGTAGTCGTAGCCTTCCAACGCGAATTCGTCCGCGCTCTCCTTATTATATATGTTCTGCAGGGCTGTTATCTCTGCCTCGGGATTTATCTCCAGGAGCCGATTTCTCAGCACGTCCACTTTCACCTTGCCCACGGTGCGGGTGGTTGCCATCAACTGGCGGTTGCAGTTGGTGATGCACACGCTGTCGCTGTCGACAATCGTGAGGTGGCAGATGCCGCTTCTCACGAGGCTCTCTGCACACCACGACCCTACGCCGCCTACTCCGAAGATGATTACGCGTCTCTGCATGATGCGTTCCATCACAGTTGCGCCGAGCAACAGCTCTGAACGGTTGAATATTCCTTTTTCTATGTCTGTCATACTTTCGATTTCTGTCTTGCTATTCTGATTGTATCTTATGTCAGACTGTCCTGGTTGAATCCCACTGGCAGCAGGTCGCTGGCTGACTGGAGGATATAGATGCCGTCGGTGCCGTAGAGCATCACCTTGATGTTCTTGCCGTAGCGGTGCTCGGTTTCCAGCATCACCTGGCGGCAACCTCCACACGGACTGATGGGCACTTTAGTGAATTCTCCGCTGCTGTCTCTGGCTGCGATGCACAGGGTGGTGACCGGTGTGTCGGGATAGCGCGAACTGGCATAGAAAAGGGTAGTGCGCTCGGCACACAGTCCTTGCGGATACGAACTGTTCTCCTGGTTGTTGCCCGAGATGATTTCCCCGTTTTCGAGGGCTACTGCCGCTCCCACACGGAAGTGACTGTAGGGGGCATAACTACGGAAGGTGGCAGCCTTGGCTACCTGCAGAAGTTGTTGCTCGGCACTGTCGAGTTCCTCTTCGTGCTTGAGGGTAATCTCTATGGATTTGACGATTCTTTCCATACTTCAATCGCTTTTTTCGTTTGTCTCCGCCAAAGTTATGCATTATTTTTGTAAATTTGCATTGTAAACAAAGAAAAAAGTCAATCATGGACATAAAGTATGCCAGAAACCTGCTGTTTGCAGCTGTTTTGTCACTCTCGGGAGTGCAATCGGTGGCGCAAACCAAGAGCCAGAAGTTTCTCGACTATATCGACCTCTACAAGGACATCGCAGTGGAACAGATGGAGCAGCACGGCATTCCTGCCAGCATTACGCTTGCACAGGGACTGCTGGAGAGTGGGGCAGGGTCGAGCGAACTGGCAAAGAAGAGCAACAACCATTTCGGAATAAAGCGCGGAAGCACTTGGACCGGACCTACCACAACTCATTTCGACGACGGACGTACGGAATATTTCCGTGTGTACGACTCGGTGCGCGACAGCTATGAAGACCATTCCAAATTCCTGCTGCGCGACCGCTACAGCCGCCTGTTCCGACTCAGTATCCTCGACTATAAGGGATGGGCACACGGACTGAAATCGTGCGGTTATGCCACGAGTCCTACTTATGCCAACCGACTCATCAGCATCATCGAACTGTACGAGCTCAACAAGTTCGACCGTGACCCGAATGGTCCTGCATACATTCCCGACGACACTCCGCTGGTGGACGTGAAGCTGAATTCCCACCAACTCTACAGCAACAACGGGGTGGTGTGCATCAAGGCGAACGGTTCGGAGACCTGGGACAGTCTGGCGAAGGAATTTGCCCTGTCGAAGAAAAAACTGCTGCAGTTCAACGAGGCTGTGGAATCGGTTGACATCAATGCGGGCGACTTCATCTATCTGCAGAAGAAACAGTCGAAGGCTGCCAAGGGGTATGGCAAAGGCTACTGGCACCATGTGCGCCAGGGTGAATCGATGTATTCCATCGCCCAGCTGTATGCAATGAACCTGAAGAAACTCTACAAACTCAACTTCAAGGACGACGACTACACTCCCGTGCAGGGCGACTTGCTGAGAGTGAGATAAATAATGGGAGCGAGATGAAATAAAACAATATGAAATAAACTCTTTATTATCAACCTTCTAAATTCAAACAGTTATGAAGAAAGGAAATTTGAGACTGATGTGTGCCTTATTGGCATCATGCGTGTTGTTCACCAGTTGTATCGGTTCATTCCGTACATTCAACAAACTCAACACATGGAACCAGGGCATATCCGGCTCTAAGTTCGTCAACGAACTCGTGTTCATCTGCTTCCACATCATTCCGGTGTATGAGGTAGCTTACCTTGCAGATGCTCTCATCTTCAACTCCATCGAGTTCTGGGGCGGTTCAAACCCAGTGTCAAAGGCTGGCGAAGTGAAGCACATGAAGGGAAGCAACGGCGATATGTTTGCCATCACCACCACTAAGAGCGGCTACAAGATTGTGGACGAGACACGCAACTGCGAGTGCAAGCTCGTGTTCGACAAGAAGAACAAGACTTGGAATGCTGAGGTCGACGGCACTAAGTATGAACTCATGACAGTCAACGAGGACGGTTCGCTCACACTCAACATCGGTGGCGTACACGTTACTACAACTGCTGATGCAGCAGGAGTGGAACTGGCTCAGGAAACTGCCAACGGCACTTCAATGCAGTACACAGACTAAGATTTTGTCTGAAATCCAACAAAAAAGAGAGGAAGCATACAGCCCGTGGCTGTTACATCCTCTCCTTTTTTTGTGTGTTTACGTTTGTAGAAAGTTCTGCTGAGCAGAATAGCCGTCATTTCATCGTCTGTAGTCTTTCTATGTAGTTGGTTCCACTTGCTCCTGCATGTCGATGATGTCACCTTTGCTGTCTCTGAATTCATATTGCATGAATGCAAGGGCTTGGCTTGGAATCACCTTGAATCCAAATCCGTACTTGAAGTGCCATTTCACGAGCAGGGAAGGGAATCCCTGGTTGATATAAGCATGTACATAAGGATGAACCAACAGCTGGAATTTCTTCATTCCAAGATTGCTTGCGATGTAATCAATCTTATTTTCCAGTGATTCGGCAAAGAGGAACGAAGACTTGATCACTCCCTTGCCATGGCATGTAGGGCATGTTTCCTCCACATGGACATTGATGGCTGGACGCACGCGCTGGCGTGTAATCTGCATGAGGCAGAATTTACTGAGAGGAAGGATGTTGTGTTTTGCCCTGTCGTTGCGCATGAGTTCACACATCCTCTCGTAAAGTTTCTGTCGGTGTTCGGCTTTGTCAAGGTCGATGAAATCGATTACGATGATGCCTCCGATATCGCGGAGGCGGAGTTGGCGTGCGATTTCCTCTGCTGCTCCCATGTCGACTTCAAAAGCATTGGCCTCTTGGCCAGTGACTCCTCTTGAGCGGTTTCCGCTGTTAACGTCGATGACGTGGAGTGCCTCTGTACTTTCGATAATCAGGTAAGCGCCTTTCCTGTAACTTACGGTTCTGCCGAATCCCGATTTGATTTGTTTGGTTACATCAAAATTGTCGAATATAGGCAAGTTGCCTCTGTAGAGTTTCACGATGTTCTCGCGGTCGGGTGCAATGAGGCTCACGTATTTCTTTACCTCTTTGTACACCTTTGGGTCGTTCACCTGTATTGACTCGTAGGAAGGGTTGAAAAGGTCGCGCAACATTGATACGGTGCGACCTGTCTCCTCGTGTGCAAGTACGGGCAATTCCGGTGCCATCTGGACTTTCTTGATACAGTCGTCCCAGCTTTCCAGAAGTATGGTGAGCTCTTTGTCGAGTTCTGCCACTCGTTTTCCTTCTGCCACTGTGCGTACGATGACGCCAAAGTTTTTGGGCTTGATGCTCTGTATCAGTTGCTTGAGTCGGGCACGCTCTTCAGCGCTCTTAATTTTGCTCGACACATTCACCTTTTCGGCAAACGGAATTAAGACAAGGTAGCGACCAGCAAAGGAAATCTCACTGGTCAGTCGTGGACCTTTGGTGTTGATTGGTTCCTTTGTGATTTGCACAAGTACTTCCTGTCCAACCTCAAGAATCTTTTCTATCTGTCCGCTCTTTGGAAGGTCGGGCTGGCGTCCGAACTTCTCTGTCTGTGGGAGCTTCTTGCGGTCGCTTGAAACCTGCTTAATGAATTTCTCTATCGAGAGGAATTGTAAACCTAAATCTTGGTAATGAAGAAATGCTTCACGCTCATGACCGACATCCACAAAGCATGCATTGAGTCCAGGCATGATTTTCTTGACCCTGGCTGCATAGATGTTCCCTACAGAGTAGTGAGTGCCTAAAGATTCTTTTTGGAACTCGACAAGCCTCTTGTCTTCAAGAAGCGCGATTGTCACCTCCTTGGGTTGTGAGTCGATTATAAGTTCGCTTGTCATTCCCTCATTGTTTGTGAGATTTACTTGCTCTTATGACGATTCTTTCTCAGTCTTTTCTTACGCTTGTGTGTTGAGATCTTGTGTCTCTTCTTTTTCTTACCGTTTGGCATAGTCCTTGAAATTTAAAATGTTTATATATTAAATTGCTTGTTGTCTGTCTTCTTGTGGTTCCCGTCCTTCCGATGCAGGCTGCCGGCGCTTGCATTGCGCGGATGCTTTTCGGAGGACAGCGAGCTTTGCCGGTTCTTAGCCTATCTGCTCAGAGAAAGTCTTTGAAGGCTTGAATGCCGGAATCTTGTGCTCTGGGATTACCATTGAAGTGTTCTTGGAGATATTGCGTGCAATCTTCTGCTTGCGGGTCTTGATGATGAATGAACCGAATCCGCGAAGGAACACTTCTTCGTTTTGTGCTAAACTGTCTTTTACTGTAGACATGAATGCCTCTACAACCTGCAGTGCAGTTGCTTTGTCGATTCCTGTCTCTGCTGAAATCTTTAGAACGATGTCTGCTTTAGTCATTGTTTTTTACCTGTTTGTTTATTGTGTTAATATTTAGTCTAATCCGCGGCTTTTGGGGCGTGAACCGACGTGAATCGGCCTTTGCTTGCGGCGAACAAGGTGCAAATTTAGTGTTTTATTGTCAAACCGAAAAATTTTTTCTTGGTTTTTATCGATAAAAATGTGAGAAACAACATTATAGCGATTGGTTTGCAACTTACGGGGGCTTTTTATGTGCCGGTTCCGTTGATTCCGGGGTCGTTTTCGAAGCCTGCCTTAGTAGATGTCATTCAGTATCTTGGCAAGGCGGATGCCGCCCTTGAGCAGCTGCTGTTCTATCACTGGGGTTGCCTTTGCCACATAGTCGTAGGAAATCTTCGTGCCTTCGGGTGTGTCGGCATACACTTGGGTGGCGAGTGCATAGGTTTCCTTTGCCCAGTCGTCGAGTGTTCCCTGTTCCATTGCTTTCATTGTCTTCTTGTCGACACGGTCTATCTGGTCCACCCATTCACTGGTGCTCCATTTGTGTGCGCTCTCCACGAGGTTGGTGTCCCATGCAGAGTGGAGGTTGGCTGACTGCTTGAACACTGTCACTTGCACGCGGTTGCCTCCGAGGTCGGTCTTGTGTCCCATGTGCATGGGCTGATGGAGGTCGCCCACGAGGTGAATCACCATCTTCAGTGCCAGCCGCTCTTCGTCTTCCGTCAGTTCGCCGCTCTTGAGCTTGTTGATTTGCTCGGTCAGTGCGGTGATGATGTCGCCTTTCTCGAATGGTGGCACTTCGTCGTAGGTCTGTCCCTCGTCGATGTTCTTGTAGTGCCATGTCTTGGAGTAGGCATATTCGGGCGTGTTGCTTGCGTTGTCGAGCCAGTTTGCCCAGTAGACGATGCTTTTGCCCTCCAGTAATTTATTAATATGGTGTCGGGCTTTGCGTGTGAGGTGCTTCTCTGCTATTGCGCAAGTTGTGTCGTGCCCTTTCTGTCCCCATGCCATGCATTCGGTGGCAACGAGCAGGGCTGCAATTGATGTGGTTATGATTCTGTGTATCATCTCTCCGATAATTGTTGTGGATGCAAAGTTACTGCTTTTTTGACGAATATGGACTCTGTTGGCGTAACTTTCGCTGTTTGTGGGCAATAAAATGCCGAAAATGTTTTGCCGGGTGGAAAAAACATCGTAACTTTGCACGCTGAATACGGAATGGTCCGGGTTCAAGAGTTATTTTATTGTTCACCAGAACAAGAATGAACTGTATAAAAACAATAAAACGAAAAGCGAAATGAAAAAGGGAATTCATCCAGAGAACTATCGCGCTGTAGTCTTCAAGGACATGTCTAACGGCGTTGTGTTTCTTTCAAAGTCTTGTGCAAAGTCAAACGAGACTATTGAGTTTGAGGGTCAGGAGTATCCATTGATTAAGTTGGAAATCTCTTCTGCCTCACATCCATTCTACACAGGTAAGGCCAAGTTGGTCGACACTGCCGGTCGTGTGGATAAGTTCTTGAACCGTTATGCAGCTATGAAGAAGAAGTGATGCAGCACTTTCTCTGATGCATTTGGGCAGAATAAAGAAAGAGAGGTAACTCGGCGTGAGTTCCTCTCTTTTTTTCGTTTAACCGGGCGTATGGCTCAGTGTCCATCGAATGTATGGCTCGATAACGGTTGAGCGTATGGCTCAATGTCCATCGAGCGTATGGCTCGTTGGCAGTTGAGCGTATGGCTCATTAGCAGTTGAGCGTATGGCTTGTTTTCCTGCGACCGTTCGTCCGTTGACTTACTACTGGTTGTATGTCGACTTACGTCCGGTTGTCTTTTGCCTTACGTCCGGTTGTATGTTGTCTTTCGTCCGGTTGTCTTTTGCCTTACGAATATTTCTCCACTGTTTTGTGGCTTCTGTGGAATTCCCTGACCAAGCTTTATTCCTTCTCTGCGTCTTCAAACAGAATCAGTGCTCTTGCAATGGTCTCGCCCTTGTTGTCGCTCTCGTAGTTCTTCTTGATTTCAGCCTGGTACTTGTTGGGTTCCAGTTCGGCAAGGAAGAGTGAGAGGCTGTCGCCGTAGTATGCTTCGGCAATGTATGCCAGTTCCACCCGACGTATGCGGTGGCTGAGGTGGAAGTCGCGTGAGAACAAGTCGAGGATATGCGACACGTATTTCACACTGTTGAAGTGCCCGTTGCAGTCGAGGTCGCTGTATTTGGTGGTCATGGTCTCGCAAGGCTCGGAGTCGGGTAGGGGACGCAGACGGTTGTGCCCTTGCATGTCGCAGGTGAGTTCGGGAGCAAGGAACGGTTGGAACTGCTCGCCGTAGATCTTCATCAGTTCCAGTGGCTGGCGTGTGGTGTTGTCAATCATTGCCCAAATCGAGCGTGCATAACCGAACGTGTTGCCTTCGTCGTCGGTGATGGCGAAGTTACGGTTAGTGAACAGCCGGTAGATGCTCTCAATCCATGTGGTTATGTTGTAGTCGGTGTAGATGGGCGGCATCTTGGCCATCTCGATGGTGAGTCGTGAGAGCACCCACGAGTGGCTTGCCTTGAGCAGGTCGTTGAATCCGAATCCGCGTATTGACGCATGGTTCTCGGCACAGTTGAGCAGGTTTCTGCCCAGCACTTCGTACGACAGCTCGCGCTTGAAGTCGGTGTTGAATGCGTCTGCCTTGAAGTGCAGTGTCTCTGTCTTGTTTATTTGGTTCATTTCTGTCTTTGTTTTTATGCTTTGTTGTTTTCTATGTCCTTCACCATCTTCAGATAGTTTTCTCCGAAGATGAACATGTCGGACCTGTGTTCGAATCCAAGTGATTCATACAGATGCCGTGCTTTCACGTTTGCCGGGTCGCATGCCAGTGTTGTGGTGGTGGCATCAGTGTGCATGGCTTCGCCGATGGCAGCTTCTATCAGTTGCCTGCCGATGCCCTGTCTGCGGAACTGCGGACGTACGGACAGCGAATCGAGGTAGTATTCGCCCGGCAATGCTTCGAGTTCCATCCGGGTGAAGTCGTTGCCGGTGGCTTGCTTCACGAGTTCGAAGGTGATGGTCTTCATCCCGATGTAGTTCTTGCCTTCATACGCTGTGATGCTTCCTGCCGGTTGTCCGTCGGCATAGGCAATGAGAGTGTTGCGCCAGCTGTAGAGCACGTCGTCTCTCTTGCATAGTTCGGTGGTGCACTGCAGCATCTCGTCGCTTGGTTCGTGCAGTCCCACTGCATCGAGTATGCTTACGGCAATGAATGCCGCATCTGTTTCTTCCGCTTTTCTTGTCTCAACGTTCATGTTTTCTTCCTTTATATTTTTCCTCCTTATATATAATAAGGTGTATTCATATATAATAAGGTGTATGCCGCCTTATATCTTTATTCCGTGCTCGTTCTTCACTTCCGACATGACAAACGTGCTTTCCCACGACGAGAGACATTCGATGGTGCCGAGTTTGTTGAACACGAAGTCCTGGTAGCTCTTCATGTCCTTGGCATGAATCTTCAGCATATAGTCGAAGCGTCCGGAGGTGTTGTAGCATTCGGTGACCTCGGGTATTGCCTTGATGGTCTCGATGAATTCATTCACTATCTCGCGGTTGAGCTTCTTCAGCTTTGCATTGCAATACACGATGAAGCCCTGGTTGAGCTTGTCGACATCGAGCACAGCTATGTATTTCTTGATATATCCCTCGCGCTCAAGCCGTTTCATGCGCTCGTAGACGGGGGTTGTCGACAAGTGGACCTTTGCTGCCAGCTCCTTCGTCGTCAGCCTCGAGTTGTCCTGCAACACACGCATTATCTGCATGTCGATATCGTCCAGTTCTGCCATAGAAAATTATTCTTCAGAGTTGATGTTTTCCGAATGCCTACAGAATATTCATTCGGTTCGGCGGTGCAAAGTTAGTGTTATTTTCCGAACTTGCAAAATTATTTGGAACAGAGGTCTGCAATGTCGTAACTTTGCACTCGAAAACAACAGAAAACAAACAACAAAGATAACAATAACACTAAAGAAAGAAAGGAAACAAGATTATGGCAACAACAGAAAACAAATTGCATGTGGAAACTCTCGCACTTCACGTAGGACAGGAACAGCCCGACCCGGCAACCGATGCACGCGCTGTGCCAATCTATCAGACCACCTCCTATGTGTTCCGCAACTCACAGCATGCAGCCGACCGTTTCGGACTTCGTGACGCAGGCAACATCTACGGACGTCTCACCAATTCCACCCAGGGAGTGTTCGAGTCGCGCATAGCAGCCCTCGAGGGCGGAGTAGCCGGACTGGCAGTGGCGTCGGGAGCAGCGGCAGTGACCTATGCGCTTCAGAACATAGCACGCAACGGTGACCACATCATTGCAGCCGACAACCTCTACGGCGGCTCCTACAATCTCATCACCCACACCCTTTCCACCCAGGGTGTAGACTATTCCATTGTCAATGTCAACGACCTTGAAGCACTCGAGGCTGCCATCCGCCCCAACACCACTGCCATCTACGCAGAGACCTTCGGCAATCCCAACTCCGATGTCACCAATCTCGATGCCATTGCCGAAGTGGCACACCGTCACAATGTGCTGTTCATTGTCGACAACACCTTCGCCCCAATCCTCATCCGTCCGATTGAACACGGAGCCGACATCGTGGTCCATTCAGCCACTAAATTCATCGGCGGTCACGGCAGCAGTCTGGGAGGAGTGATAGTCGACGGCGGCAAGTTCGACTACAAGAAGACCCCCGACAAATACCCTTCACTTGCTAAGCCCGACCCGTCCTATCACGGAGCCGTCTTCGCAGATGTGGCAGGTCCTGCAGCCTTCGTCACCCGTATCCGTGCCGTCATCCTTCGCGACACCGGAGCCACCATCTCCCCGTTCAATGCATGGATTCTGCTCCAGGGAGTGGAATCACTTCCGCTCCGCATCGAGCGCCATGTGCAGAATGCACTGAAGGTAGTCGACTATCTTTCGAAACATCCGAAAGTGAAGAGCGTCAGCCATCCGTCACTGCCCATCCATCCCGACCACGAACTCTACCAGAAGTACTTCCCGAACGGAGGCGGTTCAATCTTCACGTTCGAAATCAACGGCACCCAGGACGATGCATGGAAATTCATCGACTCACTGAAGATTTTCTCCCTCCTTGCCAATGTGGCAGATGTGAAGAGCCTTGTGATTCATCCGGCAACAACCACCCACTCGCAGCTCAGTCCCGAGGAACTGGCAGAACAGCACATCACCCCCACCACCATACGTCTGTCCATCGGAGTGGAACATATCGACGACATCATCGCCGACCTCGACCAGGCATTTGCACAAATCTAAAGACCGATACATGGCTGGTTCTGTCAGATGCAACCTTGTCCTGTCAGTTATAATGTGGTTCTGTCAGTGACGGCACAAACGCATAATTTTCAGGGCCAGCCCTGATTTACATACAACACAAACACAATAATACACAGTCACAATACGTTCGTATAAATAAAAAAGATTATGGGCAACATAAAGACAAATCTCACCGAACTGCTCGGCCACACACCTCTGCTTGAGGTGGCACACATCGAGCAGGAAGAAGGGCTGAAAGCCCGACTCATCGTAAAACTCGAATCATTCAATCCCGGAGGAAGCGTGAAAGACCGCGTGGCACTCTCGATGATAAGCGATGCCGAACAGAGCGGACGGCTCAGGCCCGGTGCCACAATCATCGAGCCCACAAGCGGCAACACCGGAGTGGGACTGGCATGGGTGAGCGCCATCAAGGGCTACCACCTCATCCTCACCATGCCCGAAACCATGAGCATCGAGCGCCGTAAACTCCTCAGCGCCTACGGAGCAGAGATTGTCCTCACTCCGGGAGCAGCAGGCATGGGCGGAGCCATAGCAAAGGCAAACGAACTGAATGCTTCCATCGAGGGGTCAGTCATCCTCCAGCAGTTCGACAATCCGTCAAACCCAGCCATCCATGTCGTCACCACAGGAGAAGAGATTTGGCAGGACACCGACGGCACAGTCGACATCTTCGTGGCAGGTGTAGGTACAGGCGGCACCATAAGCGGAGTGGCAGAAGCACTGAAGAAACACAAGCCGTCGGTCAAGGCATTTGCAGTGGAGCCAGCCTCCTCGCCAGTGCTCTCAGGCGGACAGCCCGGACCCCACAAGCTCCAAGGCATCGGAGCCGGGTTCGTGCCGAAGAACTACCATTCCGACCTGGTCGACGGCGTCATTCCCGTGACCGATGAAGACGCATTTGCCGGTTCGCGCCTCCTCGCCCACAAAGAAGGCGTGTTGGCAGGCATCTCCTCAGGTGCAGCCTTCCATGCCGCCCTCGAGTTGGCACGCAAAGCCGAGAACGAAGGCAAGACCATCGTTGCCCTCCTCCCCGACACCGGCGAACGCTACCTCTCCACACCCCTCTTCGACTGATAGAGCATAGCCATCCGGATGGCAATAGGAGCCAGCTCTCTCCGAGAGCGTTAAAAATAGGAGCTAGCTCTCTCCGAGAGCGTTAAAGCGAGCGAAGGCTTGTGGGTCGTAAAACAATAGCGAGCGATGTCCGGGTGCATTGCAATAGGAGCTAGCTCTCTCCGAGAGCGTTAAAGCGAGCGCGGCTTGTGCGAGGCAAAACACTGCGTGCATGTCGGGCTGAAAGCCCAGCTACTATCAGCCCAGGGCAACGCCCTGGGTAACCACGCACCCCCACCCACAGCGCCCTGTAAGGGCAGCTGAATAAAAGCAAGAGGTGCAACGGGTATGTAGCTGCCCCTTCAGGGCGCACATGACACACTGGGACGGTTTACCCAAGGTGCCGTCCTTCCGCTTCGCTCCAGGACTCTGCCTT
>CAVISR010000089.1:0-12208 GCA_963645405.1 Acutalibacteraceae bacterium
CCCCATGTCGTAACTTTGCACCGTGATTCACAAAGCCCCCTCCGGAGAGGGCAAAACCGCTCCCCAGTCAGGGAAAATTTTTTTCCCGGTCAGAAAAAACATTTTTCCCAGTCAGAGAAATCCGGCGCCCCGACCAAGCCCGGACGGACCTGCGACAAAAGGGGCAGAAAATCAGAGGTATAGCCAACATGCCGACATCACACAGCGCTCTTTGACTTATTGGAACAAATCAAGAATCCTCAGTCCCGAAGATTCGAAGCCGTCCGGACGGTAGGAGTCAGCCCTCTCATTCCTTAGGCTTCGGTATCTTATAGCCCAGGATGGCGACGATGCAACTCATGATTGGGCTGATGATGCAGAAGAAGCAGAAGGGGAGATAGACGAGGGTGGGGATGCCGAGCACTGTGCTCTGGGTCATTCCGCAGGCTGTCCAGGGAACGAGCACTGAGGTGACGGTGGCTGAATCTTCGGTGGAACGGCTGAGCAGTTCGGGACGGTAGCCCCGGTCGCGGTATTCTTCTTCGTAGATGGAGCAGTTCATGATGATGGAGAGGAACTGGTCGCCCATGATGAGATTGAGCAGACAGCCGGTTGCCACGCTGGAGCAGACGAGCGAGGCTGTGCTGCGGATGTAGCGGAGCAGTGTGCTGGTGAGGCTCTTGAGCATGCCGCTGGCTACCATGCACGAGCCGAACGACATGGCGCAGAGGATGAGCCATATGGTGTTGAGCATTCCTGCCATGCCCCGGGTGGCTACGAGGTCGTTGATGGCTTGATAGCCGGTGTCGACCTGGGTTGAGGTGTAGCAGGCTTTCATCAGTCCTATGAAGAGGGATTCCACGGTGACTGTCGCCTCGCCTGCAATGCCTGCAAGGACTTCGGGCTGGAGCACTGCTGCACAGATGCATGCGGCAAGGGAGGAAAGGAGCAGGGTGATGAGCGACGGCACTTTCCGGTAGATGAGCCATCCGGTGTAGGCTGGAACGAGAAGGGTGAGCCAACTGATGTGGAATCCCTGGGCGAGTCCGTCGGTGTACATCGTCACTTCCATGGCTTTGCCGTTGTAGAAGAGTCCCATGACGAGGTAGAGCAGGAGGGAGACGGT
Source organism: Acutalibacteraceae bacterium (assembly GCA_963645405.1). Lineage (GTDB taxonomy): Bacteria > Bacteroidota > Bacteroidia > Bacteroidales > Bacteroidaceae > Colivivens. The sequence continues at coordinate 1,106 of CAVISR010000089.1, forward strand.
CATGCTCGGGATGGTGGTGTAGAGCATGAAGCGGATGTGGGTGAAGAGGTCTGCGCCTGCCATGCTGGATGCCAGTACTGTGGTGTCGCTCATTGGCGAGAGCTTGTCGCCGAAGTAGGCTCCGGATATGACTGCTCCTGCTGTGTAGGGTTCGGGAATTCCCAGTGCTGTGCCGATTCCCATGAGGGCAATGCCTATGGTGGCAATGGTGGTCCACGATGTTCCGGTCATTACGGATATGATGGCTGAGATGATGCAGGCGCAGGGAAGGAAGAACATGGGCGACATGATCTGTACTCCATAATATATAAGGGTGGGCACGACGCCGCTTATCATCCATGTGGCTGACATCATGCCGATGAGCAGCAGGAGGAGTATGGAGACTGCTGCATCGCCTACGGTGGACTTGATGCGCTCTTCGAACACTGCCCAAGGGGTTTTGTAGATTCTCATGGAAAGTGCCACGCACACGGCTGTGGCTATCATCATTGCCACTTGGGATGCTCCGGAGAGTGCGTCGTCGGGGAAATATAGGAGGGCGCAGGCTATCAGTGCGATGAGTGACAGCAGGGGCAGCAATGCAATGATGGGATGGGGACGGGTGGATGTGTTCATGTTTCTTGTGGACTGCTAATGTGAACTGGTGTGTGTGACTGGGAATTATATGTGTGACCGGGAATTGTGTGACCGGGGGTGCGTGAAAACGAAAGTAGGAAGAAAACTGCTTTGTTTTCCTCCTACTCGCATTTATTTATTGAGTCTGTAATGTGCGCGCTCTTATGACTTGCGTGAAACGTAGCTTCCGTCGCGTGTGTCGACCTCAATCATGTCGCCTTCGTTGATGAACAGCGGAACGCGGATTTCAACGCCTGTCTCCAGTGTTGCAGGCTTGGTGGCGTTTGTAGCTGTGTCGCCCTTGAGTCCTGGTTCTGTGTAAGTCACCTTGAGGACAATCTTCACTGGTGCTTCTGCTGTGAGGATTGCACCGGTCTGGTCGTCGATTGATGCCATCACCATGCTTTCGCCTTCCTTGAGGAAGTCGCCGCCAGTGATGAGGTCTTTGTTGATGTTGACCTGCTCGAAAGTCTCTGTATTCATGAATACCATGTCCTCTCCTTCTTTATAGAGGTATTGGAACTGCTGGTGTGAAACGGTCACATCGTCGAGCTTTGCGGAAACAATCCAAGTACGCTCGAGTACTCGTCCGTCTTCCACGTTGCGGAGCTTTGTGATCATGACTGTGTTTCCTTTTCCTGGTTTCTTGTGAAGGAAATCGATTACTACCCAAATTTTGCCGTCATCGAGGCGGAGGCAAACGCCTTTCTTAATGTCACCTGCTAAAATAGCCATACTGCTTTAGTTGTTGTATTTAAATGAACTTTGTTGTTTATATTGTAACCCATGAATTGAAATCGAGTGCAAAATTAGGGGTTTTTTGTAAGAGAACAAAGAAAAGTACGCGAAAAATCGAGGTTTCTTTTTGTCGGGTGACATAAAATGACTAAATTTGCACGCTGTTTGCGCAATATACAGTGGTTTTTGCTGGTGTTGCACTGCGGGCCGTATGTAGTCAATAGTAATAAATTAAACAGATAGAAAATGAAAAGAACGTTTCAACCGCACAACCGTAAAAGAATCAACAAGCACGGTTTTCGTCAGCGCATGACAACCAAGAATGGTCGTCGCGTATTGTCTGCTCGTCGTAAGAAAGGACGCAAGTCTCTTACAGTTTCAAATGAGTTCCACGGAAAATAACCTTCGTATAGGCAAAAGACGATAGGGTATAAGGCTGAGAGTAATAATCTCAGCTTTTTTTTTCAAGGGACGTGACGACGGAAAGTTCGTGGAGAGGCAAGGCTCATGGGGATGTGGCGATGCAAAGTTCATGGCGAAGCAGTGCAAAGTTCATTTCGAAGCAATAAAATCAGACTTCTGACGTTTGTAAGAGTATGTGGACGGAGGAATCAAATAGAATCGTAAGACGGCTGCTGCTGGTGGCTGCTTGTCTCGGGTGCTCTGCATTCTTTGCAGGCGGGATGGCTTGTGCACAGACCCGTAAGGTGATGAACCGCCCTTACATCGACCAGCGCCAGTATCATTACGGATTCCTTGCCGGGATAAGTCTGCAGGACATTGAGTACGAGAACAATGGCTTCGTGGACGAGAGCGGAAACCAGTGGTATGCCGATGTCCCAGGCTACGAACCGGGCTTCTGCGTGGGCATTCTCGGAGAGATGAAGCTGAACAATTACATCTCGCTCCGGGCAATACCTACAATACATTTCGGCGAGAAGAACACACGCTTCGTGAATTACACAACAGGCGAGAGCAATGTGCAAAACATGAAGTCGACTTACATTTCCCTGCCTGTCGATGCCAAGTTCTCGGGCGAACGGTTCAACAACTTCCGTCCGTACGTGATGTGTGGAGTGAACCCGGTGTACGACCTGACGGTGAAGAAGCAGCGCAACTTGCTCTTGAAGCATTTCGACTGTTTCCTCGAAGTGGGCTTGGGCTGTGACTTCTATCTGCCTTTCTTCAAATTCATTCCCGAAATCAAGTTCTGTTATGGCCTTGCCAATATCGTGGACAAGAAACGCACCGACATAACAGAGGCAACTCCGATGGTTTACACGAACTCCGTGAACGGAGGACGCAACAAGATGGTTGTGATTACATTCTACATTGAGTAGGGCTGTGGACCCGCTTCAGCCTCGGCTCAAGCCTAGTCCTGTCGCTGCACTTGTTTGCCGCTGTACGGTGAAAAGCGAAAGCCATAGGGGAGGAAATCTTTGAACCAATCCAAAAAAACTGCCGAACCTTTGATTCCAAACGATATTTTGCCTATATTTGCAGTGAGTAATAAAACGAAATGGAAAAAAGGATGCAATACTCTATCGTCATACCAGTGTTCAACCGTCCCGACGAGGTGGATGAACTGCTTCAAAGCCTGACTGAACAGACGGTCAAGGATTTCGAAGTCATCATCGTTGAGGATGGTTCGGAAACGAAGTGTAAGGATGTTGCGGAGAAATACAAGGACCGGCTACACCTTATATATTATTATAAGAAGAACAGCGGTCCGGGTGATTCCAGGAACTATGGCGTTGCGAGGGCAAACGGCGAATATGTCATCATACTCGACAGCGACTGCGTGCTCCCTCCTTCCTATCTTGCCGAAGTCGACAAGGAACTGCACGACAATCCGTGTGAAGCCTTCGGAGGTCCCGACCGTGCCGGCGACTCGTTCACTCAAGTGCAGAAAGCCATCAGCTACAGCATGACGAGCTTCTTCACTACGGGCGGAATCAGAGGCGGCAAGAAGAAGATGGACAAGTTCTATCCGCGTTCGTTCAACATGGGCGTGCGCAGAGACGTGTACAATAAACTGGGCGGCTTCTCCAAGATGCGTTTCGGCGAAGACATCGACTTCAGCATCCGCATATTCAAGGCTGGATACCGGTGCAGGCTTTTCCCTGAAGCATGGGTTTGGCACAAGCGGCGCACTGACATGGAGAAGTTCTTCAAGCAAGTGTTCAACTCCGGCATTGCCCGCATCAATCTCGAGAAGCGACATCCGGGAACAATGAAACTGGTGCATCTCCTTCCGGCAGTATTCACCGTGGGCGTTATTGCTTTGGTCATTGCATCCCTCATCCTGCGGCTGACGGGGTCTGCTTTGTGGATGTACACAATCCTTCCAGTCGTGCTGTTCGTCCTGCTGATATTCATCGACTCGTCGAAGCAATACAAGAGCATGTCCATCGGCGTGCTGTCGGTGGAAGCTGCCTTTGTGCAGCTGTTCGGCTACGGACTCGGGTTCCTGAAAGCCTGGTGGCTGAGATGTGTGCTGGGCAAGGGCGAGTTCTGCGCTTTCGAGAAGAAGTTCTATGACTGATGATTGTGAATACGGAGAACGGCAACATTGATGATATGAAGTAGAACAACTGTTGAAGATATGACGTAGAACAACTGTTGAAGATATGATGTGAAACCAGCTGTTATTGATGATGCGATGGACAATGGGTCGATAAAGTACTGGGCAGTGAACGAGCGCCCGCGCGAGAAGATGATGGAGAGGGGAGAGCAGGCATTGACCGATGCTGAGCTCCTTGCCATATTGATTGGCTCCGGCACCCAGAAGAAGTCGGCAGTGCAGTTGATGAAAGAAGTGATGGATGCCTGCGACAACCGCCTTTCGCTGCTGAGCAAGATGACATTGGAAGAACTGATGGCATTCAACGGAATTGGCGAAGCAAAGGCTCTGACCATCAAGGCGGCAGCCGAGATAGGACGGCGCAGGGCACTGGAGAAAGCCAACGACATCGACCAGATAACGACGGCTGAGGATGTCTACAACATGATGCATCCGCTGATGCGCGACTTGTCGCACGAGGAGTTCTGGGTTCTGTTGCTCAACAACAATGCCCGGGTAATCAAGCGGGTGAAGCTGAGCAGCGGCGGACTGACGCAGACGGCTGTCGACATAAGGATGATACTGAAGGAAGCCCTGATTGTGGAGGCAACGAACCTTGTGGTTTGCCACAACCATCCTTCGGGCTACATCTATCCGAGCAAGGAAGACGAGAATATAACGAAAAGGATTATGTCGGCTTCGGAAACAATGAACATACGGCTGATTGACCATGTGATTGTGACCGACGGACAATATTACAGTTTTGCAGACAATGGAAAAATATGATATAGAAGTAAAGACGGTGGAGATGCTCAAAACCGTTTTCGACCCGGAAATACCGGTTAATGTGTACGACCTCGGACTGATCTACAAGATTGACGTGACCGACGACTATGCTGTCAACATCGAAATGACACTCACAGCACCGTCCTGTCCTGCAGCCGATTTCATCATTGAGGACATCAGCCAGAAGGTAGGCTCTATCGAAGGAGTGAAGGAAGTGAAAGTAGACATCGTCTATGAACCGGAATGGAACAAAGACATGATGAGCGATGAGGCAAAGCTCGACTTGGGACTTATGTAGTGGGGAATTCTCATGAAATGAAAGAATTTCATGTTGAAGTAAAATCTCATGTAGTGGTAAATTAAAAGAAGCAACAGACTATGGTTTATTTTTTGTCAGACGCACATTTGGGTAGTCGTGCCCTCGAACACAAGAGAACTCAGGAGCGCAAGCTCGTACGTTTTCTCGATTCCATCAAGCACAAGGCTGAAGCAGTTTATATGCTTGGCGACATGTTCGACTTCTGGTTTGAGTACAAGGACGTGGTGCCCAAGGGCTACACACGCTTCCTCGGCAAGTTGAGTGAACTGACTGATTTGGGGGTTGAGGTACATTACTTCACTGGCAACCACGACATGTGGATGGACGACTATCTCAACAAGGAATGTGGCGTAATCCTGCACCGTGAACCTTGTCTGCTGGAAATCTATGGGAAAGAGTTCTATCTGGCACACGGGCACAACCTCGACCTCGACAAGGACGACCGCATGGGAAGGTTCATGTTCTGGTGCTTCGAGAACAAGACCTTGCAGCGCCTGGCAAAGATGATTCATCCCCATTGGTTCATGAACTTCGGACTGAACTGGGCAAAGAACAGCAGGGAGAAGCACAAGATTATTGGCGAAGAACCGTATAAGGGCGAGCAGAATGAAAACCTTGTGGTATTTGCCAAGCAGTATCTTGCATCCCATCCGGGAGTCAATTACTTCATATTCGGACACCGGCACATAGAGCTCGACCTGATGATTGGTCACGACTGCCATGCCATCATCCTTGGTGAATGGTACAGCCTCTTCACTTATGCCTCGTTCGACGGCACCACATTCGTGATGGGCAACTATGTGGAGGGCGAAACCGAACTGTAGAGTGCGGAAATGCGAGGACAGGTGTAAATCAAGTTCTGCAAGTCTGGAATACGAAGGGTGCTTTGGCTTATCGTACTACAACCGCTTATCTGAGCTAACACGACCGCTTGTCCATTGACTTACGACCGCTTGTCCATCGACTTACGACCAGCTGTCCGTTTGGCTGGTATCGGCTTGCAGAGTTTCCAATTACGGGCTGACATGCATTTTATTCACGGAAATCATGAATGAAATTCATAGAATGCATTGCCGTTTGCGTATTATTTTATAATTTTGCAGTCTCAAATGAATAATTATACGGCAATGGATACTAAAGGTTCAAGGTTGGAGGTAATAAGACTGATTCTTTCGAGTCAGGAAATCTCTTCTCAGGAAGACTTACTCAAGAGGTTGCAGCAGGAAGGATTCCTCCTGTCGCAGGCAACACTTTCGCGAGACTTGAAGCAACTGAAGGTTGCCAAGGCTGCATCGATGAACGGCAGGTCGATTTACATCCTGCCCAACAATGCCATGTACCGGCGCGTGAGAGAGCACCGACCCATTCAGGAGATGCTGTTGAGCAGCGGAGTGCAGGCAATACATTTCAGCGGAAACCTCTGCGTCATCAAGACACGTCCGGGCTATGCAAGCAGTGTGGCATACGACATTGACAATGCCAACATACCTGAGGTGATTGGTACGGTGGCAGGCGACGACACAATAATGATTGTTCTCGAGGAAAATTATTCGCGGGAACTGATGAGAATGAAACTAGAAACAACATTAAACAAATAATAAGTATGGTAGGGGCAAGACTGAGGGCTTGCCATGACAAACGGAAATGGAATATCCAGACGGAATAAAAGTCATTGTGGCTGATGCGTCACATGAGAAGTATGTGGATCTGATTAATGACACAATACGCGAGGCTGCAAGAAAACGCGGTACAGGCATTGCAGAGCGTACACATGAGTATGTGGCAACAAAAATGAAGGAAGGTAAGGCTGTGCTGGCTCTTGATCCAAGCCAACAGACTGAACTGGGAGACAAGTTTGCCGGTTTCAGCTATATCGAGACATGGGGCAACAAGTCGTATGTGACCACTTCGGGACTGATTGTCCACCCGGACTATCAAGGGCGTGACATATCAAAACGTATAAAAGACCACACGTTTACGCTGGCACGTGTCCGATGGCCTCATGCTAAAATATTCTCGCTTACGAGCGGAGACGCTGTCATGAAGATGAACACCGCATTGGGATATGTTCCGGTGTCGTTCAACCAACTTACCGACGACGATTCCTTCTGGCGCAGTTGCCAGGGCTGTGTGAACTATCCCATCCTGCAGATGAAGAACCGCAAGTTCTGTATCTGCACGGGAATGCTCTACAATCCGGAGAAACACAAGGGCGAACCAACACCCATTGAACTCTTCCAGGAGATAATAAAGGAAATGGCAGTGAGAGGACTCATGTAAGACTGGCTTCAAGTACAAAGCCTTTGGGAACTGGGTGCAAAGTCTCTCGGAATTGAGTTCAAAGACTTTCGGAACTGAGCGCAAGGTCTCTCGGAATAATCGGAATTAATGATGTGGAATACAATAAAAAACAAACAATAAGATGGATAAGAAGAAAAAGGTTGTCGTTGCTTTCAGCGGTGGTTTGGATACATCCTATACCGTGATGTATCTGGCAAAAGAAAAAGGATATGAAGTTCATGCGGCTTGTGCCAACACAGGCGGTTTCAGTGCAGAACAGTTGAAGACTAATGAAGAGAACGCCTACAAGTTGGGCGCAACAAAATACATCACTCTCGACGTGACTCACGAATACTATGAGAAGAGCCTCAAGTATATGGTCTACGGCAATGTGCTGCGCAACAACTGCTACCCGATATCAGTAAGTTCAGAGCGTATTTTCCAGGCTCTTGCCATTGCGCGCTATGCCAAGGAAATCGGTGCCGATGCCATTGCCCATGGAAGTACTGGTGCAGGCAATGACCAGATTCGTTTCGACATGACATTCCTTGTCATGGCACCTGGAACAGAAATCATCACACTTACTCGCGACGGAAACTTGAGCCGTCAGGAGGAGATTGATTACCTCAACAAGAATGGATTCTCTGCAGACTTCGCCAAACTGAAATACAGCTACAATGTGGGTCTGTGGGGAACAAGTATCTGTGGAGGTGAGATCCTCGACTCAACCCAGGGCTTGCCGGAGTCAGCTTACTTGAAGCACCCGACAAAGGAAGGTCCGGAGATTCTCAAGATTGGTTTTGAGAAGGGAGAAATCGTGTCTGTCAACGGCATTCACTATGACGACAAGGTAAAGGCAATTCAGGCTGTGGAAGAAATCGGTGCTGCTTATGGTATTGGTCGTGACTGCCATGTGGGCGATACAATAATAGGAATCAAAGGACGTGTGGGATTTGAGGCAGCAGCTCCAATGCTTATTATCGGAGCACACCGCTTCCTCGAGAAATTCACTCTCTCAAAGTGGCAGCAGTATTGGAAAGACCAAATCAGCAACTGGTATGGAATGTTCCTGCATGAGAGCCAGTATCTTGAGCCAGTCATGCCGGATATGGAGGCGATGCTTACCAGCTCGCAGCGTAATGTGACAGGAGAAGTGACACTCGAACTGCGTCCGCTCATGTTCCAGACTGTAGGTGTTGATTCACCAAACGACCTCGTGAAGAACAAGCTCGGTGAGTATGGCGAGACTGCCAAGGCATGGACCAGCGAAGATGCAAAGGGTTTCATCAAGGTCAATTCCACTGCACTCCGTGCTTACTATCTTGCTCATCCAGACGAAAGGAACTAAGCGATGGTGAAAGTCGGAATCTTAGGAGCTGCCGGATATACAGGAGGCGAACTCATCCGCTTGTTGCTCAATCATCCGTCGGTGGAGATTGTGTTTGCCAACAGCGAATCAAACGCAGGCAACAAAGTGTATGAAGTCCATGAAGGACTGATAGGGGAGACTGAACTGGAGTTCACTGACGCCAAACCTTTCGACAAGGTGGATGTCGTGTTCTTCTGCTTCGGACATGGAAAGAGCGAGGCATTCCTCAAGGAAAATACAATTCCTGCAGGAGTGAAGATAATAGACTTGGCACAGGACTTCCGCATCAAGGGCAGCCATGATTATGTCTATGGCTTGCCGGAGATTCATCGTGAGGAAATCAAGGCGTGCATGCATCTTGCCAATCCTGGGTGCTTCGCCACAGCCATCCAACTCGGACTGCTTCCTTTGGCTAAGGCAGGACTGTTGACCCACGACGTGAATGTCAGTGCCATCACTGGTTCCACCGGTGCAGGTCAGAAGCCAGGCGCAACAACCCATTTCTCATGGAGAGCAGACAACTTGAGCGTATATAAGGTGTTCACTCACCAGCATCTTCACGAAATAACCCAGACTTTGAACGAGCTCCGTCCGGCAGACAAGCCGCAGGTCATCGATACGTTGAACGAGGGCTATGATGCAGATGGTGTCACTGTGGACTTTGTTCCATTCAGAGGAAACTTCTCCCGTGGCATATTCTGCTCAGAAGTCATCAAGCTCGATTCGGCAGATACAGATGTCGTGGAATTGTACAGGGACTTCTACAAGGACGCTGCCTTCACTCATTACTCCGACAAAGCACTGGATTTGAAGCAGGTGGTCAACACCAACAAAGCACTCGTGCATGTGGAGCAGTTCGGCAAGAAACTTGTTGTCACTTCAGTCATCGACAATCTGCTCAAGGGCGCAGTGGGACAGGCAGTGCAGAACATGAACCTGATGTTTGGACTCGATGAGGCTGAAGGTCTCAAGCTCAAGGCAAGTGCATTCTAAGTGAAGAGTCAAGGCAAGCGCAGTTTGATTGAAGAATTAAGTGCAAGTGCATTTTAGTAAACTATTTAATAGACAAGACAGAAACATAGGATTATGCAGTTATTTGATGTTTATCCGCTGTTTGATATAGCAATAGAAAAAGGAAAAGGATGTAAGGTCTGGGACGACAAAGGTCAGGAATATCTTGACTTGTATGGGGGTCATGCTGTAATCAGCATCGGACATTGCCATCCGCATTATGTAGAGAAAATGACCGGGCAACTCAACAAGCTCGGTTTCTATAGTAATTCAGTAATCAACCCATTGCAGCGTGAACTGGCACAGCGTCTGGGCAAGGCTTGTGGCTACGAGGACTACAGCCTGTTCTTGGTGAATACCGGGGCAGAGGCAAATGAGAATGCCCTGAAGTTGGCTTCGTTCTACAATGGACGCAAAAGGGTGTTGTCTGCCGACAAGGCATTCCACGGACGTACATCCCTGGCAGTTGAAGTTACAGACAATCCGAAGATTGTATCGCCGATAAACGCCAACGGTCATGTGACCTTCCTTCCGCTTAATGACCTCGAGGCATGGAAGAAGGAAATAGAGAAAGACGATGTGTGTGCTTGTATCGTAGAGTGCATCCAGGGTGTAGGCGGCATCCGTGTGGCAAGCAAGGAATTCATGCAGGGATTGAGCGCAATCTGCAAAGAGCACAACACCATACTTATTTGCGACGAGATTCAGTGCGGCTACGGACGTTCGGGCAAGTTCTTCGCACACCAGCATCTTGATGTAAAGCCCGACCTCATCACTGTTGCCAAAGGAATAGGTAACGGTTTCCCGATGAGCGGCGTACTTATCTCTCCGATGTTCAAGGCTGTCTACGGTCAGTTGGGCACTACTTTCGGTGGCAACCACTTGGCTTGTGCAGCAGCACTGGCAGTGCTCGACGTGATGGAGGAAGAACATCTGGTTGAGAATGCAGCTGAGGTGGGCGAATATCTCATTGGTCGTCTGAAGGAAGAGAAACTGCCTCATGTGGTTGACGTACGGGGCAGGGGCTTGATGATAGGAATCGAACTCGATGTGCCTTACAAGGAGATACGCAACCGACTGGTGCACGAACAACATTGCTTCACTGGCTGCAGCGGAACAAACGTGCTCCGTCTGCTTCCGCCTCTTTGCCTGTCGAAGGCAGATGCCGATGATTTCATCTGCCGTCTGAAGAAAGCGCTGTAATAGTACAGAAGATAGAATCTGAAACTGGAAACTGAAACTGGTCATTGGAAGGTGCAATCCCTTGCCAATGACCAGTTTCCTTTTATAGTCTATCCTTTATATTCCATTGTAGCTGGCAACGAAACCTTGGTAACCATCCGAAACAAGCCGACTTGTCCATATCAAAAAAAATCTCGCAAGGTTATCTGCGAGATTTTTTGTAGTTGTATGGCAGCATGT
>CAVISR010000090.1:0-11678 GCA_963645405.1 Acutalibacteraceae bacterium
CGAGCCCGCGCTCGCTTTAACGCTCTCGGAGAGAGCTAGCTCCTATTGCAATGCATTCGACAATGCTCGCATATATTACAACGCACGAACCCGCACTCGCTTTAACGCTCTCGGAGAGAGCTAGCTCCTATAGCAATGCACTCGAACTTCGCTCGCAAATGTTTTACAGCCCACAAGCCTACGCTCGCTTTAACGCTCTCGGAGAGAGCTAGCTCCTATTTTTGACGCTCTCGGAGAGAGCTAGCTCCTATTGCAATGCGTCCAAGCGATAATTCGCTTATATTGCCTCGCACAAGCCTTCGCTCGCTTTAACGCCGTCGGAGACGGTTCGCTCCCAGCTCGCCTTCGCTCGCTCCATCCGGATGGATTCGAACATTAACTTCGAGAATATTAATAGGAGTCTGCCGGATCCTTGGTCTTGAAGTAGTTGTTGGCAAGGAGCGAGATGAAACCATGCCTGACTTCGTTTTGGTAATATCGATTCGTGAATACAAAAAAGGATACGCACAATGCAGAAAACGCTCTGAATATTATTATCCTCTTTCCCTCACCATACCGTGATATTGATCGTCTTTTTGCACACAAAACCAAAAATTATTCGTTAAAACAACTCTTGAAACCGGAATTATGCATATCTTTGCAAATCAATATATAAACAAGAAAGAATATGGTTAGAAGTTTTACACGATTTATGACGTTGGCAGCACTACTGCTGCTTGCCACTGTATCACAAGCACAGACCATCAATCTCAATGACTTGAAGATTGTAAGCAAAGCAAACATTACAACGAATCAGGCAGCACGCAATTTCTTGTCGGACTGCACAGTGACAGGAAATATTGCCGATGCAATCACAGCACTTGGATATTCAGACAGTGAGTTTGCAGGAGCAATAGGCACTGCCGTTTATGTGAACCAATACGATGCGACTACAGAAGCAAGCACCGGCGTGTTGACTAACGAATACAACACTGACAACGGATGGTGGTTCGTGGAAGCATTTGATTCGGAGACAGGAACAGAAACTGGAGAACTGGTAGCTGTCGGTTCTGACGCAGAGGCAGTAACTGCCTACATCACCGACCTCAACTACCAGGACGGTAAGTTCACGTTCACATTCGGTCAGGACGCAGGCAAGCTGAGTGCAGGCAAAACCTACAAGTCGATTCTTTATGTAGTGAAAGGCAATGATGCGGCAGAAATCACCGTCACTGTCAACACAATAAGCGCTGCCACCCTCAATCTCAACAGCATGGAGAAAGTGGGCGAGAAGAATTTTGAGTCCAATATTTTCTACAACAGCTCATACAGCTACAAGAAGATTGACATAAATGCCGACTCGTTGTCCACTGTCCTTTACGGTGAATCAGACAATATCGACAACCCTGCACTGGTGCTCTATGCAAAGCAGTCTGAGGATGGAACACTGACCGACAATGCAACCGGTAACAATGGCGGATACTGGATGAGCAAAGACGGATATGCATGTGGTTGGGGCAGTTCAAGTGTCATCTTCTGTGAACCGGAAGTAGAAGGAGACCTGTCTGTGCTTCATGCCGGCATCTATCCCGATTATTCAATCAAGAACACATCTGTTTCAAGTTCTGTTTATATCGTTGGTTCCGGCAACACATACTATCAGGTGAACCTGAAACTCAATGTACTCACGGCACCTACAGTTCCTCAGTGCGAAACAGTGGATTCTCTTAACCTTGTGATGGAAATTGTTCCTGACAAGTCACAAGCCAAGAGTACAGCAGTGGTACTCACTCAGGACGATTACATGAAAGATGCCATCGACCTGAACATTGAACACATTACAGAATTACTTGGGACAAGTACACCTGCATTCACCTGCAAATCAATAAACCCACAAACTGGAGCGGTATTGAGTTATTCAAGCGCATACAACACAAAGATTCCGTCATCCGCTGGTCTGCTTATGATGGACTTGACCAACTTTGGAAATGCTGACGTGACTCATGTTGCAGCACCATTCAATCCACTTCCTGTTCTAACCAAAGCTTACGCTGTCGGTTATGAAGACGGAAAGTTGAGTTTCTGGCAGCAACCGAGTGACCGTGAAGTCGGCGATTACTATCAGAACGAATTCTATCTGACAAACACTGACGAAGCCAAGAAGATTGTAATCAGCATGACTGTTGTGTATGTTGAAGAACTTAATCCTAAGGCAGACATCGTGGCTGAGACAAATGTTATCCTTCCAAAGAACAACGGCAATGGCGACTATGCATCAACCCAGTACAGCATTGAAGACATCGCAAGCGCTATCGGTGCTGAGAATTCAATCAGTGAAATCACATGGATGGCATACAACAAACTCGGCCAGTTGATTGCCACCGGCTATGACGACACCTACGGTTACAGTCTCGACAGCGAAGGAAAGATGGCAGAAACTGATTCTGCATACGTATTCTCTGTTGGCTACACCGACGGTGCATTCCACTCATTCGTAGCACAGGAGACAGAAGGCGAATGCAAGACTTCCATCGTTGCCGCATACAATGGCAAGGGTTACAAGATCAACGTCACAATTGGCGACAGGGACGATGCCGATGTCAACTGCGACGGAATTGTCGACACACAGGATGTAATCCGTGAATACCAGCAGATACTGAACACCCAGGGTGACAGCATCAATCCTTACTTCGACGTGAACAAAGACGGCAAGATTGACACACAGGACATCTTGACCATCTACGAAGCCATGAAAAAGAAATAAGGCTGGCTAAACAGAAAGCAGAAGCGGGCAACCTTGTCCAACACAGGTTGTAACTGCAATAATCTACAATAAGGTGTACAAGAGCAATCGATTGTACACCTTTTCTTATGCCCTGCAGACATTTTTTCCGTCCCCACTCCACTTGTGTCATATTATTTTCCTATCTTTGTAGTCTAATCAACAACAGGACTTATGAATTTACATAACATAATACTTACGGGAGCGATGCTTGCATCTATGCAAACGGCTTTTTCGCAAGTGAACTATTGCCCCGATGATGCCTGCACCCGATGCCGGCTGATGAGGGCAGTGGACTATCAGTTCAATGCCATACGATCAGACATTGACTTGCCTGCAACACTCGACGGCAAACCATTGCATTGGGAACTGAAGAACGACGAAGGAGGCGACACACAGTACATGTCGTTCGACGGAAAACGGCTGCACGTAAAGTCCCTGCCCAAGGGACAGACTGCAGACGGAGGCACGCTCATCTGTACGGCAGGATATGAGACAATAACATTTCCACTGACCATCGCAGCCGACGACGGGATGTATGGCTACCTTTATTGTCACATGGCAGGCGACAGCGAAAACACGCTCTATGCACTTGGGACCAAAGAAGACAGAGGAGTGAAGTTCCATCCGCTCATCAACAACGAACCAATCTATGATGCCGAACAAGTGGCAGGAATCGAGGGAGGCGTGCGCGATGCCTTCATCTATCGAGGCAAGGACAACAACTATCTCATGGTCACCACCGACATGAGCAACCGCAAGACCCGGTCTTGGTTCAACCATGGAATAAACCTCCTGAAGTCCAACGACCTTATCCACTGGACATCCGCCACCTTTGACTTCCGCAAAGGCAATGAGATATTCTCCGACCCGCAAAGCCACGACTGGTTCAAGGACTGGACCAAGGTCAACCGTGTGTGGGCACCGCAAATCATCTGGGACGCAGACTACAAAAACGGAGAAGGCGGATACCTTATATATTATTCCATGTTGAGCACAAACGAAGGCGACGACCACGACCGTATTTACTATTCTTACGCATCACGCGACTTCACCACCCTCACCAAGCCCCAGCTGTTCCATGACCGCGGCATTGCCATTATCGACTGCCACATCGACTGGAACGACTGCGACCGGCAATACCACATCTTCTTCAAGAAAGAGGGAGCCGACGCAACCGAGCGCGGAATCCATGAGGCAGTGTTCGACAAGTTGCCCTCCGGACAATGGCGCGACATCCTCCACATCACGAATGAAGGCAAGAGCAATGTGGAGGGAGCAAGTGCATTCCGGCTCATCAACGAAAACAGATGGAAGGTGGCATATATCAACTATGGTGTACGACCGAAGATTTACCGAGTGTGCGAAGCAAGTGCAACAGAGGAGAATATCGACCGGGGAGTGGAAATCGGCACAAACGTCAATCCGCAGCACGGTTCGTTCATGACCGTTACCAAAGACGAGTACGATTTGTTGGAAACATGGTCGGCACTGAAGATGAAGGTAGCGGAGATGGAAAAGAATCCGAAGAACAAGAACAGCCGAAAACTGCAAAAGGCAAAGGAAGCGTTGCAGACTACATTCACCGACAATGCCGTGCAGCAGTTGCTTTCCCTATACAGGAACACACTGAACAAACTATAAATCATCATATATCATTATTTTCAATTTATGAACAAGAAACTACTAATGCCACTATTTGTTGCCACAGCTCTCACAGCTTGTGCCCAACAAAGTCCAGCCGAGTGGAACACACCCGGAGCTGGCAATCCTTTCATTCCAGGGTATTTTGCCGACCCTACAATCCGTAAGTTCGGTGACACCTTCTACATCTATGCCACCACCGACGGAACCGGAAACGGTTATGGTCCGGCACAGGTGTGGATGTCAAAAGACTTCGTGCACTGGAGAAACCAAGTGATGAACTGGCCTACCACAGAAGTGGTTTGGGCACCTGATGTGATTCAGACCAAGGAAGGCAAATACCGCTACTACTACTGCACCCCTTGTCAGGTGTATGTGGGAGAGAGCGACACACCGGTAGGTCCATGGACCAACATGCTGGGTCGTCCCGACGAAGTGTTGATGTACGACCGCTATTGCCATCCACAGGCAATCACCCTCGACCCGCAGGTGTTCACCGATGACGACGGCAGTCAGTACATGTTTGTCGGCACATGGGGCTTCTACGACAACTCCGGTTGCGGATGGGCTAAGTTGGCATCCGACGGCAAGTCGTTCACCGACAAAGGACTTATCTCAAGCCACGAGCTGAAAGACTTCTTCGAGGCTCCTTACCTCTTCAAGAGAAACGGCATCTATTATTTCACCTACTCAGCAGGCAGCTGCCACGACGACACCTACCGTGTGCAGTATTCCACCAGCACCACCGGTCCTACAGGTCCATATACCTACAAGGGATGCATCCTGAAGTCCAACGCCGACGGAACAGTACACGGACCGGGTCACCACTCCATCCTCATCGACGGCGACGACTACTACATCGTTTACCACCGCCACAACAATCCGCATTCCATCCACGGGTTCAACCGCCAGCTCTGCATCGACAAGCTTGAGTTCGACGAGAACGGCGACATCAAGGCAATCGTTCCTACCCACGACGGAGTGCTTCCTTCTTCATTGGCAAAGAAAGCAAAGAAATACAACTTCGTGAACCTTGCATACCAGGCAAAGGTGACAGCCTCATCAGTGTTGAGCGACGACTTCAAGGCTGAATATGCAGTGGACGACAACAACGGAACACTCTGGCGTCCAAGCAACAACCAGGGCGAGTCGTGGTTGCAGATTGACCTTGGCAAGGAGACTGCATTCAACCAAGTATGGTTGCAGTTCGAATACGCCACATTCTTCTATCAATACAAGATTGAGACATCCAACGACGGAAAGACATGGGACTTGTATGTCGACAAGACAAACAACACCGATGCCGGTTCTCCTCTGATTGAGAAGAAGGACGTGAAGGCACGCTACGTGAAAGTAACCATCACCGACACCCAAAAGAACGGACATTTCGGTGCACTGTGGAATGTCAAGATATATAACGCCACAAAGAAGAGCGACCCGTCTGCACTGTTGCCGGTCATCGAGAACATGGACTACGATGCAGTGAACAAGGGTTATCCGAACCTCCACAAGAAAGACGTGAACCCTGAAGAACGCGTGAAGTACAACAACGGACTTGTGGTTGACCTCAATGCCGACGACTATGCACAAGGCAAAGCCATCGTGACCAAGGAAGTGAAGAACCGTGCAGGAGCATCATTCAAGAGCGACAAGGGAGTGCTGGTGGAAGTCATCGACCACAAGTATGCCTTCTATTTCGATGGCGACAACTCGCTCACAAGCAGTTTCGACTGTCCGAAGAACTTCAAGTACAACTCTGCATTCTCAATATCAGCATGGATATTGAATCCGTCAGTGGATGCCAGCGAGTGTATTGCCAGTGTCACTCCACAGAGCGGAGACCTCACAAGCTGCATCTTCAACCAAGGACGTGACAGGACAACAGGACTCATCGACCACTCAGGTTCGTTCGAGAGCACCGGATTCCCTGACCTCATCACAAAGGGAGAAGGCAAATGGCAGCACTGGACCATCACCTACGACGGATGGATGGAGCGCTACTACCTCAATGGAGAACTCGTGGGAGAGAAGAACAACTTCCTCGTATTGCGTCCCGACGGACCAATCGTTGTAGGTTCCACTGCTTACGGTTCCGACGGATTCAGCGGATACCTCCATTCACTGAAACTCTACGACAGAGGACTGACAGCTGAAGAAGTGAAGGCGGACTATCAGGCAAAGTCCGACACTCAGGACAAGACAACCTTCGACACCGAGAACCTGAAGGTCAATGCCGATGTAGTGTCACCTTACCTTGTGAAGTTGACCATCACCGACAAAGAGGGAGAGCAAATCAATTCAGGTCAGTTGAAGTATTCATTCGGTGTCACAAGCGACAAGAAGAAAGAACCGGTGATGAGCAAAGCAGCCAACAGCTCGTCAACCTATGTCAGCGTTGACGGAAAGAAGAACCAGGTGTGCTACGTCACCATCAGCGACAACGACGGATTAAGCAAGACCATCACCCAAGCCATCACCATCAACGGCAACGACTACACTGAGTTCACTGATGACTTCAAGACACAGAAGGAATGGGACGGCAAATACAAGACCAACGACAAGGTGAGCTTCAAGGCAGAAAACGGAGTGCTCACTCTCACATCTGCAGACACCAACTTCGACCAAGACCCGTCACACAACGGAGCCATGATATATAAAGAGGTGAAGGGCGACTTCATCATGCAGGCAAAGATCCACGGCATGACCGGAGCTGCAAGCAGAAGGACACCTGCCTACAACGAAGGTGGACTGATGGTGATGCTTCCGAAGGGAGATTCGCAGGAGATTGTACAGCTCGGTGTATTCCCCAACTACGACTGTGGAAATATGTTGACTGTTGTAGGACGCAGGGGACGCCCGCAGTATCAGAACCGTCAGGCATGGAACTACGACCCCTACCTGCAACTTCAGCGTGTAGGCGATTTGATCTATGCCCGTACATCCAAGGACGGCAAGACATGGGTAGAGATGCCGGCAAGTCCGGTTGACATCCGCCACTATGGCGACAGCGCCCTGCAGGTCGGTCTGTTCCAGACTACCTACACAGCAAGTTCTGCATGGGTAAGCTTCTCAGACTTCAAGCTGTGGCAGAAGAAATAAGGTTGGCTTGCAAAGCAGTAAATGCTTTATAGCAACCAACGCACAATAAAAAAAGGAAGGGCTTCGCAATTGAAGTCCTTCTTTTTTATGTTTATGTCGTAAGGCTTAATGTCTGTGCCGTAAGGCGAAATATGACAACTGCCCTTAGGCAGGTTCTATGGATTTGCCTTTATGAGCCGTCTTATTTGTTGTCCTTTGCTGCAGCCTTTTTCTTGCCGCTCTTCTCATAGCGTTTGTTGAGTGCATTCACAACCTCCTTGGTGATGTCATACTGAGGTGCACCATAGAGGACATTGTCGATGCCGCTGCTCTTGCAAAGGATGAAGTCATAGCCCTTCTCCTCGGCATACGACTTGGTGAAGTTCTGGATAGTGTCTGTCAATGCAGCCAGTTCCTTCTGATACTCCTCCTGGAGAGTGTTCGACAGACGGGCCTGCAGTCCCTCAATATCCTGCTGCAGTTTCTGGAGACGAGCCTGCTCGGTCTCATACTGTTGCTGGGTGATTGAGTTCGATTGCACCTTACGCTGGAATTCCTGCACCTGGGCAGAGAAACTCTTTCCCTTCTCGTTGATGGTTGCTTCGGCGTTTGACTGTTTCTTCTGGAAATTGTCCGACACATCCTTATAATACTCATACTGGTTTGTAAGAGTATCGATAAGTACATACGCAATCTTAAGACCAGACTTTGACACTATGGTCTTACCACTTTCCTTTGCTGATTCGGCATCCTCTCCCTGTGCTTGGTTACATGAAGTGAATGCTGAAGCACATGAGCATGCTACGACAGCTGCAATTAAAAATTTTGATGTCTTCATCTATTGTAATTATTTATGTTATTCCGTCGTTGGTTCTATTCCCTTTCCTTGATGGCATGAGGATTGGGCACTCTCGCCATATAGTCCTGGCTTTGGGCACACCCGATACCACGCTGTCTCATTGCCTTGCTCGACGACACATGAGTGTTGGGAAAGCGCCCATTCTTCTTCAATAGAATCCGTATGCATAAAAAAAGCATGCAAACTCCGAGAATTATCACCGTAAAAAGAAATACTTTCAACATTATTCAGTATATTTGCGTGCAAATATACGAAAAAAAGATTTTGTACAATGCAGTTGAACTGAAAACAGTGGGATAAAGAACGAGTATTACATTTTTTTAATTAGATATATCATGGAACTGAAACCAAAAGCAGTGTTCGATTACTTCGCACAAATCAATAGAGTGCCTCGCCCTTCAAAGAAGGAAGAGAAGATGATTGCGTTCCTTCAGAACTTCGCAAAAACCAACGACCTTGGATGCAAGACCGACGAAGTGGGAAACGTGTTGATAACAAAGGATGCCACTCCGGGAATGGAGGACAGAGAGACCATAATCCTGCAAGGTCACATGGATATGGTGTGCGAGAAGACAAGCGACCGGGTCATCGACTTCTCCAAAGACCCAATCGAGACCTATATCGACGGTGAGTGGATGAGAGCCAAAGGTACTACACTTGGAGCAGACGACGGCATCGGCATTGCCCTGGCAATGGCGATACTGACCGACAAAAGCATCAAGCACGGACCTGTTGAATGTCTGTTCACACGCGATGAGGAGACCGGTATGACCGGTGCCAACGGCATACAACCGGGATTCATGACCGGCAAATACCTCATCAACCTCGACAGCGAGGACGAAGGACAGATCTTCATTGGTTGTGCAGGAGGCATCAACACCGACATTGAATTCAAATACACTACCCAGGAGATTCCCGAGGGATATATGGCACTGAGAGTTGTAGTCGACAAACTGACCGGAGGACATTCCGGCGACGACATCTACAAGAATCGCGCCAATGCCAACAAAGTGCTTGCACGATTCCTCTACGACACATTCAACAAGCACCAGGGAGTGTTCCTCATAAGCATTGACGGAGGCAATCTCCACAATGCCATTCCACGTCATGCAGAGGCAGTCATTGCTGTGCCCGACAGCATCAAGCACGACATCCGTTGCGAGTTCAATGTCTTTGCTGCGGAAATCAAGGACGAGTACCACACCACCGAACCGACTGCAGAGTTCATCATGGAGTCATGCGACAATCCAAAGACTGCCATCGACGACACCACTGCATACAACCTCGTCCAGGCGCTTAACGCAGTACACAACGGAGTGTATGAATGGAGTCAGGACATACCGGGATTTGTGGAAACCTCTTCAAATCTTGCCAGCATCAAGATGCCGGAGGAAGGACGCATCAAGATTGTGGTCAGTCAGCGCAGCAGCACAAAGAGCCAGTTGCAAGCCATCTGCGGTGTCGTTGCAGCAGCCTTCACCCTGGCTGGCGGTGACATATTCATCCACGAAGGTTATCCCGGATGGAAACCGAATCCAAATTCCACTATCCTCAAGTTGACCGTAGACAAATACAAGGAGTTGTTCGGCAAAGACCCGATTGTACTTGCCATCCATGCCGGACTTGAGTGCAGCCTGTTCTCCGAGAAATATCCGCACATGGATATGGTAAGTTTCGGACCGACCTTGCGTGGAGTGCACTCACCCGATGAGTGTCTGCATATACCGACAGTAGACATGGTTTGGAGACACCTGGTGGCAATACTCGAAGCCGCACCAAAGAAAGCCGAGAGCTGATGCGCCCCACCCTACGTCATATCACATTGTTGCTTGCCGCATTGACCATCGGAACGGTCAATGCCCAGCAACTGATGAAGCAGACCAATATCACTCGCATGGGTGTTCCCTATGGGCATTATAGCGGAATCACCCATGTGAGAGACAGTTTGTATGCCGTCGTGAGCGACAAAGATGAGGCAGACGGTTTCCATTTCCTGCATATCTCCATCGATTCAGTCACAGGCAAGATACGGCATGTCCGCAGAACCGAACCGTCACGATACGAAGAGAATCAGGAAAGAGCGGTCCATGCGGGCCTTCTACAGCGCGATATGGAAGGCATTGCGTACCGACCTTCGTCCGGCACATTCTTCATATCCGGCGAGGCAGACCAGCGCATCCTTGAATATTCATTCGAGGGATTGCCAACTGGCAGGGAACTGTCCGTACCTTCCGGATTCGGGACAAACGACATCCAGTCAAACCTCGGATTCGAGTCGTTGACATACAATGATTCCACCCATCTTTTCTGGACAACCACCGAAGGAGCGCTGAAAACCGATTGTACCAAACGACCACTCGTGCGACACTTATTGAGCTTCACCGACGGACTGCAACCGGCAAAGCAATACACCTACGAGATGGATGCGCCGGAAAGGAAGAAAAAGACGTTCCGCACCTTCGTTCACGGGATATCCGATATGATGGCAATGAACGACGGCAGTCTTGTCGTGATGGAACGCGAAGTGTTGATAACCCGTAAATACCTCGGCAGTTATTGCATCGTGAAACTCTATCGAGTCATTCCCAACAACCCCACTACCCCACTCCACAAGCAACTCATCTGTCAGTTTCACACCTCTCTGAAACTAGGAAAGATGAACTTCGCCAACTACGAAGGATTATGCCTCGGACCGACACTCACCGACGGCAGACAAACTATCCTTCTCATCAACGACTCCCAAAACGGTCAAGGCAACAGACTCTACCGGGCAAAAGACTACATCAAGGTCATTGTGGTGGATGTTAAAAAAGATATTTAAATAGAAGAAAAGCACACGCTTCATTCACAAGCACTCGACTCGTTAATCGGCGCTAGGAGCTAGCTCTCTCCGAGAGCGTTAAAGCGAGCGAAGGCTCGTGGGCTGTAAAACATATGCGAGCTGTGCTCGAGTGCTATCGCCGATGCTTTCGGAGAAAGCTGACTCCTACATAGCGAACAAAGTTCGAACGTAATCGTCCATGCGCTCGGAGAGCGCTGACTCCTATTCCAGCTCGCAAGGCAACGCTCCCATCCGGACGGCATTTGTGATAATTCACTTCGTGCAAATTTTCTCGCCATGGCATAGCTCAAGCAAGCTTGGCTCTGCTCATCTGGCTTATCGAAAATTTTTAGTGGTCCTGGAAAGAAGATTAATGAAAGATTAATGGCCCATTATATGGTGATTAATGTAGAAGAATCCAGCGCGCCGCATGGCTCGAACATTCTAACCGTTCGAACATTCGGGAAGAAATTATTATCGTCAAATCAACGCCCCATCACATGTCGATTAACGTC
>CAVISR010000091.1:0-11434 GCA_963645405.1 Acutalibacteraceae bacterium
CAGGGTGCCGCTTCGCTTGCCCTGGGCTAGGTAATTGCTGGGCTTTCAGCCCGCTGCGCATCGAAACCGACCTATAACCCGGGCGATGCCCTGGGCTAGGTAATTGCTGGGCTTTCAGCCCGCTGCGCATCGAAACCGACCTATAACCCGGGCGATGCCCTGGGCTAGGTAATTGCTGGGCTTTCAGCCCGCTGCGCATCGAAACCGACCTATAACCCGGGCGATGCCCTGGGCTAGGTAATTGCTGGGCTTTCAGCCCGCTGCGCATCGAAACCGACCTATAACCCGGGCGATGCCCTGGGCTAGGTAATTGCTGGGCTTTCAGCCCGCTGCGCATCGAAACCGACCTATAACCCGGGCGATGCCCTGGGCTAGGTAATTGCTGGGCTTTCAGCCCGCTGCAGCTCACGCGTTGTAAATCCGAAACTTGAAATAATAATCCCCGGTTGCGGCTCTGGCAACCGGGGATTTGTTACTTGTTATAGTTCATCGTCCCCATTCATTTTCCCATTCGTCTTCCTCGTCGTCCGATACGAAATAATTGGGTTTGCTCAGGACTTCATCGTCACTGTTTGCGTCGGTGTTGTAAACCGAGCTTCCTGTTATGCTGGCAGCCATGATGGGTGTGTTGGACAGGCTTAGAAGCTTGATCTCTGGTTGAATATATGTTTTCATCTTCTGCTGTATTATTATTGTGAATGAATGTGGATAACCTGACATCCTGTTCTTTATCTTGCGATAAAGGTTTTGCCCTTTGTGATGTAAAGTTGTCCCTTGGTCAAGTTCTCCTTGCTCACTCTCATGCCACTAAGGTTGTAGATGGCATTGTCGTGCTCTGCATTGGCCTCTTCTACACCTTGGATGGCTGTTGCGCTGTCGAAGTCGATGCCGATAGACGCTGGTTTTGCCTCAGAGCTGGAAATTACAAGATAAGCTTGGTTTGCCTTGATGCTGATATCAGAAGAGGTTACTTTGTAGAAGCCTACATTGCCGTTTTGGTTTTGTAGGACGTATGCTTCTTCAGGTACTTTGGTCTCTTCAAATGCACCCACCAGACAACCACTTTGGGGATTCGTAGCAGTCTCGGCAGTTGCATCTGTAGCTTTGAACTGGTAATATCCCTCTTCGGCATTGATGAGCACTGGCGTGTTGGCAGGAAGAGTCTCTGTCACCTCTGTTGCCTGGGCTTTGTCGCCAGAAGTGTAAGTCAAGGTGTAAGCCTTGATGCCGTCGGGGATAGTACTCTCGTATGGCAACACGAATGTTGCGGCCTTGGCGGAAGATACTTTCAAGGTATAGCCTTTGGCAAGGAGTATCTCATGGTAGTGACTAGACGCTGTGCTAGGTACAAAGATAAAATTGTTGTCAACATCTATAAAGCGTGATGCATTTGCTGTTGCCGCATCCTTGCTGTTAGTGTTCACTATCAGGTTGCCAGCAGAAAGATTGGATATTTTCAAGGTGATTGGAGTGGTTGTTGTGAAGGTCTCTCCGTTGATTAACTTCAGACGGGCAGAAACGTTAATGTGTGTACCCGTGCAGTTGATGAAGTTCAATGAACCGTCAAGAATGAGCTTGTCTGCCTTCCAGCAATCAAAGAATTTTGTCTGTGTTGTACTGTTCTCTACAGTTACATTCTTCAAGGTGAGTTTGATGCCACTATTGTTCTTAAACGAATTCAAACATCCACTTTCACCATAGTTGAAATTGGCGAATTTCACGTTGGTGATATTCATGGTTCCATTTTCGCAACCAAGCACGGTGTTTGTATTGTCGGTCTTATTCTCGCCGTCAATGATAAGCTGATAGTCATCGCAACCGATGTTCAGCGTTTGGGAAGATTTATTTGTCAGGAACCAAATGGAGTTGCCTTTGAGACTGCTACCACGATGTAATGTGATGCCGTCTTTGGTTGGCTTGAGGGTGAGCGTCTTGCCCTCGGCTGGACCTGTTCTGCCGTCGAGAGTTACATCCCCATTAAGCTCCAACACATTCTCCGTGGCGTCGGTGTCAAGGTCTGCGAGTGCAGCAGCCAGCGTCTCGTAACCCGTTTGTTTCGTTGCGTTGTAAACAACGTCGTCAGCCATGGCCGCTGTAGCGTAAGTGCCAAGAAGCACGGTCAATAGAAAGTAGAATTTTCTCTTCATAATCCTCTGTTTAAGTTAATAATAAGTTTTTTCGTTTTTATACGAAGGTGAAGCAAGAAACACTTATATGTACAAGCCACAAAATCATATGGAAAACGCAGCTATCTGCTATGCCCGATGCAGATATCTGCTATGGGCAATGCAGATATCTGCGTTGCCCTGTGCAGATATCTGTGTTTTTTAGTTATCTTGCATAAAGTAAGGTGCCGAATCCGAGGTTGTCGTATCCGCCACTGTTGGCCCCGTAGTCGCCGCCACCACCTTCGGGTGAGGTTGCCTTGGTTGCCATCTCCGTGTATTTGTAACGGTCGGCATCCACGCCCTTTACCTTTGTGTAGTGGTAGTATGGCAATGCCCAAACGGGAACTTCTGACTTCGCACGTCCGCTGATAGAGGGATATTCCTCGGTGGCTACACCCCAGTTGCCTTTGTAAGTACGGGTGTAAGATACGTTTGGAACATCAATGTTGCCAAAGTTGTAGGCTGCGGTGTATTCGCAAGCTTTGAGGAACATGTTGTCCTTGTAGCCATAGAAGTCATCACCTTGATTCCAGGTGAGTTGCATGATGACACCCATCAGTCCTTGGCAGAGGTAAGTGTGGCCTTGGTCGCGGTTGTCTTCCTGCCATTGCGCCACGTTTGCCCACTCGCCGTCGAAGACGTGGTAGATAGCCTTGTTGATGTTGCCGTTGGTGTCGCCTGTCTGGAAATGTTTGATTGCCTCGTTGTAGATGTCACGGCGGTCAGCGAGGATGCCGATGGCTGTCATGGAAGCAATATTGCACAATCCCCAGTTTGCCCAGTAGTGACCGTTAGGAGTGCCGAAATGATTCTCAAGGAAGTCGTGGTTCTTGGCATACCATAGGTTGACCATCCAGTTCTTGTAGTTTTCGAAGTCTGTGGCATTCCAACCTTCGTAGTTGCGGAGCATCTCGCCCGCTACAGCAAACTGGTAACCATAGATACCCGCTGCCAAGGCTTGGTCGGTAGAACCGTTGATTTCCTTGCATTTGGATGCCCATCCGTTGAGAATCTCCACTGCTTTGTCAGCGTATGCCTTGTTGTCCTCCAAACGCCAACGAAGGGCGAGCTGGAAGGCTGCTGCCACATCGTTGTAGGCAACGCTGTAGTTCTCAGGGTAGGTGCTGTTGCTGCCACGGGTAATCATCTCCTGTGGATTGGCTTGATAGGTGAGCTGGGCATGGCTGTTGGCTGTCAGACGAGCGTAAGACTCCTTCCAAGGGCTGTTGTTCAGATTCTCCTTGATGCGTTTGATGTCATCCTCCGTGATGAGAGCGCCATCGTGCAGCATCGCCACGTCCTCGCCTTTCAACGGAATGAGAAGGTTACTGTCGGTTTCCTCCAAAGGAATCTTGTAGAGGTCGGTTTCTACCCCGGCATCATCCAAGTTGACACTACCGTCACCACATGCGGTAATCGACAAGGCTGTCATTGCTACGCCCACCGCCATCATGATGTTATGATATAGCTTATATCTTTTCATGTTACTTATCTGTTTATGGTTGATTATTTCTTGATTAAGCGGAGGGCAGACATGAGCACTTTGCCGTCACCGTTTACCTGGTAGACAAAACCGATAGACAATTCCTGCTGGTTGTCAAGGGTGAAGTCGAGGGTGCGTGTCTCCTTGCTCGTTGCTCTGTTGTCAGTAATTCTATAGCTTGCAATGATGTCGTCTTCCGTGGTAGGCCACCATCCACTGTGTCCGGCAACCTTGTCGCCGAGGTCCGGAAGCGTTCCGTTGCCTTTGGTTACCATCAAGAAAGCGCCGAAGCGTCCTTTGGTGTTGGAAACTTCCTCCACATCAAGTTCCAGGGCATAGCTACCTGCTGGCAGAGTCACCACTTGATACATCTTGGCATTCTGCGGATAAGACTGGCGGAAGGCAGTTACTCCAAACAAAGAAGAGCTGGTGTTGTAGCCGAAACCTGCATAAGTGCCATTGACCGACCAACCGGTAGGTGTCGTCCAGTTGTAGCTTACCTGTGTGTCGTCATATTCCATTGGCGCAGTGCAGTTGGTGAGGAACTTGCTCGTGATGTCGCCTGTTCCTAGGATGACAGGAGTACCCAATGTTACGGGAGGTATCTGGTCGCCAAAGCTGACGGTTATCTCGCCTTCGGTATAGCTTGTCGGTATGTTGACGGTCATCTCTGTGTCGGATATGACGGTTGCATCAACACTTGTTTCGCCAAAGTTGACCTTTACTTGTCCGGCGAAATCTTGGAATCCCTTACCCTGGATGGTGAGAGAACCATAACTGATGAGTTGACCGTCGATGCTGTGTAGGGTAGGGCACTCGTGAATGTCGATGTCTGCAGTGTGGAAGCTGACACCATAAAGAGAGGCAACCAAACGATAGACACCTGCTTCCAGCGTGTTGGGAACAACTATGGTCAACGAACCGTTTCCGTCGGCATCAACCGTATAGTCGGTAATCTTGGTTTGTGTCTCTCCCAAGAGAACAGAGAAACTACTTGCCTCAGACTTGGCTGGCATGTTGGTACCAGTCAGGGTGATGGTAGTACCAAGCCAAGCCTTGTCGATGGCGGAGGAGATGTTGGGCTTGATGACATTGAATGTATAGTCGGTTGTGATGCTCTCACCGCCTTTCAAACCGACGGTTACATTGCCGGAAGTCAAGTTCTCCGGTACACGAACAACGATGCGGGCATCGCTGCAGCTGACGACAGAGCAAGACGTTTCTCCCACTTTCACCTCGATGAGCTGGTCGGCAGCACCAAAGTTGGTGCCGTTGACCGCAAAAGTACCTCCGGCATAGCCTTCGGCAGGCGAGATGCCAGTTACCGTCATAGCCACTCCTTCTTGAGTGAGCAAGACCACGTCGTGCTCGTCATCACAACTGGTCAGCATCGGTGATGCTGCCAGCATGGATAGTGCAATTATATAATGATAATATTTCATTGTGATTCCTGTTTGTAGAAATTACTTTCTGATGATACGAATAGCCTTTATCTTGAAGCTCTGGCCTCCCTTGATCATCGTGCCAAAACCGATGCGTACACTTGTGGTCTGGGCAAAGTCGCAGGAGCAGGTAACTGTTGCCGGGCAGTTTGCCGCCCCGACGTTGACTGTAGCCTGGGCATAGATGTCGGCAGACTCAGGGAAATGCCATTCGGTCTTGTTGGCATCAGTAAGGGTAGCGAAAGGAGTGTCGCCCTTGCCTACACCGAAGCAAGCACCGAAACGACCGCTTGTCTTGTTGCACTCCAGCACATCTACTTCGAAGTTGTAGGTGCCAGGTGGCAAGGTGGTTTCCTGGTAAATCTGTGCACCGTCAAACTTGCCGTTGCCATCGAGCACGAACAAACCGTTAGGCTCTTCATCGGTGAACTGCAAGGTGTGGGCGAGGTAAGCAGAGGCATTGCCTTGCCATGACTTGGCGACAGCCCACTCGCTCTCTCCAGCCTCTGCACGCTCGAACGGCTGGCAGTAGTTCTTCAAGAACAAGCTGGTGACATCGCCCTTGACGGTTGGGTCGATGATGGCGGTACCCTCTAAGGTCAGGTCACGTACACGGACCATGATGATGCCGGAGGTGAAGTCGTCTGGCAGAGTTGCCTCAATCTGAGTATCCTCCACGCTGTTGATGATAAGCTCTTTGTTGTTGATGGTGACGGTCACGTCGTCCGGGTTGGTTCCGAAAGCCTTGCCCGAGATGGTAATCTTGTCGCCCGCAGCACCGAAGATGTCACCTGCGGCATTGCTGGATATAATCTGCGTAATCTCAGGAGTTGGAATGACGGTAAACGTGCCGATATTCTCCAACTCATGGGTCCATACTTGCAAGGAGACTGCCCCTGTCGTTGCTTCGGCAGGAACCTCGAAGATGATGCGGTCGTTCTTGCAAGAGATGATGCGGCTCACCTCGGTGGCCCCGATATGGAGCTTGACGGCATCGGCATAGTTGCCGAAGTTGTCGCCAGTGAGCATGACCTGTGTTCCTGTATAACCCTCTGTAGGATATATAGAGGCAACGGTAGGTTCGGGATAAACATACTCCTTGATGTTTGCCTCAGGTTCGCAAGCTGACATCGTTACGAGTGTCAGCATGACCGTCAGTGTGTGAAATATATTTCTACTATTGATTCTCATATCTGTAAGTGTTTAATATTCTGGATTCTGCTTCAGATTAGGGTTGAGGTCGATTTGGTGCTGAGGAATAGGCCAGAGATAATGCTTCTTGGAAAAGTTGAAGTTTGACTTCTTGTCCAGGGCGACACATTTCACGGTTCCTACAGGCGACTCGTAATCTTCCTCGCCATAGACAAACTTGTTTGGCTGGTATTTGCTGGTGGCATTGCCGTCTGCATCACGGAAGTCGGTGGGATAGCTGGCATCACCGACAACCATTCCCAGGCGCGACTCGTTAAGTTCTGCTTCGGCTGTACCCCAACGCTTCAAGTCATCGAAGCGGCAGCCTTCCATGTACATCTCTACAGTGCGCTCACGTCGAATCTCTGTGAGCATGTCCAGACCGTTCTTCTCAACAAGACTATTGGTCAAGTTTGCCACGCCACCACGTGCTCTCAACTGGTTGATGGAACGGTTGAGCTGTGCATCGGTAATCTCGCCGTTGCGCTCATACAAGGCCTCGGCATAGGTGACAAGAATTTCTCCAAGGCGAAGCACAGGGTAGTTGGCAGACTCTTTCTTTGCAATGACACCCGGAGTCTCATCGTAGAACTTATGGGATGGATAGCCTGAAGTACCAGTGCTAAGGGTGAATGATGACGATGGCTGGTCGATGTACGACTTCATGCGGTAGTCGCGGTTCTTGAACTCATCGCCAATGGTTGCATAGCCCTGGAACTTCTTTGAAACTTGTATGGGAAGTCCGTCGGAGCACAGGAACATGTCCATGAACTTACGGCTTGCAGCGAAGTAACCCACAGTCTGGTTGATGTTCATGCCGCCGGGGCGGAGGCTCTGGTCATATATGTTGGCGATGATGAACTCCTTGTTGGTTGTCTTGTCGAGACCTGCAGGGTTGCTGGTGGCATCTTCGATGGAGAACAAGTAGCGTGAACTCATGTTGTTCATGCTTGCGTTGCTGTTGTAGTTCCACAGAGAATAACCACCGTTGGTCATCACGTCATCACAGAGTGAGATGCACTCGTCGAGGAACTCGTTCACTTGGTCTTTGGCAGGACCGGCAGAACCCTCGAAGTCGGTAGAGGTTCCGTTGTATTTGCGCCATGTTGCCTCATAAAGAAGGACACGCGCCTTGAAAGCCTCCGCAGCATAAGAGGTGATTCTGCCGTACTCGTCACTGCTGACTTTTTGGGGCAGACGGCTGATAGCGTCGTCCAGGTCGCTGAGAATCTGGTCGGTTACCTCATAGCGGGAGTTGCGTGCGCCATAGAGTTCCGGACTGTCGGTGTCAAGTACGGTCGTCACGATGGGCACACCGCCAAAAGTCTTCAACAGCCAGAACATGCTGTAAGCACGGAAGAAATATGCTTCGCCGATGTATTCAGAAATCTCGCTTTGATTGCTGTAGCTTTGGCTGCGCTCAAGCAGGATGTTGCACGTTCTGATAAACTTGTAAGGGTTGCTCCAGCGCACATCGCTGGTTGGCACGGAGATGGTGCCATGTGCCAGGTCGCTGTCATAGCTGAAGTAGCAAGAGAGGTCAGATGCACCATCGAAATAGCAGTAGGCAGATCTGTAGATGCTGTTCCAACCCAACAACTGTGAGTTATAGAATGATGTCGAATATGCCTTGAAATCGCTGGCTTTCTGGAAATAGACCACGTCGGTTTCCTGGTCGAGTGGCTCCAGGTCGAGGAACGTACTCTCGCAAGAGGTGGTCAACAGCGCAGTGGCCAAGAGCGTTAATATGGTTTTGCGTTTCATGTCTTTATTCAGTTACGATTGTTTTTGTTCTATGATCAGAAAGTTACGTTTACGCCGAACGACCATGTCCTGGCAAAAGGATAGCCGGAGGAGTTGGATGCCTCACCCATTTCCGGGTCGTAACCATCCTGGATGCTTGTTGCTTCCCACAGGTCGTCACCAGAGAAATAGACTCTGAACTTCTGAAGTCCGAGCTTCTGGATGAGCTTCTTTGGAAGAGAATATCCGATAATGAGGGATTTCAGGCGCAGATAGCGGTTGTTCTGCAACATGAAATCATTGTTGGCATAGTTCCACTGCGCTCTCTGATAGTAAGAGGTCAAACGTGGATAGCGTGCGTCAGGATTTTCCTCCGTCCATGTCTGTCCAACGAAGTTGACGTTCTGGTTGGTGTACTGGGTGCTGAAAGGGTAAGCCATGTATCCGCTACGCATGATGATCTGCTTGGCATGTCCCTGGAAGAATGCTGTGAGGTCGAACCCTTTCCACTCTGCGTTCAGATTGATGCCGAATACATAGTGAGGGTCGCCGTCGCCAACAAATTGCAAGTCGCTGTCTTGGCTTCCATTGTCGGTAATCATGTAGTCGCCGTTGAGGTCAAGACGTTTGGTGTCGCCCGGGCGAAGCTCATATGTGGAGCCTTGCATAACGTTGGCCAATGCACCTCCCTTGGCACCATACAAGGCATAGTAGCGGTCTACTTCCTCCTGATTGGCAAAGTATCCGTCGGTGCGATATACAAACCACGAGTTGAGAGGATAGCCGTTTACGGACTTGTTCTTTCCGGCCGAGTAAGTGTCTGCGCCTTCCATGTCCATCAGCAAACTCTTGCTGTTGCTCATGTTGAAGGAAATGCCGTAGTTGAAGTCTTTGATGTGGTCGCGCCAGCTGAGGGTAAGTTCCCAACCCTTGACATTCAGGTGACCGCTGTTGGTCTTGGGCGCTGTACCTCCGAGGATACTCGGATAGGTGACATTGGTCAACATGCCTTTGTTGTCTTTTACGAAGTAGTCGAAGCTGGCTGTCAAGCGGCTGTTGAGGAAGTGGAGGTCGATACCCACGTTCTTCTGTTCTACCTTTTCCCATGTACGTGTCAAACTGATAAGTCCACTGTTGGTCAAGCTGGAGGAAGTAACGAGCTGGGCAGGATTGCCAAGCACAGACTGGCCTTGCGAGATAGTAGAGGTGTAGTCGTAGTTGCCCAGACCCACATCGTTGCCGGAGCTACCGTAGCTGGCACGCAACTTACCGAAGTTGACCACTGGGGTAATCACTTTCAAGAATTCTTCGTCGGTGAAGATCCAACCTGCGGATGCAGAGGCAAAGTTCTTGAACTTGTGTCCTTTGGCAAACTTGGAGTTACCGTCGCGACGTGCCATAATCTCAAGGAGATAACGATCGGCATAGTTATAGTTCACTTTGGCAATGTAGGAGAATGTTCCATTATGGCTCTTGCCTCCGCTGTTACGCTGTTCGCCTTCTCCAAGGTTGATGTCATATACGTCTGTGGCAGAGTAGGTCTCGCGTGCAGCCCAGAGATTCTTGTTGTTGTTCTTCTCGGCATTGATGCCAGCCATCACAGCAACCTTATGCATCTTGGCAAATGTGTGGTTCCAACGCATAAGGGCAGAGTAATATTGGTAAAGGCTATTGTTTGCCCAAGACTGATAACCGTAGTTGCTAACCGACTGCAGGGTTGCGTTTGTCACTGTGTTTTGTGCAGGATTACCAAACCAGTCGTAGGTAGCCACAGGGATGATATACTTTTCCCGGCGGTACTCTTGGTTTTGGAACGAAGCCATCAACTCCAATTGGAGACCTTCTTTTTTCCAAATGTCAAAGATAGCCTTGGCATCGAGACGTGCCTGCAAATTGTCTTTGGTGTCAGTACCTCCATCGGAAAGGCTGGCGATAGAAGAACGGTCGCCTACACTTCCAAAGTTGGCATACCATTGCCCGTAGGGATTCTTGGCAGGGAATACGGGTGGGTCGAATGCGTACATCGTTACATCCATAGGAACAGAAGGCGTTTTTGTCTTGGTCTTAATCATGGAAGCCGAAGTCTCGACACGCAGCCAGTCTGTAAGTTGGATGCCATAGTTCAAACGTAAGTTGATTTGCTTCTGACCATCGTAGGCTACCGCCAAGTTGCCTTGGTTGTCAGCATACTCTCCCGAGATACGGAAGTCGGATTTTTCCGTAGAACCGCTGACGCTGAAGTTGTGCTGATAGGAGAAACGTGTGGCAAAAAGCTCGTCCATGCGGTTGGCATTTCCGAGGAAGATGTCGCCCCAATACTGGGTGGAGTAGATGCCTTCGTATCCGGCAGCCATCTTCTGCATGTTTTCCTCGGAGAGCCATCCCCACCAGTTAGGCACTTTCTCTTCCTTGTTCGCTTCCAGCCATACCGTGGCATATTCCTGCATGTTAGGAGCAAAGGTTGTGATGCCTGGTGTGTTGAAACGCATGTTGAAGTTATAGTTGACGCTTACCTTACCGTCACCTTTCTTGGTGGTGACAAGAATGGCACCGTTGGCAGCCTTGGCACCATAGATTGATGCGGCGCCATCCTTCAGTACGGTGATGCTCGCAATATCATCGGAGTTGAGGTTGTTGAATGCCTCGTTGTTCAATGCGGGAACACCATCAATAATGATGAGTGGAGAACCGCCATTGACAGATGTCGCACCACGGATTTGAAAGTTCAGTCCTTCATTGCCAGGACGAGAGGAACTACGTGTTACTACAAGACCAGGAGTCTGCCCTTGCAAGGCCACACCCACGTTGGTGACAGCACGGCTGTCAAGTGCCTTGCCATTTACCGTTTCGATGGAACCTGTCAGAGAGGCTTTCTTCTGTGTGCCATAACCGACAACTACCACTTCTTGCAAATCGGTGTTGTTTTCTTGCATGGTCACATTGACGGTAGTCTTGTTGCCGACAGATACCTTCTTGTCGTCGAAGCCGATGTAAGAGAATTTGAGAGTTGCATTGGCAGGCACGTTGATGCTGTAGTTGCCATCTGAGTCGGTAACGACACCTGTTTGCTGATGTCCATCCACACTGACGGTGACGCCAATCATTGGCTCGTTCGTGTTGTCCACAACCTTTCCCTTGATGGTGATGTCCTGAGACCACGCCATCATGGACGTTTGTAACAGAAAAGCCAATAGCCATTTTCTTAGTCTAATCATAATAGGTATGTTATGTTATTAACTTGATATTTATTTTTTAAGTCACATTCTTTTTTTTAAATTCTCCTCTTATACGAAGAAGGTTATTAAAACACTTATAGAAGAATGTTATTTTACTTAAGTTTCGGATTTACATCTCGTGAGCCGATGCGGGCTGAAAGCCCAGCAATTACCTAGCCCAGGGCAAGCGAA
>CAVISR010000092.1:0-9999 GCA_963645405.1 Acutalibacteraceae bacterium
GCAACAGAATCCGCCACGCTTCCCGTAGAACAGCGAACCAGGGCGGGTCTTTTGCATATATGCTGGCTTCTATTTCAACACTCCCATCCGTGCTGAAACACTGCACTCCCGATAAAATCGTTAGATGTTAAAATCGGTAGATTTTTCATGTTTTGCAGTGAGAGATAAATAATCCCCCAAACAGCCCGTTCTACGTCCCTAGTCAGAGAAAATTATTTTCCCAGTCAGGAAAAAAGTTTTTTCCAGTCAGAGAAAATATACGGGCTAGTAAGGGGTGACTTGAATGGTGGAAATGGAGCTTCGAAAATATCTTCAAAATGTCGTATTAGAATGACTAATTTCATATAAAGAAGGAGACTCTCCTAAATCCTTTCCTGAAGGAAAAGACTCACCATCCGGACGGAGCGAGCAGGAGAGTGGGCGGAAATGAAGCCGGCAATCAATGAAAGGCAGAGCGATAACCCGGCAAATTGCAAGTGTCAATCAATAGATCACGAGCCAACAATCAATAGATCACGAGCCAACAATCAATAGATTATGAGTCCGGCAAGTCCGGCAAGCACAATCATCAGTATGGGGTGGACCTTGTAGAAACGTGTGCCTACGAACGAGAAGAGGAAGATGAGGATGCTGACGATGAACTGGAAGGTGTTGGTGGATGGATTGCCAAAGTTTTCCTCGGACATGAGCAACACTGCGGCGGCGGCTATCAGACCGATGATAGCTGGACGCAACAATGAGAAGATGTCGGACACCACGGTTGTCTTGGAATACTTGAGCATCAGTTTGCTTATCGTAAGCATCAACAAGAAGGGCAACCACAGAACGCTGATGGAAGCCACCAAAGCCCCTACTATTGCAAGCCATTCTGGATAGCCCTCGTGCAACACTGACGTATACCCGGTATATGTGGCGCAGTTGATGCCTATCGGTCCAGGAGTGCTCTGACTTATGGCGACTATATCGGTGAATTCGGACGATGTGAGCCATCCGTTCTTCTCTACCACTTCATTGTGGATGAGCGAAAGCATAGCATAGCCACCGCCGAAATTGAAAATACCTATCTTGGAGAATACAATGAAAAGCCTTAGAAATATCATGTCTGTCTGATGTTGAAAGCGTTGTACGTCTGTTTGTTATAAACTATTTTTGTCGGGTGCTCTTATCTGTCGGGAAACATTGCCATGAACCCCGATTTGCCATACACCTTATTTATTATGTGCCTTATTTGTTGTGCGCCTCATTTGCTGTGTGCCTTTACCCGACCAAGGATGAAACCGGCAAGTCCTGCCACGATGATTATCCATATCGGCGACACGTCGAAGAGGGATATAAGCAGACATGCCACAACCGGAATCCAGATGTTGGAGAGGTTGATATTGGCAGTGCGAGCCATTGAGAAGCATGGTGCGGCTATCAGCGCAACGACTGCAGGGCGCACGCCCATGAATATCTTCTCGATATAGATATTGTCCTTGAATGCCTGGAAGAACATTGCTATAAGCAGGATGGCAATGATGGAAGGAGTGGCAACACCCAGAGTCCCGACTATACCGCCCCAAACGCCTCGGCTCTTGTTGCCTATGTGACTTGCTATATTGATGGCAAACAGACCTGGTGTGCTCTGTGCCACGATGAGTATATCCATGAATTCATCGCGCGAAAGCCATCCATGTTTGTCCACCACCTCTTTCTCCATAATCGGGACCATTGCGTAGCCGCCACCAAGGGTGAAGGCTCCTATCTTGGCAAAGGTCCAAAACATTCCCATATAATCGTTGTTCTTCTCCATACTAATTCTCCATACTGACTCGTCTTTACCAGACTGGTTTCTCTTTACTCTTTACCTTTCCCGGATTCTCTTTCCCGGATTCTCTTTACTGGTTTTTCTTTTGTCGTTGCAGCCATTTCTCTTTAGTTCGGCTCCATCGTTTGTGTGTCCACAGCCACAGTTCCGGAGTGTGCCGTATATCCTCCTCCAACATCTGCAGATATTGGTCGGTGAGTTTATAGTTGTCTATCTCTGACGGGTTGGATGTCATCGGGATGAACTGACATTTGTAATAACCGCGCTTCACCTTTGTGACCTTTGCATAATAGACCACCGAGTTGAACTTCTTTGCCAGCTCCTCAGTTCCGATGAAAACGGCTGACTCGTGGTTCAGGAACTGCGTGAAGTAATGTATTGCGTCCCACCGAGGCTGCTGGTCGGCAATCATGCCGCACACAAGCGGGCGTTTCTCCATATTTGCCCTTATCAGCCTGCGCACAGTCTTGCGCATCGGTATGCATTCACCTCCGTACCTGCATCTGACGTCTGTCATCAATCGGTCGAATACTTTGTCGGACAGCGGGTGATAGACTTGCGAGCAGGCTACGCCGAACTGCTCGGCAGTGTAGGTAAGTGACGCTATCCATTCCCAGTTGCCGAAATGCCCCAGATAGACGAACGATATCGGGCGCTCTGCATTGAGTTGGCTGGCGAGTTCATCGAATCCTTCGA
Source organism: Acutalibacteraceae bacterium (assembly GCA_963645405.1). Taxonomy (GTDB): domain Bacteria; phylum Bacteroidota; class Bacteroidia; order Bacteroidales; family Bacteroidaceae; genus Colivivens. Next base: position 2,504 of record CAVISR010000092.1, read on the forward strand.
ACACCATGTGCCGCCGCATCGATTTCTCCGAGAAGGACAGTTGCTTGATGAACTCTACGAAGTAATCGCAGAACTGACGGTAGAATCGACGTTCGATGGACCTGCGTTCCTCCGCCGTCTTTTCGGGAAAGGCCTCTGCCAGTTGCTTCCGTACCAAATTGCGTCTATAGTAACGGTTGACAATCGGACAGGCGATGTCGGACATAAGGTACAGCAGCCTTAATGGTATCATCGACACCAGATATAAGACTGCATAGAGCATCCTGTATGAAATAATCTGTCGTCTATTCAGCTCCATACCGTTTCGCAAGTTCTACTATCTGCTCTGGCTTGATGTCGCGCAAGCAAGGGCATCCGCCTATATGGCATGGTTTGTTTCCATAGATGGAGCACGGGCGACAAGCCATAGGCAGTTGTATGATGGAATCGGACGGCTGTCCCCAAGCGATGAAACCGGCTTTGGGATGTGTGGCTCCCCATATTGAGATGGTATGGGTTCCGGTCAATGCTGCCATGTGCATATTGCTTGAATCCATCGATATCATTACCTTCAGCCGACTCATCAGCATCAGTTCGTTCTTCAGTCCGCCGAGTTTACCGGCAACGGACGTTATGCCCTCTCTCTCCCACGACTGGAGCACAGCTGTTTCTTCCTTGCCAGCTCCGAACAGGTACACTTGGTTGCCATCGTTCGCAAGCATGTCGGCAACACGATGCATCTCGTCCAACGGATAAATCTTACTTGGATGGGCTGCAAAAGGGGCAATACCCACCAATGGTTTCGTCTCGTCTCCGATGAAATCATCTATGGCAGAGTATTGCGACTGGTCTATGTCGAGCGATTTGAACGTGAGAGGGAAGTCGAAGCCAAGCCGTTGGAATGTCTCGCGATAGCGTTCTGTCATCGGTTTCAACGGTGCATGGCCTGTCCCGTGACCGATAAGTTCATGCTTTTCCTTCCGTCCCTTGTCGATGATTGCAACCTTCTTGCCGCCAATCTTGAATCTGAGCCGGAGGTATTTGGTACGCAACACATCGTGGATGTCTGCCACAGCATCGACATCCATAGCTTTCAACTCCTTATATAATCTGTTTAATCCGGCTATACCCTTGTACGACTTCAAGTCCACACCGACTGCATTGACATTGGCTGGCATCCATGCGAAGAAGGGTGTCAGGCGCTTGTTGGTGAGCACTGTGATGTTGAGTTCCGGATATTGTTTGGACAATGAATAGACAACGGGCACTGTCATTGCGACATCGCCCATTGCAGAAAACCTTATTATCAGTAGCCGTTCCAAACCTTACTTCTTTGCATATAGCACCGGATTTGTACTTGGGTCGTTGTACATCTTCATCTGTTTGTAGACCTTCATATACTTCCTTCCGTTTGCTATATCATCCAACAGTTGGTCGATAGCCGTTGAGAGATCTTGTTTCTGTTCCAACAAGACATTCAGTTTCCTCTGGCAAGTGGCTTTATGCTCTGGTGTGGCATCGGTACGGTCAACCTGCTCTTGCATGTGATAAATCTTCAGCAGGAGAATGCTCAGACGGTCGATTGCCCAAGCCGGACTTTCTGTATTGATGGTAGCATCTGCCTGTGGCTTCACCTCACCATAGTAAGAAAGGAAATAGGAATCGATGCGTTCCACCAGGTCAGTCCTGTCCTGATTGCTCTTGTCGATACGTCTTTTTATCTCCAATGCTACAGTAGGTTTGATGTGGGGGTCACGTATTATATCCTCAAGATGCCACTGAACGGTGTCAATCCAGTTCTTTACATAGAGGTCGTATTCAATTGTTCCCCTGTCATACGGATTGTTGATGTCCTGGTCGACGTCATCCTTGAGATGATAATCCTTGATTGTCTGTTCGAATATTGGAATACAGATTTCCGTGAATGTCATATTGTCTTCAATTTTGTACCTCCACTGAGAATCGAACTCAGATCTAATCTTTAGGAGAGATTTGTTCTATCCATTGAACTATGAAGGCGTGTCTGGCTGTTAGATCAATCGTACAACAGCCTTATTTGTTATTTTCCATCCGTCGCCTACTTTCTCAGCCGTTCCCAGTTTCTCCGCAAGGATTTCCACTGGAGCACTGACTGTATTGAGTATCTTGCATGCAGGCTTTACCATTGTGTCCATTGACACGAGTGCTGAGCTGATGGCTTCAGGAGTGTTCAGTATCTGGAATGTGGCGGTGGCATCGTCATTTGTCTTCAACATATAGAGCGATGTGCCTACCTCGATTTCGGAGCTTCCGTTCATGAATACACCGTCGACCGGTACGGGGAAGAACATCACTGCCGAGTAGTTCTTCGGACGTGGGTGCTTCACTGGCTCTGCCGGTGCTTTAGGCTTGGCAGGTGCAACAGTTGCATCATTGTCACCGAACAGAGACTGGGACACTGGATTATGGGTCTCAGTAGCCGCAGTTGCTGAAGATGTTGCTGCAGCTGCTGTTGCTGCAGCTGCTCCAGCTTCCTTCTTTGCCGGTTCTGCCACCTCAGCCGCAACTGCAGGTTTCACTTCCTCTGCCGCTGGCTTTGGGGCTACGTGTGCATTGTTTGGCTTCTTCTCCTGACGCGCGGCTTTGACATTGTCGAGCTCTATCTCCATTGCCTTGATGCGTTCGATGAGTCGCAAGCGTTCAGAGCGGTACTGCTCCATTGAAACTGTCTCCTCAGTCTTGCGCATATTTTTTCTTGACCGGAGAAACAAAAGAAGACAGACAGTCAGTATGAGATACAGTCCGAACGAGATGAGGACCACTTCCCAGAATGTCATTCCTTCGGTGGAATCGTTAGTTGCCTCTTCTGCCGGTTGTTCTGCTGGCTGCTCAGTTGCTTCGTTTTCAGCAGCTTCTTCTACAGTCTGGATATCTGGCGTTTCGTTGGCTGGTTTCTGCTCTTCCGTCTGCTCTTGTGTTTCTGAGTTTTCTTCCTCTGTTTCTTCGCTTGCGGTCGAGCCCTGCGTCTTGATTTTCTCTACATCAGCCTTGTATTCCTTGCTTGCTGAAGAGGGGACGTTGGAATCAACATCGCTGGCAGATGTAGCCTTTATGATTCTGTTGACACGGTTTTGCTCCGTGGTGTCAGTAATCTTCTTTATGGCTGCACTGACGGTCTTGTTCTTCTGGAAGTCACTGAATGACTTGAACTCCGTGACATCAAGATGTGCTATCTGCTGTCCCTCAGACTTGTTGTAGAACGCTTGCTGGAGAGTCCACTTCAATGCACAAATCTTCTTCTGTTCGAGTGTCTGCGCATTCAGTCCTGCAACCATGGCAAGGCAACAGCTGATTATCAATAGTATCCGTTTCATAATATCCGAATTAAAATGAACCTACATAAGAATAGTCGTGCAAAGATACCATAAATTGCGGTAATGGCAAAAGGAATTAATTCATTTTTACATAAAAGACGGATAAAAGGCTCACTTCAGAGAAAAAAAAGCATTACCTTTGCACAAAAGATAAGTAAGGTAGTATGATTCCCACGAGAACTTTCCAGGCAAAGATAAGGGTCGGCAATTGGATTCTTATATTCATGTTGCTCATAGTAAGCGTTTATTTCATTTGGGTCAAGAGCGGCATATTCATCGCAGTGTCGCTGCTTTTGCTGCTTCTGGTGATTGAACGGAGCATCCACACCGAATACCGGCTCACAGAAGATGCGTTCGTATTGCACAGAGGAAGGCTGTCGAAAGACATCGTGATTCCATGGTCAGAGGTAGATGCCATCCAACATTTTCCCCGCAACATCTTCTTTGGCGCATACGAGGTTTACTACACCATCATCTGGTACAGCGGAGACAAGAACCTGAGTGTCTTTCCGAATAACGAGGACTTATTCTACGAACAGTTCAACAAGTATTTAGCCAAACACTCACTCAAAGGAAGAGAAAGAAAATGAGACCAGTCAGTCATATCACTACAAACACATGTATGCTTGCCCTTTTGCTATTGTTCACGACGAGTTCACCGATATCGGCACAAGAGCAAATGGATGCAAGCACCGGGAATGATTCCATCGAGCTGTCGTGGGCAGACTCTGTGAAGCTGAAGTTGCAGCATATTGCAGGCGAAGCGGACGGCAGCTACTACACCACAGGCATATACGTGTTCGACCTTACGACCGATTCACTTGTCTTTGCCTACAACCAGCAAAAGCAGTTGCATCCAGCCTCAACCCAAAAACTGTTCACTGCCATCGCTGCCCTCGACAAGTTGGGCGCACGCCATTGCTACACCACATCGGTGTATGCAAAAGGAAGCATCAGCACCGACACACTTGGGCAAAACGTGCTGAATGGAAATATTTACGTTGTCGGCGACTTTGACCCAAAGCTCGATGCATCAAGCATGGAGGAAATGGCATCATCCATCAAGAACCTTGGGATAAGCCGCATCGAAGGAATGCTTGTTGCCGACCTCTCGATGAAAGACACCGTGATGCTTGGCAACGGCTGGTGCTGGGACGACAAACAACCCATGCTCACACCACTGAGCATGGGCGGTGATGCCTATCTCTGCACTAAGGACAGGATAAACAAATACAACCCTGCGGCAGAGTTTCTCTTTGCTCTCCGACATAAGCTCGGAGACAGTGGCATAAGCGTACAAGGATGCGGAATCGGCGATTGCCTGGCAAGCGACTCCTGCACACTTGTCTGCTCCATCAAGCACTCGATAGGCGACGTCCTTCCACGGATGATGAAGGAAAGCGACAACCTGTATGCAGAGTCAATGTTCTACCAGCTTGCTGCCGACACGAAGAAACATGTGGGCTGGAAGGACTGTAAGACTGTGGTTGAGGATGTGGCAGCAGCTGCCGGTGTTTCCGTTTCCGACATCAGGATTGTCGATGGTTGCGGACTGTCTTTCTACAACTACACAACCGTTGCTGCCGAAGTGTCGATGTTGCGCCATGCATATAAAAAAGGTGGTTCAGTGTTCAGTCCGCTCTACGAGTCATTGCCTGTGGCAGGCGTCGATGGTACGCTGAAGAACCGGATGAAGACAGGCAAGACATTAAATAATATACATGCAAAGACCGGTTCGCTGACTGGAGTCAGTTCGCTTGCAGGTTACCTGACTGCTGCCAATGGTCACATGTTGGCTTTCTCCATCATCAGCAACAGTCTGAAGAAAGCAGCCGAAGGGCGCACACTACAAGACCGCATCTGCCGAATATTGTGTGAGTGAGCATTGAGACAACCGACTGCAATATGCATAAAGCCTATAAACGACTTCAAGTTCCACAAGCTATAGAAAACGATGTGGGTTTTGGCTTATAGTTCCACGACCGGTTGTCTGGTTTCTTGCGTCCGGTTGTCCGCCGCAATACGTCCGGTTGTCCATCGACATACGTCCGGTTGTCCGCCGCAATACGAGCGGTTGTCCATCGACATGCGAACATCTGTTTGTTTTTCCTGAAACCTACGGATGGAACAACGATATTCATGAAGCCCTATCACATTATAAAGAGAAATACGGCGGATCAGCCATTCAGGCTCCGCAAGAATAAAAACAGTTGTTCCGCAAGAATAAAAACATTTTGGACTTCGCTGACTATGCTCGCTGTACTTTTACCGATGAAAGGCAGACTTGGTTCAAAGAAAAAGCCCTCTTGCTTGACGCAAAAGGGCTCATTCACATTAAAATTAAATTTAAAATTACAACCAATTAAGTTTGCCTTCACAGGCATATTTCTCTATCTGAATGTCTCCGACCACTGGGCTGTGGTGTTGCCCACCGGCACTTTCGACTTGAATTCGTCGTGATGTTCCGGCTCAGTCAGTATGAGCTGGGCACGGTTTTCAGAGCGTTCTTTCTTCAATACTTCTATTCTCACCCGAGCCACTCCCGACTTCACCATGTCAATCTGTGCTGCTGCCACTTTGGAGAGGTCGATGATTCTGCCTTTGGCATAAGGTCCGCGGTCGGTCACTTCCACCACAGTTGTCTTTCCGTTCTTCAGGTTTGTCACTTTGAGTTTGGTGCCGAAGGGCAGAGTTTTGTGTGCACACGTAAACTTATACATATTATAAGTAGTTCCGTTCGCACTTTTGCGTCCGTGGAATCCGGGACCGTAATACGAGGCATTGCCCGTGTAGGTCTGCGCTTTCATACCGATGGCGATTGCGCTTAGAACGACAATCATTGTCAGCCTTACAGCATGTGTAGCTGAACAAAGGCTTGCACATAAATTTCTTTTCATATTATACATCTCATTCATTGCGGCATCACACCGCCCAGGCATAAAGCCTTTTTTACATTTCAATTCTTTTGTCCATGTAGGACTAACATTTCGGCTGCAAAGTTACGACTTTTCTGCGAAACTACCAAATAATTAGGCACTAAACTCGTTTTTATACCCCTAGAGCATGCTCTGTCCGTATTTATTTGCTATCTTTGCATCCCAGAAAATTGTATTATGGGAAAAGGAAAACTAGTGAAGTTTGCAGACATGGCAGCCAATCCAAAGGTAAGGGAATATCCCTATGCCATGCTGCGCGAGAGTGGTTGCCCCCTCAAGGGCAAGTGGGGAGCAGAGTTCTTCGGGAACGACCATCCGATTGTGTTGGAACTGGGGTGCGGACGCGGTGAATACACCGTGGGACTGGCTCACCGCTTTCCCGACATCAACTTCATAGGCATCGACATCAAGGGTGCCCGCATGTGGCATGGAGCCAAACAGGCACTGGCAGACTGGATGGACAATGTGGGCTTTGTGCGCACCAGCATCGAGTTTCTCCACGAAGTGTTCGGACCCGACGAAGTGAGCGAGATATGGCTCACGTTCAGCGACCCGCAGATGAAGAAAGTGTCGAGACGGCTCACGTCCACATTCTTCATGGAGCGCTATAGGCAGTTCCTTGTCGACGGCGGACTGATACATCTGAAGACCGACTCCAACTTCATGGCAACCTACACGCGTCTGATGGCACTCCACAACGGACTCGAGCTGGAGTGCTGGACCGACGACCTCTATCATTCCCCATTTGCGGCAGAGGATTCGCCACTGGTACAAATCCAGACCTACTATGAGCAGATGTGGCTGGCACGCGGACTCAGCATCAAGTACCTGCGTTTCCGCCTGCCACACGACACCCACCTTGAGGAGCCCGACGTGGAAATCCCGATTGACGAATACCGCTCGTACGACCACCAGGTGAACACCACCGTGAAGACAAGGAGATAGAATTCAAGAATGTCATGTGGGCTGAGCTTTTAGGAAGAGCTTTTTTGAGGCTTCCATATGCCAGGAGCTTTTTTGAGGCTTCCATATGCCCCGTTTTATTCATCCAACTGGGAATTCTTATTTCTCTGACCAGGGAAATAATTCTTTCCAGTCAGAAAAAGAGAGCCGCGTTTCCGCGGCTCTCTGAGTTATTTGGTTCGGATGTCTGTTTTTTGCGTTTGTTCAGCCGCCTTATTCGGCCTCCTTCAGTTTGTTCTTCACCTTCTCCACGTAAGCGTCGATG
>CAVISR010000093.1:0-9952 GCA_963645405.1 Acutalibacteraceae bacterium
TCATACCAACCTTTGTAAGGCATCAGCAGTGTGCAACTGCAACCGATAATCTCGGTCAACTCCTCGTAACTGAACATACTTTCCTTCGTTTATTGGGTTAGTAACGGATGTCCCACTCACCATCACTGAAGATGCGGAAACTCACATACTCGTTGGCGAGTTCGTGGGTGAGCACTCGGATGTAGATGGTGTCCTTGCTCTCCAAGGATGCAACCAACTCGTCCATCAGTTCCTCGGGAAAGTCCCAACGGCTCTCGAACTCGGCATCGATGCAGCCGTCGTTCTGCTCAAGGTAGCACACTTCGAACTTCTCGTCCAAGAAGGTTTCGATGCGGTTGAGGTCACTCTCGTTCTCCGTGCTTGCGAAGAAGATGTTTGTAGCGTAATTTGCCATAGCGTTTCAGAATTTTGAATTTTACTTTTCCCTATTGTAGCATCAGCTACTTTCGGGCTTGAACTAAAAATTATGTTGCCGCAAAAGGTGTTGTGACGCTGCCAGGCAAGGTTTCATGGCCAAATACTACCTCCGTGCAACCGAGGTGGAGATTTTGCCAATGAACCCACAGGGCACCGACCTTGACAGGCTGAGGCACAATATGTACCTTTGCAACACAATTCTTACTCAAGCCAGGAAGGACGATGGTTACATAATAAGAGGAAGTTACTACAAGAGAAATGACAGCAGTAGGTATAAAAGCAACGATTGCAACCAACAAGACATTGGCTGCAATCATCACAAAAGGGTCGAACAAAAGGTTTAATCAATGAACTATACATCAGAGATAGAACAGATTACCGCTTTTTGTTCAACAAATAGTCATTCACGTCGTTATAGTCTGCATAGCGGAAAGACTCGTCGATAGTCTTCATCTCATAGATGGATTTGATGGATGCCGTAGCACACCTGCCAGCCGTATCATTGTCAAGAAAACAATGAATGGTAGTATAGGAGTCAAGCAATGCGTAGCACTTTTTCAGGTTGCTTACAGAGTTGAGAACGATGAAGTCACAAGGCTCGTTCAAGGCCATCCTATAATCGGTGCCGCGCTTGGCAAGCGTCAGATAGGACAGGAAATCCATGAAGCCCTCGAACAGGCAGCAGCCTTTCTGCTTTTCGCCGTTCAAGTGGTGGAGGACGCTTATATCCTTGTGGTATATGCATCCCTTGAAATACGCATTGCGGATTTCATAACCGCCGGAGAGGTTCTTGAAGGCTATGGCAAAGTACCTGTTCTTGTAATAGCGGTAGTGAACCTCATGGCAGTACATCCTTCCGATCTCCGTATCCACGCCACGGGAGCGCAGATAGGAGAGGAGCGCATAGTTGCTCAACGGGATAACCTGAATGTCCGTCATCTTCTGTTCGATGGACTTGTACAACTGGGTCTTGGGATTGACCTTCATCTCCGAGACATTGGAGCAGCCGGCAAGATGCTGCATTGCCTCGAAAAGAGAACCGAGGTTGAACATCAGCCTGCAAAGGTCTATGATGTCGCCGCCCTGGGCTGTGCCGAAGTCATACCACTCGTTCTTGTAGTCGTCCACCTTGAAGGACGGATGGCTTTCCTGACGCAATGGCGAACAGTACCAATGGCCTGCACCACGTACCTTGACCGCCTTGAAACCCTGCGCCGCAAGCCAGTCAACTATCCGGATTTGTTTTGCTTCTTCTATAGTCATAATTGCAAAATATGTTGTGAAAAGGGTTTAGTGCATACTTACCTTATATATACCCCAACCAAACTAAACCTATGATTGGAGAGTGAAGTCGGGGTTATAGGAGTACTGTTTGTCGTTCTTGACGAGAGCATTCTGCTGCAACAGGAACTTGGCAAGGTTGACCATCGTGTTGCGTCCACGGGTGTAACCAATCTCCTGATAGCCCTTGCGGAGTGCTTCGATGAGTTGCTGGTAGCCCATACTCTCCGTTTCGCCGAAGGCAATCTGCAAAGCCTGGCGGTGTTGCTCCTCACCAAGCGACGTGAGCGGAGCGGTACGTTCGCGCTTGCTCAACTTGAACTCGTGGTTCTCCACAAGGTAAGGCAGAGCATCGTTGCCGATTTGGAAGGCGAAAGGAGCGAACTCCTTGTCACGGATGTGCATGGCCTTCACCTCACTGATATTGCCGTTCTCGGCACACTTCGAGATTTGGAGCACCGTCTCTGCCTTGTTGTTCAACTCTGTACCGACGTGACCACGGGTGTTGTCGTCACCCTTGTTGAGATGGAGCACGGTGTGGATGTGCAGCTCGTAGTAACTGGACCAGCGCATCAGCTCGTTGATGATGTCGAGAGACTCGCTCGGACTGTTGATGTCGCGGATAAGGTCACGGATGCCGTCGATGACGACAAGTCCATAGTGGCGTTCCTCGTGCAGTGCCCAGTTGATGATGTCGCGGCGTTGGTCGGGACTGTATTCGCGGAGTACGAAGAAGTCGATGAGGTCACACTCCTCGTTGGTGGGCAGTCCTGCCAGGCGCAGGATGCGCTCCAGCACCTTATGGCAGTGGCATTTGCTCTGCTCGGTGTCGATGTAGAGCACCCGGCGCTTGTTGGGCGGTACAAATGCCTTATAGCGAAGAACCTCCTTGCCGGACAGAAACGAGGCGACAATCGCCGAAACGTTGAAGGTCTTCTTGCTCTTCGGCTTGCCCGTTGATGCACTGAAGTTACCGATGGTGGCAATGGTGGTGCCGTCCACCTTGACTATCTCGGGAGGGAACTCATAATCCTCAGTGACGAGCAGTTTGAAGTGTTTCAGAAGGGAGTCGTAGCGCACCTTGTCGATGCGCTTGTTGTCGAACAGGTCTGTGATGTCGTTCATAACTCGCCTCCTTTCTTCTTTGAGTCTTCAGAACGCTTGTGGTCTTTCTCCATCTGGTAGGCGAGCAGGTCTGCCTGACGCTGCAGCTCATAGTTGGAGCGGTAGGGAGTGCGCCCAATCCATTCTTCCAGATCTGTGCGGCGGACGAATATCGTCTTGCCATTGGGTTTGTAGAATGTTATCTCGTTGGCCGAGGTAAGTTTGTAAACGGTGTGCTTGCTCACCTGCAGATACATCGCCACTTCATCCAGCGTGAGGAACTCCTTGATGATGTACACGCGTTCTTCCAGCATGCGCACATGCTCTATGATGTCATTGATGCTTCCGAAACGTTCGAAGAACTTGCATGTCTCAAGAGACTGTTTGCGCAAAAGGTGGTATTCAGGGCCTTCCACAAAGTTACGGGCAGCCTCGATGCGGTCCAGAAATTCTGTCAAATCTTTCTTGTTCATAAGGGGGTAGCTTTAGTATTTTACACTAGTCGGAATAGGATTGGACTTGGCCCAGTCCACGAGTTCCTGCTTGCAGAACAGGATGCTGCCGCCGCTCGGCTTGTAGAACGGGATGCGGTTGTCGGCAGTGAGTTTGTACAAGTAACTCATCTTGAAGCCGAGGAACTTTGCCGCCTCTGCAGAGGTCAGGACATCCTTGTTCATCCAGTTTGATTCCTCTATGGCATCCAGACGGGCGGTCAGTTCCTCCACGCTGTCCAGTGTCTTCAACTGTTCCTCGATCACGCTGATGCGGTAAGGAAGATTTTGGTCTGCTATCAACGTCAACGACTTCTCTATTCTGTCCACCATATCGGAAGACAGACTTATAAAATATGGTTTCTTTTGTCTCATTTTACGATGTCTTTTCTTGTTTTACAATGGGCGGAGAAACAATGATGCCCTCCGTAGCAACCGGTTACGGAGGGCAAAATTACAGTATGTTAGGCGGTCTGGAAAGACTGGTTGTTAAGGCTTAACATGAGTCTTAACATCATTCTTAACAAACGCCGATTCCTTTAATCGAAAAGTTCGAGTCTGTGTTCTTTTATATAGTGGTCAATGATGTCAACGATGCGCATGATGTTGCACCCGTCCGGCAGTCTTGAGAGACGGCTCTTCGTTGCGGCCATGACCGCCTTGGTGAGATGACGGTGCCCTGAAGCACTGACGATGAGTTTCTCCCTGTCAATGATATGCTGCCAGGTGGGAAGGACGAGTTCTCTGTCTGCAAGATAGCTGAAGAACTCAACCACCTCGACATTGCGCTTGGCCTGCAGAGGATGCTGCAGCGTGCCGGCATGATAGGCGTCAAAATGCTCCGTAGTCACATCCTCCAGAAACAATTCAGCCTCATTGGCACAGTGGACAATGAGGCTTACAATAGCGGACGGAATATGATGGCGCGAAGACGCACCGCCTGAATTCTGGTCGGCGGTGTTTGGGGAAGTCGATGGCGACTGGTCTGTGCCGGATTGAGGCACGGACACGTCTCCATGGTTGAAACGTACAAGCATCTCTCTGACGGTTTCGTCAGAAAACTTGTCTTGGGTGAAGTAGTGCTTCACGAATGCCTTGTGCTTGCGGAGCAGTACTGTCAGAATCTGCACGTTCCGGGCGTGCCAGTTCTTGCTGTAGGCATCCGTGGAGTCGTGAAAATTGATGAAACTCAGAAGGTCGTTGATGTAACGGGCATAGGTCTTCCCAAGGTTGACCACCTCATACACGTACAACTCACGTGCTTCTGAAACCAGACGGACGAGTCCGTCATTACCTACGTAGGGGCGGATAATCCGCACTTCCTGCGTGTCACTCACCTCCAAAAAGAGAGATGAGTGAAGTGTTCTTTCTACTCATTGTTTTTTATTTTTATGGTTTGACATGGCTATGCCGTTGAGTTCGGCACAGCTGTTTTCCTTTGCGTTGTATGCTTTGCAAATGGCGACAAGGACAGTATCGTAGCTATCCAATGCATGGGTTCTTTCGAGCAGCGAGTAGCCGGTAGACAGGCTTCCCTTGTGGGGACGCTTGCCGTTGATGTTGAAACAAGAGACTGCCTTGAGCCAGAGATTCTTGTTGTTGGTAGGGCCAAGTCCCAGTTTGACGAAGACACTGAACGACCTCTGGTCTTTGAGCCAGTTGACGGGTGTCTTGAACTTGTCCTTGTCAAAGATGGCACTGAACTGCTTCAGGGTCACATTGCGCATGATATAGCCGTTTTGCGCCAAGGCACGGCGCAGCGCATCCTTGCGCTCGTCGTCGAACGGGCAGTTGAATACCATTGGCTCATGGTCTTTGAGAAGGTCTGAAAAGTCCACTTCGGGAAACAGGTCCATTGCTTCCTGGTACGACTCCGTCTGATAGGTCGGCAGCATGACGGGAGACAGGCGCTTGTGCCACATCTCCTCGCAATAGCAGTAGATGTGGTGCTTGTCAAACTTCATTGTCTTTGCTATGGCATAGGCAATAATCTTCAGGTTGTTGTAGTTGGCTTTGTCTGTGGGTTGAAAGTCCTTGTCGAGGATGCCGGCATTTACGGCACGCTCCAACAGGTCGATGGCTTTGTCATCGTACAGGGCATCGGGCAGCATGGAGTAACTGCCCTTCATCTCTTTGCGCAGTTCCTGGCACTCGGCAAGCAATTCCTTCATTGTACGTGACAAGCCCATCAACGACTGTCGCAAGATTTCTTCCATACGGTGGTGTTTGCCGAGATATTCGTCTATTACCGAAATGTCGCCGACACATTCTATCAAATCCACCAAAAGAGAAACATCATCGTCGGTACGCAGGTAAGCCTGGATTTCCTTCACCCACGAACTCATGGAATAGATGTCGTCGCCGAATGCAGCCGGGTGAATGCTTTCACCCAGCGCACTCCAATAGTTCAACTGCTTGATGAACCGATTGACCGTTGCTATCTTGATAGCGGCTTGTTGTCTGTTCATTGCTCTCTATATAATATATAAGGTGACGGTTATTCCAAATCGGGAATCAGCGATACTGCACTCTGCTTCTTGCGGTCGAGTATCTTGGCATAGATTTGGGTTGTGGCGAGTTCTCTGTGACCGAGGAGTTTGGACACCGTGTAGATGTCAGTTCCAAGGTCGAGCATCAACACGGCAAAGGTGTGACGGGCGCAGTGGAAGGTGATTTCCTTCATGATGCCGGCTCCCATGCACCAACGGCGCAACTCCAATGTGGTCTGCGAACCATAGACAAAACCTGAGAACACGAGTTCGTCGGGCTGTCCTCTCTCGCCGAGATACTTTTCTGCCTGTGGGGTAATGTCGAGGTATTCCTGACCGCCGGTCTTCTTCTGCTTGAAGATGATACGGGTATACTCGCCCTGCTTCTGTATTTCTCCCCAAGTGAGTTTCTCGATGTCGCTCTTGCGGAGTCCAGTGAGACAGGAGAAGAGGAACGAGCGTTTCAGACAGGGGTAACTGCACGGTGTGGCAACCAATGCCTTGATTTCTTCCAAGGTAAGGTAGTCACGCTTCACGTCGGCAGTCTTGAAGCCTTCGATGCCACGGAGAGGGTTGGTAGGGATGATGCGCTCCTCGTAAGCCTGGTTGATGCAAGCACGCAGTTTGTTGAAGTAGGACACTTTCGAGTTCTGTGACAAGCCCTGGAATGTACTGCGCTCCGTATGGCGTGTGCGCTTGTGGGTGTCCTTCTCTGTGGTGTTCAGAAAGTTCTTGAAGCCTTTCACGAACTCCGGCGTTACATCACGGAAGGTTGTCTTCTCGCTGCAGTAGATTTCGAGGTACTTGAGACAGCTGCGCCAGTTTCCCCAGTTGCCTTGTGAGTCGGGGTTCTTGTGGCGGTCCTCACACATCTTTCTATAATACTCCAGGAAAGGAGTGTCTTCCTGGAACTGCTTGGTGAAGGAATACTCGCCGTTCTGCATCTCAATCTGCCGCTTGGCTTTGATGGACTGTGCCGTGGCAAGGGTCTGCCGGTTCTGCTCCTTCTCTGCAGGAGTCTTGGCGTCGATAAGGTAAAGCTTGAGGTACTCTTTCTGTCGCTTGCCGTTTCTGTAGATGTCAAGGTAAAGGCTGACGTTGCCGTTGGCAAGCTTCTTCTCACGCAGTTTCACAGGTTCCTTCTGAGTTTGTTTCTTCGTCTCCATCTTATTCTAGTTTTTGCATGTCCCAACCATGTTTTCAGTCCTCAAAAAGACGGGGGACAAACACGTCAATCGGGGGACAGATTTTGTCCCTCGGGACACATTCGGGGGACAATCTGGGGACAAAGATACAACAAAAAAGTGATAAACAAGAAACTTTACCATAGAAAATCTGCAAATAAAATTTCGCGAAAAACTTTGTATATCAAGAGTTTTCGAGATTTTATTTGCAGATAGTGGGGCTTTCTTTGCAGCGAATTACTTGCCGATGCAGAACTTGCCGAATATGTTGTCCAAGATGTCATCTGTTGATACGGTGCCGGTAAGGTTGCCGAGGGCAAAGAGCGCCGTGCGTACATCTTCGGCCAGCAAGTCAGCCGTGATGCCCGCACGTATGTTCTCCTGCATACGTTCCACGGCGGTATGAATGTCCGTCAGCAAGGCATAGTGGCGCTCGTTTGTGATGAGTGTAAGGTCTTGCAACTGAAACTTTTCCACAAATAACATCAACTTTTGCTCCAAGTCGTGGATATGGGTCTGCTGCTTGGCTGATATATATACGGTTTCGCCGATGTCGCTTAAGTCGGTTGGCGTGCCAGTCGTTTGGTCTATTTTGTTGGCCACGAGCAGAAGCAGTTTGCCCTCCATGTTGACGTGGCTTTTCAGTTCTTCCACTTCGCTACGCACCGTTTCGGCGGTGTCGTGGGCGGCATCGGTCATATACAAGACAACGGCCGCGTTGCCGACAGCTTGGTAGGTGCGCTCAATGCCGATGTTTTCCAGCCGGTCGTCGGAGCGGCGGATGCCGGCGGTGTCGATGAATCGGAACAGCGTGCCGTTGAGGGTGAAGGTGTCCTCCACGGTATCGCGGGTGGTGCCGGGAATGTCAGACACGATGGCGCGCTCGTGCTGCAGCAGTGCGTTCAGCAACGTTGACTTGCCCACATTGGGCTTTCCGGCAATGGCCACGGGGATGCCGTTCTTGATGGCATTGCCCAACTTGAACGAGCGAATCAGATGCTGCGTTTCGTCTTGCAGGGATATGAGTATGGCATTTAGTTTTTCACGGTCGGCAAATTCCACATCCTCTTCGCTGAAATCGAGTTCGAGTTCCAATAGGGACGAGAGTTCGACGAGTTCGTCACGCAAGCGGTGCAGTTTTTTGGAGATGCCGCCTTTCAGTTGGTTGACTGCCAGCCTGTGCGCCGTTTCCGACTGCGACGCTATCAGGTCGGCGACAGCCTCGGCCTGCGGCAGGTCGAGTTTGCCGTTCACAAAGGCGCGCTGCGTGAACTCGCCAGGCAACGCCATACGGCAACCGCGCTCGATGAGCATTTCCAAAATGCGGTGCTGTATGTAAAGCGAACCATGGCACGATATTTCCACAAGGTCTTCGCCGGTATAAGTGTGCGGAGCGGCATATTTTACCGCTACCACCTGGTCTAAAAGTCGGTCGCCATCATAGATTTCCGCATATTTGGCCTGGTTTGGCGGAAGTTTGAGGAATATGTCGGGGTTTTTGAAAAGCGTTGCAGCGAGGTCGAAAGCCTGCGCTCCGGAGGTCCTTGCCACGGCAATGGCCCCAAGTCCGGCAGGCGTAGAGATGGCACATATCGTATCGTTCATGCTTTTGTGATTTGGCGGCAAAAATAGCAAAAAATGGGCGGAGTCCAAAAACTCCGCCCGTAACTCGCGGCACGGCAAGTCCGCGCCGTTTTTCGTCGTGTCCTGTGTAGTTGTGAGCGCTACTTTACAGGAATGTTCTTGAGCACGGCAACGATAAAGTCGAAGAATTTGCCTACGCTTTCAATGTTGACACGCTCTACAGGAGAGTGGGGGTGTTGGATCGTTGGCCCGAACGACACCATGTCCCAGTCGGGGTAGCAAGCTCCGAAGAGTCCGCATTCAAGACCGGCATGGATGGCCATGATCTTGGGTTGCTTGTTGAATTTCTCGACATACACTTTGCGGCAGATGTTCAGAATCGAAGACTCCATATTGGGATTCCATCCTGGATAGGCGCCGGTAAGCTCGATGTGGCAGTCGGCAAGTTCTGCAATGGCGGTCATTCTGTCGCCGAGCGCATCCTTGGCGCTGTTGACAGAGCTTCTGAGCAGGCAGATGGCGCTCATCTTGCCGTCTTCGGCCTTGAAAGCAGCCAGGTTGTTCGAGGTTTCAACAAGGTTTTCCATAGAGTCGCTCATACGGAGCACACCGTTAGGGATGGCAAAGAGCATATTCAGGAACTGGTTCTGCGCTTTGGTTTCGATAACCTCTTTCGGGGTGTCAACCGCCGTGATCTTCACGGCCATGTCTTTCTCCGTGGCGGCAAATTCGTTCTTGACGGTCTGCTCAAAAGTGTGGGCAAAGGCCTCAAATTCGGAAGCCTTGGCTGCAGGCACTGCCAGCACGGCAGAGGCTTCGCGCGGAATGGCGTTGCGAAGGCTTCCGCCCGTGGCCGAAGCAAGGCATGCGCCAAACTGCTTGATGGCACGAGTGATGAAGCGGACGGCTATCTTGTTGGCATTGCCGCGCCCGAGGTTGATGTCCATGCCGGAATGGCCGCCGTGAAGTCCCGACACGTTCATCTGATAGCCTTTCATTGCTGCCGGAGTAGGCATCGTGGTATAGGTTCTGTCAAAGTTGGCGTCCAGGCCGCCGGCACAGCCGATAAAAATCTCACCCTCGGTTTCAGAGTCGAGGTTGATGAGGATCTTGCCTTTCACAAAGCCTTTTTTAAGGCCGAAAGCTCCCGTCATGCCCGTCTCTTCGTCAATAGTCACGAGGATTTCAAGCGGGCCGTGTTCAACGCCTTCCGTAGTGACGCAGGCCAGGGCTGCACATACGCCGATGCCGTCGTCTGCCCCCAAAGTGGTTCTGTTGGCACGAACCCAGCCGTTGTCGATGATGGGCTCGATAGGGTCTTTCAGAAAGTCGTGTTTCTTGTCGCTGTCGGCTTGCGGAACCATGTCAGTATGGGCTTGCAAGATGACAGGCGTCCTGTTTT
>CAVISR010000094.1:0-9849 GCA_963645405.1 Acutalibacteraceae bacterium
GCTTATTTCGGATGCTTGCACCAAAAATTCCACGTTTCCGTGCAGGTCGTAAAAAAGCAAGCTTTCTAGCAAGGTTTCTACATGCTGGCAATTATCTCCTTCAGTTCAGACGAAGAAATGCCTTCGGTTCGTGGAAGCAACATCACTTCCTTGCCTGCTTCCCTGCAATATTCAAAAGCAGCCTGAAAGCCTGCATGGGTTTGGTCAGGACCAGCCACAAAGATGTCAAAGTCCACTTGCTTCACAATGTCCTTCACATTCTTATAAACCACTACTTCATCCACATATCTGATGGCACGCACCATGTAGCAGCGTTGTTCTGTGTTGTACACCAGCTTGGCATCGGGCTTGAACTTGACTACATCCTTAGAGTCTTGTACTGCCACAATAAGATAATCTCCCAAAGACTTTGCCTTACGGAACAGTTCCACATGGCCCACATGCAGAAGATCGTAAACACCAACCGTCAATATTTTCTTCATCCTACTTTGTTTTATGATTTATAATTCTGTTTTTTATCATGCCTTATCTTGCTTTCGTCAGAACCGGGCTTTGCATCCATCGAGTTTATGATTTGCCTTCATCAAATTCTAATCTTGTTCTCATCAAGCTTTGCTTTTTCCTTGATTAAGCTCTGCCATTGTTCCCGTCAATCACTGTTCTTGTTCTCTCAAATCTTAATCTTACTCTCGTCAAACTCCCTGTAAGGAAGATTCAAATCCATGAAATCGAAGTTGTGCTGATGGATTTTGTCGGGAGGAGGCGGTGTCATGTAGTCGCCAAACAACTGGGTGAGATAAGCATCGTTGTCTTTCATTCCCCAAGCAGTTTTGCCTTCAAACAGAACTGGAGTCGGATTACCAAGAACAGTTTTACAGTCCACCATACTCTTCAATCCGTCGTTGTGGTTCACTGCTGCCAGCCGATGACTGTTGAAGTCGTACTTCATCATATGCCGCTTTATCTTCTTCTGAAGTCCCGGTAACGTATAGAGTTTTCTTGCCATGAGCGGAATCCAACTTGATGGTCCGTGTCCGTGTCTGTAAGGATCTCTGAAAAGGAAGTACAGGGCTTTTCTCAAGTAGTTGTACTTCATTTGATAGAGATGCTGGGTCAACTTACAATCGGGTGCTCCGTCAATCGGGAACACATCCACATAGATTCCTCCCAGATAGTAGAG
Source organism: Acutalibacteraceae bacterium (assembly GCA_963645405.1). Classification (GTDB taxonomy): domain Bacteria; phylum Bacteroidota; class Bacteroidia; order Bacteroidales; family Bacteroidaceae; genus Colivivens. The sequence goes on from CAVISR010000094.1 coordinate 1,181, forward strand.
GTGCAGACGTTCAATCAGAGTGGTGCTTGCATCCTGTATCTTTCCGAAATGGAGTGGATATTTGTCGTCGTTCTCGAAGCACACAAATTCATATGACTCAGGCAACCATTCCTTGCTGTGTGCAATAAGTGCCTCATAATCTTCTCTTGGCATGCCGATATCCATGTCGTCGTCCCAGGGAATAAACCCTCCGTGGCGCACTGCACCAAGCAGAGACCCGTCGAGCAAATAGTATCTGAGTCCATGCTTTTCGCACATTTCATGAATTACTTGAAGAATATCAAGCAATCGCAGTTGGAGTTGTCTTATATCATAGTTTGCCATTTCGTTCTCTTTTAATCCATTCCTACTCTTTTAATTCTTTCCTAATGTGACCTCGTAAATATCCATCAATTTCCGCGCAAGTACTGTAGGATGGAACGAATCCATCGCATATCTGCGTCCTTCTTCAATCATTCTTTCTCTCAATCTGGAATCAGTCAGCGCCTTTTCCATGCCGTCGGCTATTGCCCTCGTATCGTTTGGGCCTATTTGTATAGAGGCAGGTCCTGCTGCTTCAGGCAGACTGCTCACATTGCTCGTGACGACGGGACAACCGCACAACAAAGCCTCGACAACGGGCAAACCAAAACCCTCATAGAATGACGGGTAGACAAATAGGCTTGCACCTGCATAGAGCTTCTTGAGTTCTCTGTTGTCGATTATCTGTTTCCAGATGAACCGCTTTTCCATGTTATGGGCGGCAATATACTGTTGCACTTGCTGTTTGTAAGCGCCTCCGTTGCCAACAATCACAAGCGGAATCTGCAAATCACCCGGAAGCATCTCTATTGCTTTGACAATGCCCAGCAGATTCTTTCTGGAGTTTATCGAACCAACATACAGCATGTAAGGTCCGTTCACCGTTGCATCACCATCCACTGTATCGCTTGCCTTGTCGTTCCTATCTTTGTTCTCAGTATTGTCTACTTCATCACATCCTTCATTATAGTAAATGGGGTCCACCGGTTGATAAAGCACACTGATCTTTTCCTTGGGCACGCCATAGAACTTGATGATGTCGTTCTTTGTGCATTCACTGATTGCTATAATATGGTCAGCATGTTTGCATGCATAGTTCCACTTCCTGTCGTACACGATTCTGTCGAGACCATGATACATGTCGGGGAAGGTTTTGAATGCCACATCATGGATTGTGACAACGGTGGCAATCTCTGTTTTCGAGATTCCCACAGGAATTTCATTGCTCAAGCCATGAAACAGTTCAATGCCGTCCTTCTTCAGATTGTCCACCATGCCCAGCGTGCGCCACAGGCTTCCTTTCATTGTGCCGCTTGGCACCACGGTGTGGCAATGCTCCTTATGAAGAAAAGGATGCGTCACTGTATTGTCCGTCACTTTGGTAGTATAGAGATAATACTCCTCCTCGGGAAACTCTGCCGTCAATATCTCTATTGTCGTACGGCTGTGATTCCCGAGACCAGTGAAGTTGTTGTATAGCCTTTTGGCGTCGAACCCTATCCTCATAATCTAATATCTAACCACTTAAGTCTCTATATGTCTTGTTTTGGCATGCCGTGCATGCATAATCGATAGGCAAAGGTAGCAGATTAAAATGAATTATGCAAAAAGAAGTATAGAAAGTTTGATATTTGCCCGATAATTGCTACCTTCGTTGCTCCAATTCCATAACGATAATGAAACGATTACTAATTATACTAGCTTCAATCGCTTGCACGGCAGCTTCTTTTGCGCAGTTCGACCACATCGATATCGAGCCCATGAGTTACAACGGCCAGATGCTCGTAGATGAAGTCACCCAAGTGTTCCAGGACTCCGAGGGTTTCATCTGGTACGGAACGAATGACGGGCTGTGCCGCGATGACGGATACAACATCCATGTGTTCAAGAAAGACGAATCCAACCCCAATTCCATTGGCATCAATGCTGTGTTCAGTATCACTGAGGACAAAGCCAACCATCTCTGGGTGGGAACAGAAAACGGGCTGCTGAGACTTGACAAGGAGACATTCGAAATCAGCCGCGTTGATGTGGAAGGCTTGAACCATGCAGTAGTAAACCATTTGCTTGCCAGCGCAGACGGCACGGTGTGGGCAATGGGAAATCAGGCACTTTTTCATGTCGGTCCCGATACCAAAGTAATAAAGAGGTACGACATGCCAGAAGGAATATCTTGCATCTATGAGGACAGCAAGCAGCGTCTTTTCGTGGCGAGAAACAATTACGGACTGATGAATAAGCGGGCGGGAAGCGATGAATTCGCGCTCATAGCCCCTTATTTGCAGGTCACCGTCATGCTCGAAGACTCCGTACACAACTGCTACTGGATGTTCGACCGCTATCAGGGATTTTTCAAATACACGGAGGGAAAACCCGGAAAGCTGGAGCATCAGACTCTGTCAAACCAAAGACAGGGAGATTTCTACACCCACATAGTGCAGGACGACAACTACCATTACATCTGGGCATTGTCGTACTACAAAGGTCTGCAGGCATTCAAGGTGGCAGACGACGGGCAACTGGCTGAAGTGTCAACCAATTCATTCCTGCCACAGACCAACCAGATTCTCTACAGCATAATGAAATCCCGCAATGGGTTTTTGTGGGTCACGGGCTTTGATACCAACAGTTTCATCATAAACCTCAACCAGCAGAACATCACCTACGACCATCTGGACAAGCTCCGCGAGACCTCGCATTTCTCCCCAGCCATAACCTCCATGGGACACGATTCGGGCGGAATCTTTTGGCTTGTGCAGAAGCGAAACGACCTGTTCCTCTACAATCCAAAGACCGATGAATTCGTCTGTGCTTCCCATAACACAGGCAATCAGAACCTGCCGCTTTATATGACCGACAAACTTCTTCCTTCACGAAGGCATCGTTCTGTCTGGGCAATAATCAACGGCGGCAAAACCATCTACCAACTGGAACGGACAAATATGCAGGTTCGTGCAGTGACGACCGTTGGAATGGATGGCAACGGACTGGATGCAGGAACAGCCAAGTGTGCATTCGAGGACTCACAGTCCAATTTGTGGGTAGGCACAGAGAAGGGCATCTGTGTGTATCGGCACAAGACCCATAATCTTGAAGTGATATCGAAAACATTGGGCTTTGTCTCCGATTTCACCGAGACAAAAGACGGCAACGTGTGGTGCACAGTCCGCAACAAAGGACTGGCTCGCATCGACAAGCGGGGCAAAGTCACGCTGTTTCCTCTGCAGTTCGACCTGCTGACAGTGGCAGCCACATCCGACGGATTGCTGTGGGTTGGAACAAGAGAGGGACATCTGTACTTGTTCGAACCCTACGAAAAGGAAGGGCAACAGTTCAGCGACTATACGGAGATATGCGGAATCACATCCGATAAAGTCGACAAAATACTCGCAGACTGTTTCGACCATTTGTGGATAATAACAAGTCAGAGAATCAAGGAGTTCAATCCCAATAACGGTGCGTTCAGACTTATCTTCGCCCATGACAGCCGAAGCCAGATGCTCCGCTTCCTTCCATCTTCTTCATTCATCGATCCGGCAAACAACCAGGTGTATGTCGGCGGTATTCCTGGTTTCGTTTCCTTTGCCCCGTCGCAAACACTGGAGAACCTGTCGGAAAAGGTGCATGTATGCATCACCGATATTTGGACAAACGGAAAGTCAATTTGGTTCGATTATTCACGTCATTCAAAGGCAGGGCAAATCGAACTGGATTACGACAACCATAATGTTAGCATCTTCTTCTCGTCGCTCAATCTCGGCTTCACCCACAACATCCGCTATGCCTACAAGATGGAAGGGATTGACGATGATTGGACTGTGATAAAGGTTGGCGACAACAAAGCCACCTACAATCATCTGCCCAAAGGCAAATATATATTTAAGGTGAAAGCCACAGACATCAACGGACTGTGGAGCAACGATATAACCGAACTGACAATAATCCGGAATCCGGCATGGTATGAATCCGGCTTTGCCTATTTCATCTATATCCTGTTGTTCCTCCTTGTATTATATCTCTCGTTCCGGGCATACAAACGGCATCTCGACCAGAAGAACCAGAAGATGTTGCAGGAAAATATCACTCAGGCAAAAATGGTTTACTTCACCAGTATCTCCCATGAGTTGCTCACACCGCTCACCATCATCAAGTGTCTGCTTGAAGATTTCAAGCCAGCCAACGAGGAGAATGCCCACAAGATGGAGCTGATAAAGTCCAATGTGGTGCGACTGCGGCGTCTGCTCCAGCAGGTGCTCGATTTCCGCAAGGTGGAGAGCAAGAATATGAGGCTGTATGTGGAGGAAGGCAACATCACTCAATTCATCCAAGCCATCTGCAAGGAGAGTTTCGAACCGCTTGCCCGGAACAAGGACATCCAGTTTCTCACGATGTTCAGCGTTTCCGACATGATCGGTTTTTTCGACCGCGACAAACTGGAGAAAATCCTGTTCAACCTCATTTCAAATGCATTCAAATACACTCCAGCCGGACGCTCGGTGACTCTCACTGCCCGGTTGCAGCCCGACAGCACCCTGTGGCTAAGTGTCAAGGACGAAGGAGTGGGCATTGAGCAGAGAGAGCAGAAGTTCATCTTCAACCGCTTCTATTCGTCGAGAAAGAACAACAACTGCATCTCCAACGGCATTGGACTTTCCCTCACCAAAGACCTTGTGGAACTGCACCACGGCACCATCTCCGTCAAGAGCCAGCTTGGCAAAGGTTCCGAATTCATCGTTGAGTTGCCTACCGGCAGAAACAGTTTCACGCAAGAGGAAATCCGCGAAGTGGTTCAGGATGAGCAGATAAAACTCTTCCACGAGACTAAGAACACAACTCCGGTTGCTGCCGATGCAGGCAAGGAGAAGGACAATCTGTTGATTGTGGAAGACAACCGCGAACTGCTTTTCGTCATGCAGGAAGTCCTGTCGCGCCACTACAACGTGTTTGTTGCCACCAACGGACTGGAAGCCCTCGATATTGTCCACGATGAAAACATCCAGGCAATCATCAGCGACATCAGCATGCCGAAGATGGACGGAATCGAACTGTGCAGGCGAATCAAGCAGAACATTGACACCAGCCACCTCATTTTCGTGATGCTTACTGCCAACATCAGCAGCCAGTCGCAGATTGAGGCTTACAATTCCGGAGCCGATGCCTATGTCACCAAGCCGTTCGAGACCGAGGTGCTCATCACTCTCCTCCGTCATCTCAAGGAGCAGCGCCAGTCCATCCAGGAAGAATTCAAGAAAAATGTCAAGCAGCCATCGGCAAAAGAACTTGCCATCAATCAGCTCGACCAGGAATTCATCGACAAAGCCATCCAGGTTGTGGAAAAGAATATGATGAACGGGCAGTTGGATGTGGAGTTCCTGGCAAGGGAAATGAGCATGAGCCGTTCCACTTTCTCCAGAAAAATCAAAGCCATCACCGGACAGACAGCCTTTGAATTCATCAAGAGTCTGCGACTGAAAGCCGCCTACCGGATGCTCGAAGATTCAACGAGAAGTGTGCTGGATGTGATGGAAAGAGTGGGCTACAACGACCACCGCACATTCGCTCAATCATTCAAGGATATGTTCGGAATGTTGCCAAGTGAGGTTAAATAAACGGTGAATTCAGCTGTTTTCCGTTGCATTTCAGACGTTTTTGCAGTAGGAAACGTCGGATAAACCGAAAAAAAGGCTATCTTTGCTTGTTCAAATCGATTCGTTTAATCAAAAATGTAGAAGAATAATATGGGAATAGGTAACTCTGGCGCTGTAAAGTTTCGCCTAATAGTAATGAATTTCCTCATCTTTGCTGTATGGGGAGCATATCTTTGTTCTCTGTGTGTTTATCTTGGCAACATAGGGATGGGACCGCAGATTGGTGCGTTCTTTGCCATTCAAGGCATCGTATCGTTGTTTATGCCTGCCTTGATGGGAATTGTAGCCGACAGATGGGTTCCGGCACAGAAACTGCTCGGATATTGCCATCTGCTGAGCGCATTGTTCATGGCAGCAGCCGGATATATGGGCTTTGCCATTGAAGAACCTTCATTCAACCAGCTCTTTTGGCTCTATTCCGCCAGCGTGGCATTCTTCATGCCTACAATCGCACTGGGCAACTCAGTGTCCTACAACGCACTGACCCGTGCCGGACTCGACACCGTGAAGGATTTTCCGCCGATTCGAGTGTTCGGAACCGTAGGATTCATCATCTCCATGTGGATAGTTGACCTCACCGGTTTCAAGGAGAACTACATGCAGCTGTTCGTGTCTGCAATATGGAGCGCCATCCTCGGATTCTATGCTTTCACCCTTCCCAACTGCCCTGTGAGCAATGCGGCAAAGGGCGCATCGTGGATTGACACCCTGGGACTGCGGGCTTTCGTGCTTTTCAAGCAGCGCAAGATGGCGATATTCTTCATCTTCTCCTTCCTGCTTGGCATGTGTCTGCAGGTGACCAACGGTTTTGCCGGTACATTCCTCGGTGATTTCGGCAACATAGCTGAATACGCCGACACCTTTGCAGTGAAGCACAACATCATTCTCTCGTCACTGTCGCAGATTTCCGAAACCCTCTGCATCCTGCTTATCCCGTTCTTCCTCAAGCGCTTCGGTATCAAGATGGTGATGCTTATCTCGATGCTCGCATGGGTTCTTCGCTTCGGATTCTTCGGACTTGGCGACCCGGGACAGGGCGTTTGGCTCTTCGTCCTCTCAATGATTGTGTATGGAGTGGCATTCGACTTCTTCAACATTTCAGGTTCGCTCTATGTTGACCAGGAAACCGACCAGCACATCCGTTCATCTGCCCAGGGCGTATTCATGATGATGACCAACGGACTGGGAGCAACCATCGGTTCATTCTGCGCACAGGCAGTGGTCAACAAGTTCGCCTACTGCTACGATAAAACTGACCCAACACGCATGGAGGGCTGGTCCACCTGCTGGTACATCTTTGCAGGATTCGCACTGCTGGTGGCACTCTTGTTCGTCTTCCTGTTCAAGTCAAGCCACAAGCCAGAGGGCGCAGCACAGAAGACATGTTAAACATGGAAACAAGCAACAAAAAATAAACGTAGAAATAAACAACGATAAAGTAGAAATCAACAAGCAATAATAAAGAAATACAAGTTATGGGACAGAAACCATCTATTCCAAAAGGAACACGCGACTTCTCTCCGCTGGAGATGTCAAAACGAAACTACATATTCGACACCATCAAGGAAGTCTACAGCCTGTATGGCTTCCAACAGATAGAAACACCTGCAATGGAAAACCTCTCAACCCTCATGGGCAAATACGGAGAGGAAGGCGACAAACTGCTCTTCAAGATTCAGAATTCCGGCGATTACTTCAAGGGTCTGACCGACGAAGAACTCTTGAGCCGCAATGCCAACAAGCTGGCAAGCAAGTTCTGCGAGAAGGGACTCAGATACGATTTGACCGTGCCTTTCGCACGCTATGTCGTTATGCACCGCGATGAACTCGCACTTCCGTTCAAACGTTTTCAGATTCAGCCAGTGTGGCGTGCCGACCGTCCGCAGAAAGGACGTTACCGCGAGTTCTACCAGTGCGATGCCGACGTAGTAGGCTCAGATTCACTGCTGAACGAAGTGGAACTGATGCAAATCGTAGACACAGTATTCACCAAGTTTGGCATCCGTGTCTGCATCAAGATAAACAACCGCAAGATTCTCACAGGAATTGCAGAGTTGATAGGGCAAGCCGACAAGATAGTTGACATCACCGTTGCAATCGACAAGCTCGATAAAATCGGAATCGACAACGTGAATGCAGAGCTTGCCGAGGACGGTATTCCAGCCGAAGCCATCGAACAGTTGCAGCCCATCATCAACCTCAAGGGAAGCAATGCGGAAAAGATTCTGACAATGAAAGAAGTGCTGCACGACAGCGCTACCGGCATGAAAGGCATTGAGGAGACAGAGTTCATACTGAACACACTTGCTGAATCAGGACTGAACAACCAGGTGGAACTCGACCTTACCCTTGCACGCGGACTCAACTACTATACCGGTGCAATTTTCGAAGTAAAGGCACTCGACGTCCAGATAGGCAGCATCACCGGTGGCGGACGCTACGACAACCTCACCGGCATATTCGGAATGCCAGGACTGTCCGGAGTGGGCATTTCCTTCGGCGCCGACCGCATATTCGACGTACTCAACCAACTCGACCTCTATCCAAAGGAATCGGTGGGTGCAACCCAAGTGCTGTTCGTCAATTTCGGCGAGGCAGAGACCCGTTATTGCCTGCCAGTCGTAGCAGCCCTGCGCAAGGCAGGAATACGCACAGAGATGTTTCCTGATGCCGTAAAACTGAAGAAGCAGATGAGTTATGCCAACACCAAGAACATTCCCTTCGTGGCAATCGTAGGCGAGACCGAGATGCAGGACAACACCGTTATGGTGAAAGACATGACCACTGGCACGCAGACGGCAGTCAACAAAGACGCTTTGGCAGATTTCTTCAAATAGAGACAAAAGCTGTCTCTTATTTCTGTTCGAGGAGTCTCTGAACGTCTCGAGCGTTACAGTTGTTACAGTATAACAGTAAAAAAATAAGGTATCCATACTTTTGTGATTTTCTCGTATATATAATATATATAATTAATAATTAGATAGTTATATAGTATAAGGG
>CAVISR010000095.1:0-9495 GCA_963645405.1 Acutalibacteraceae bacterium
TAGTATGCCGTTACCAGCAGTACCTTGGAGGCGAAGCCATCGTGCAGCGTGTGCTCAACACATATCGCAAAGGCAAAGGTCCGAGAAAGGGATTGATATGGCACTTCCAAGGTTCCGGCAAGTCGTGGCTCATGGTAATGGCTGCGCAGAAACTGCGTCTGCAGCAGGACCTGAAGTCACCGACCGTACTTATTGTAGACGATCGCATCGACCTCGAAGATCAGATAACAGGCGACTTTACCCGAGCTGAGATTCCAAACGTGGAAGGCATCGACAGCAAGTCGGATATGGAGAAGAAAATACATCAGCGCAAGATTCTGATCACTACAATCTTCAAGTTTGGCGATTTGGCTGACGGACAGGTACTGGACGACCGCGACAACATCATTCTTCTTATGGACGAGGCTCACCGTACACAGGAAGGCGACCTCGGAAAGAAGATGCGCACCGCCTTGCCTAACGCTTTCTTCTTCGGTTTGACGGGAACGCCTATCAACCGCAATGACCACAACACCTTCGTCTGCTTCGGGGCAGAGGAAGATGAGTATGGCTATATCTCGAAATATACCTTCCAAGACTCCGTGGCAGACGGGGCAACACTGGAACTGAATTTCAAAACAGTACCTGTAGAGATGCATCTGGATGAGCAGAAACTGCAGGAAGAGTTCGATGCACTGACAGACCAGATTAGTGAAGAGGACAAGCAGGAACTTGTGCGCCGCACCAGCGTTGAAGCCTTCTTTACGGCAGAGAAACGCATCAATGATGTCTGCAAATACATCGTCAACCACTTCCGTGAATATGTTGAGCCTACAGGTATGAAGGCACAGGTGGTGGTGTACAACCGTGACTGCTGCGTGAAATACAAGAAAGCACTTGATGCACTGCTTGGTACAGACGATCAGACCACCATTGTGATGCACACCGCAGGAGACAAGGCCGACGAATACAAGCCTTATAAGAGAAGCCGCGAAGAGGAGAAGAAACTTCTTGACCAATTCCGTGACCCTCTGTCGCCATTGAAGTTCGTTATCGTCACCAGCAAACTGCTTACCGGCTTTGATGCGCCTATTCTGCAGTGTATGTATCTGGACAAACCGATGAAGAACCACACGTTACTTCAGGCCATTTGCCGTACTAACCGTAAATATAACGAGAGCAAGAAGTGCGGACTCATTGTCGATTTCGTCGGCGTATTCGAGGATGTTGCCAAGAGTCTTGCCTTCGATGAAGAAAGCGTCAAGACGATAGTGAAAAATATGGACGAGATAAAGGCGCTTATCCCTACGTTCGTACAGGAGTGTCTGGCTTTCTTCCCTGGTGTAGACCGTACCGTCGGCGGATGGGAAGGACTGACAGCGGCCCAACAATGCTTGAAGGATGAAGGTGTGAAGACAAACTTTGCCCGTCATTTTGCCCGTTTGTCCAAAGCATGGGAAATAGTGTCGCCAGATGCTTCCCTGCAACCCTATCAGAGTGACTATACGTGGTTGGCACAGGTGTACCAGAGCGTGCGCCCCGTAAGTGGAGGTAGCCTCATTTGGACATTGCTTGGTGCAAAGACCATCGAGATTATTCATAACAACATCGACACAATAGATATAGGCACGTCGCTTGAAGACTTGGTGGTGGATGCCGACGTGATTGATGCCGTGCTCGATGACGAGAAGAAGATCCGGAAGAAGATTGTAGAGGTGGAGAAGATGCTGAAAATCCGCCTTGGCGAACATGCCGGTGACCCGAAGTTCAAGAAGTTTGCCGAGAAGCTGGATGAACTGCGTGAGAAGATGGTACAGAACCTCATCTCAAGTATCGACTTCCTTAAGCAGTTGCTGTCTATGGCCAAAGAGTTGCTGGAAGAAGAAAAGAAAGTGGAACAGCCACAGGACAAGCGTGCTCAGGCACGTGCTGCATTGACCGAACTCTTCCAAAGCATCAAGACCAATGAAACTCCGGTAGTGGTTGAGAATGTGGTGAATGACATTGACAACGAGGTGGTGAACATTGTTCGCCAGTTCAACGATGCCTTCAAGAGCATAACGGCGCAGCGTGAAATAAAGAAGAAACTGCGTTCCATCCTTTGGATAAAGTACGGCATCAAGGACCCTGACGTCTTTGAAAAAGCTTACCAGTATATAGAAATGTATTACTAAGTGCTATGATACAGAACGTTAATAAATACCATATCTACGAAATATTTGCTTCGGAGGGAAAGTTTTACTATTCCATTCCGAAGTATCAACGTGAATATACCTGGAGTTATAGAGAGTGGGATGCACTCTATGATGACATCAGTGAGAATAATCCGGAGTATTTTATTGGCTCAATCATCTGTATCCCTTTAGGAGATACGATTAACCCCTACATGGAGGTAATTGATGGACAGCAAAGACTGACCACAATCAGTCTGTTCTTGGCTGCAATTTATACTCGATTGAAAGAATATAAGGATTATCTAGATGAAGATGATGATGACATTCTTCCATCTTTGCGCAAATCACTTAAAAGCACAATATCACCGAATGAGATGAAGTTGGTTCCTCAGGTGCAGAACCATAATCAGGAAGATTTTAATTTCATCATGTCTGAAATCGGCTTGAAAAAGTCGGCATCTACGAAACACTCATATTTTGGAGTACGCAAGGTGTCGCGTTGTTATCAGCATTTTCTCTGGCTAATGGACAAGGAAATGGAAAACATGGAGCCAGAATACAAGGTGACTTTTCTGTTGAACAAGTTTGAGTCCACTTGAAAAAGTCGGTTTCCCGACCACAATTAATATTACGTTAGTTTAACACTATATCGCTCTTTGACATAGGAGGCGCATTTGCGTCAAATGCGCACCAAAGCAATGGCAATCAAGGCGTGTTTCACGGAAACGCTACTCCTGACAATCCTGCGTTTGAACGACGATATTTGCAAGATGGCTGTAATGTTCTCGTAATGTCTACATGACCACCGGCGAAAGAGTCATGTGAATGCTGTGGGCGCGAAAACTGCAGTCTTGACAGAAATATTCCTCTGAATGAGATGATGGTATCGTTTTTTTTCTTAACTTTGTCACGCCGTTGAAGAATTTGCCCGTCTTTTAAGGCAGCACGAGGACCGGTAGAGGATTTGACGAGCCAAAACTCCAGGCAACAATTTGTTGCTCAACAACTTGAACAAAACGACTAAACAGAAGTGCTGCGGTAATTAGAAACAAAGAGATGAACAACCAATATTTGATGGATCACCTGCGTGTGATTCCCGACTTTCCACAAAAAGGAATCATGTTCCGCGACGTGACCACCATATTCAAGGATGCCAAGTGTCTGGAGATTATGGAAGAGGAAATGTATGAGCTCTACAAGGACAAGGGCATTACCAAGGTGGTGGGCATCGAGTCACGCGGATTTGTGATGGGCGCCATCCTGGCACGCAAACTGAATGCAGGACTGGCATTGTGCCGCAAGCCGGGAAAACTGCCGGCTGAATCCATCCAGCAAACTTATGAGAAGGAATACGGAACCGATACGATTGAAATCCACAAGGATGCGATAACTGAAGACGATGTGGTGCTGCTGCACGACGACCTCCTTGCCACCGGCGGAACCATCAAGGCGGCATGGGAGCTCGTGAAGAAGTTCCACCCGAAGAAGTGCTACATGAACTTCATCATCGAAATCCGCGACGAAGGACTGAGAGGACGCGAATTCCTGGGCGACGACATCGAGGTGACCACACTAATAAGAGTGTAAGGAATGAAAGACGAGGAACGGCTGGCAAGGCTCAAGACCATCGTATCTGTGCTCCCCGAGGAGCCGGGATGCTACCAGTACCTTGACGACCAAGGCACGGTGATTTACGTGGGCAAGGCGAAAAATCTGAAAAGGCGCGTCAGTTCGTATTTCCTCAAGACGGTCAACTCGAGAAAGACCCAAATCCTGGTAAGCAAGATTCAGGACATCAAGTATGTGGTGGTGCCCAGCGATGAAGATGCACTGCTGCTTGAGAACAACTTGATAAAGAAATACAAGCCAAGGTACAACATCCTGCTGAAGGACGACAAGACCTATCCGTCGGTCTGCATCACCAACGAGGAATTTCCGCGAGTGTTCAAGACCCGGCAGATAATCCCACGGGCAGGCACCTACTACGGACCGTTCAGCCATCAGGGCACGCTCAACAATATGCTGGACCTCATCAACCGCATCTATCCCCTGCGGAAATGCAGAATGGCAATGACCAGCCGGCAGATTAAGGAGGGCAAGATGAAAGCCTGCCTTGAATACCACATAAAGAACTGCAAGGCTCCATGTGTGGGACTGCAGACACGCGACGACTACATGGAGAGCGTGAACGAAGTGAGGGAAATACTCAAAGGCAACACACGCACCGTTTGCGACACCCTTCGCCGCAAGATGCAGGAACTGTCCGACCAAATGCGCTTTGAAGAGGCGATGGAGGTGAAACGGAAGTACGACCTTGCGCTGGAGTTCTGCGAAAAGAGCGAGGTGACAGCCCAGTACGAGCACGACATCGACGTGTTTTCCATTGCCGACGACGACAAGTCGGCTTTCATCAACTATCTGCACGTCACCCACGGCTGCATCAACCAGGCGTTTACTTTCGAGTACACCAAACGCATCGACGAGGACCCGAAGGAACTGTTGGCGCTCGGCATAGTGGAGATGAGGCAGAGATACAACAGCCAGTCGCGTGAAATCGTAGTGCCCTTCCCCATCGAGATGGAACTGAAGGACGTGACACTGACAGTGCCCCAGCGTGGCGACAAGAAACACCTGCTGGACCTGTCGCTTGCCAATGTACGCCAATACCGTTTCGACAAGGCACGGCAGGCGGAGAAACTGAATCCGGAACAACGGTCGACCAATCTGCTGAGAGAGTTGCAGGACAAGCTGAAACTCGAGCACCTGCCGCTCCACATCGAATGCTTCGACAACTCCAACATCCAGGGTTCGGACGCAGTGGCAGGATGTGTGGTGTTCAGGAAAGCAAAGCCGGCAAAGTCTGAATACCGCAAATACATAATAAAGACGGTGGAAGGTCCCGACGACTATGCCTCGATGGCAGAAGTGGTGTATCGGCGCTACAAACGCATGATTGACGAAGGAGGCGAACTTCCCGGACTGATCATCGCCGACGGCGGAAAGGGACAGATGGGTGTGATAAAATATGTGGTGGAAGAACAGTTGCACCTCGAAATTCCCATCGCAGGTCTGGCAAAAGACGGACATCACCGGACCTCGGAACTCCTGACCTTCAGGGACGGTGGAATCGTCACGGTGGGAGTCGATGTGAAGAGCGCATTGTTCCAGTTCCTGACACGCATTCAGGACGAAGTCCACAGGTATGCCATACAGTTCCACCGCGAAAAACGGTCGAAACGCCAGACTGCCTCCGAACTGGACAGCATCAAAGGAATTGGCGAGGTGACAAAGACCGCACTGCTGAAGCATTTCAAGAGTGTGAAGCGGATAAGGGAAACAAGCGAAGAAGACATTGCCGGAGTCGTTGGACGGGCAAAGGCAAAGACAATAAAGGAAAGTTTAGAAAATGAGAGCAGTAATACAGAGAGTAAGTGAGGCTTCAGTGACCATCAACGGCACGGTGAAATCGCAGATAGGCAAGGGCTACCTTGTGCTCGTGGGATGTGAAGACCAGGACACCGACGAAGACATAGTGTGGCTCAGCCGCAAAATAGTGAACCTGCGCGTGTTCGACGATGAAAATGGCGTCATGAACCGATCGGTGGTTGACGTAGGAGGCGACATACTCATAGTCAGCCAGTTCACCCTCTGGGCTTCGTATAAGAAAGGAAACCGCCCGAGTTATCTGCGTGCAGGCAGTCATGAGAAGACCATCCCGCTGTACGAGCAGTTTTGCCGTCAGGTATCTGCCGACCTGCAGAAGCCGGTAATGACAGGTGAATTCGGTGCCGACATGAAGGTGGCACTGATAAACGACGGCCCAGTAACAATTTGTATGGACACTAAAAACAAGGAATGATATGGAGATAAATTATTTGGACGGACGTCCGCATCACAACGAAATCACTGAAAGCAAGGTGACACAGGCATTCAAGAAGTACAATCTTGAGTTGGACGACGAGCAGGTGAAGAAAGAAGTTACGGCTCTGCTCGGCAAACACCTGAAGGAAAACGACACCAAGGAAGTGAAGAAGTTCCTGCTCAACAGTGTGGAACTTACCAGTCTGAAGACAGACGACAGCGAAGACAGCATCATGCGCTTCGTGGAGAAGGTCAACAAGTTCGACGATGTCTATCCAGAACTCGGACATGTTGCCACAGTGTGCGTCTATCCTTGTTACGCAGCAATCTGCCACGACATGCTGGAGAACGAAAACATCGAGATTGCGTGCGTTTCAGCCTGCTTCCCTTCATCACAGTCATTCATCGAAGTGAAGATAGCAGAGACCTCACTGGCACTGCACGACGGTGCTACGGAAATCGACATCGTACAGTCGGTGGGCAAATTCATGGCAGGCGACTATGAGACCGTTGCCGATGAAATCGCAGAAATCAAGTCCGTGTGCGGCGAGCATAAGTTGAAGGTAATCCTCGAAACAGGTTGCCTGAAGACCGCATCAAACATCAAGAAAGCATCGATCCTCGCAATGTATGCCGGTGCTGACTACATAAAGACTTCAACCGGTAAACTCGAACCGGCTGCAACTCCCGAGGCTGCTTATGTCATGTGTCAGGCAATAAAGGAATACTACGATGAGACTGGCATACAGATTGGCTTCAAGCCAGCAGGAGGAATGAAGACAGTGGAAGACACACTGGTTTACTACACCATCGTGAAGGAGGTGCTTGGCGAGAAATGGCTCAACAACCAGATGTTCCGCCTCGGCACCAGCAGCTGTGCCAACAAACTGTTAAGCGAAATCATCGGTGAACAAATAAAATTCTTTTAGTCTATGGACAGAATGAAATTATACAAGTCAGTCGTGGCATTCGGCATATTGCTGGGCGCATCAATGAATGCTTCTGCTCAAGACCAGGTGCCAGACCAAGTGCAGAACCAAGAGCAGGGTCAGGCACCGGAGCAAATCCTGGGACAAGGCAGTACACAGGTAGAAGAGGTGATGGCAACTCTCAACCGTTTCGGCTACCTCAGCTATAACGAAGCATTGCGTTCCATGCCTTCATACGAGAAAACACAGAAGAACTTGCAGGAACTGAGGAAACAGTATGCAGACGAGCTGTCGCGTTCGGAGAAGGAATTCAGTAAGCAGTACGCTGAATATGTGGACGGACAAAAGTCATTCCCCGACAACATCCTGCTGAAGCGACAGAAAGAACTGCAACAGCTGATGGAACAAGGACTGGAGTTCAAGGCAGAAGCCAAACGATTGCTGGAGAAAGCAGAATCGGAGTTGATGCAGCCCGTACATCAGGAACTGAAAGCTGTACTTGCCCGCATTGGCAAAAAACGTGGTTATGCGTACATTCTCAACACCGACAACAATGCTTGTCCTTTTGTGAATGGCGAACTGGGCGACGATATTACCGCAGATGTAATTGCTGAGGTAACAAAGAAAAAGTGAGTGCAGAGGACAAAAGCAGTAGTAATAGAAGAGTGACGGAGGTGATTGCAGAGGAAAACAAGAACATGCAGGGACCAATCGGTGTATTCGATTCAGGCTATGGAGGCTTGACCATATTGGAGGGAATCAAACATCTGATGCCCGAGTACGACTATGTGTATTTTGGCGACAATGCGCGTGCCCCCTACGGCATACGTTCGTTTGATGTCGTTTATCAATACACGCTTGAAGCAGTACAGAAACTGTTCAGCCTCGGTTGTCCACTTGTCATCCTTGGATGCAACACTGCATCGGCAAAAGCTCTGCGCACGATACAGCAGACATATCTTCCTACGAATGCACCCGACCGACGGGTATTGGGCGTAATCCGACCTACGGCAGAGGTTGTAGGGAAGATAACAAAGAACGGACACATCGGTGTGCTGGCAACGCAAGGAACGATAAAATCGGAATCCTACAGTCTGGAGATAAAGAAACTCTTTCCCGAATGCATCGTCACGGGATTGGCTTGCCCGATGTGGGTGCCATTGGTGGAGAACGGTGAATTCAACAAACCTTGTGCCGATTATTTCGTGAAGGAGCGGATTGATGCCCTGCTTTCCCTCGACCCTCTCATCGATACAATTATTCTTGGATGTACACACTATCCGTTGCTCTTGGACAAGATAAAACTCTATTGTCCGAAAGACATCGAGATTCTGACCCAGGGACATTATGTGGCAGAGAGCCTGAAAGACTATCTGCACCGACATACAGACATGGATGCACGGCTCACGAAGGGCGGTTCGTGCCAGTACTTCACCTCAGAGTCCACCGGCAGATTCAGTGAGAACGCATCGATATTCTTGAGTGAGAAAATCAACGTAAAGAGAATGATATGAGGACAGACAGCCCCTGGAAAGTAGCATTTGCCATTATTTCGGCATTTCTCCTGCTGCCGTTGACGCAGTTTGCGGTGAGCCTCGTGGCAATGGTTGCAAAGCATTGGAACAACACTACAGACTTGATGCCAGTAGTATTGACGGTTTCATCGTCGCTTACGATAGCTATTGTGGTATTCGTAAAGTATAAGTTGAAGTACAGAGTCCTCGATGAAATCAACCCTATGCAGTGCAAATGGAAGTGGGCACTGGTGATGCTTCTGGCAACGCTGTGCGGAATGTTCGTCTCTGATACACTTACGGAAGAACTGCATTTAACCAACTTCATAGAGAACGAGATGCTGGATTTGGCAACTTCGTTTTGGGGAATTACGGCGATTGTCATCATCGGACCGATTGCAGAGGAAATGGTGTTCCGCAGTGCCATCATCGGAACGATGCTCCGACATGGTGTAAGTACATGGGTTGCAATCATTGTGTCAGCCATGCTGTTCAGTGTTTCACATCTCAATCCTGCACAAATCCCGTCTGCCTTCTTTGTCGGAATCTTGCTTGCAATACTCTATATAAAAAGCAAAAGCCTTCTGCCATCCACCATCTGCCATGTAATCAACAATGGACTTTCAGTCATTATGATGAATGTATGTGTCAATCATCCCGAAATGGCAGGCATGACGATGAAAGATTTGTGCGGTGGACCGGCAATCACATACACTCTTGTGGCAGTCTCTGCCGTTGTTTGCGCCACCTTATATTATTATTACTGGAAAAGAAGATAGATGTGATTACTGGAAAAGAAGATAGATGCATGTCCAGAAGTAAAGCAAAGAATGGTTTGTTTGTCCTGTTTGTGCAATTTGTGGATAAAAACACGATGAATTCACCCCATTATTGCAAATAGCTTGCTGATTGTTGGGTGTTCTTCAGATTATATTTGTACTTTTGCCATGTAATTGGATAATACGCTAAAGATGAATCCTTCAAAAGTTGACATATCGGTATTGATGCTGTTCTTCAACCGCCCCGACCGCTTTGCAG
>CAVISR010000096.1:0-9112 GCA_963645405.1 Acutalibacteraceae bacterium
GCATTGCAGAAGGGTCTGAACATCGTTGACGGCAAGAAAGTTTATGTCAAGTGATAACAATCCAACGATTGAATCAAACCGATCAAGTGATTGAACTTCACTAAACAATAAACAAACTGATATTGAGTGTCCGCAGCCATCACTGCGGACACTTTTCTTCATACTACTCTGTTTTGAGTATTTGCCACCTCACAAAATCATCGTAACTTTGCACCCGATTTGAGACAAGAGACAAACTGTTCAAAGATAAAGTACAAAGAAACTGCTTCAGAATAAAAGGCAAAGAACTTGTTTTAGGATAAAAGACAAATAAAGCATATGAAGAAAATTCTACTCTCAGCGCTGATGCTCACATCAGCAACACTCATGATGGCACAGAGCCATGGTGCAATGACATTCGCAGGAAAGTCAAGTTTCTACATCACAATGATGGGCACAACCACAGGCAACACCGAGGTGGAGTCCGACACCGTGCTGTTTGCAATGAACAGCACCACAAGCGGAAGCATCACCATCCCGTCGATGGCATACAGCAGCGAAATGGTCATTCCCTCATTCACAATCGACAATGCGGCATTCACTTTCGACTATGCCAACATGACAACAACCTTCGATGACCAGACATTCTCTGCCACAATCACAGTCGACGGACAGGAGAAGCAGATAACAGGAACATCGCTCACCGGAAAGTACAACCACACAGAAAACATGCTCGACATCACCGTATCATTCACCTACGGTTCAATGCCTTTCCCACTCACATACCACATTGCCGGCTATTACGTGAAGGCATACACCGATAACCTCGACGTGGTGGTAGGCAACATGTTCAACTACTATCCAAGCAAGCAAGTGACATACAACGTCCGCACATACACAGAGGACGGCACAACAAAACTCGATGTTGAAGTACCGACCTACCAACTCGAGAACACAGTGATGGGCACACTCACCATCGGAACCTACACAGTCAAGGGACTGACCTACGATGAGGAGAAAGGCGGTTACTACCGCGACTACATGAACGACGGACTCACCCTCTACTTCAGCAACGGCGGCACAATGAATGCCGACTACAAGTTCTCAGCAGGCACAATGCTCGTGACAGTGGAGAACGGCAAGGTGACAAACATCACCAACACCTTCAAGCCAGGAGCAATGCCGTTCGACATCGTCAGCACCTTCCCAGGTTCCTTCGCTTCTTCAATCACCGACGTGAAGAGCAGTCAGGCAGAAGCCGACGGCAAAGCCTACAACCTTGCAGGACAGCAAGTGCCAGCCAACACACGCGGAATCGTAATCATCAACGGCAAGAAATATCTCAACAAGTAATCAAGACACACATTATTATATATAATAAGGATAAAGACACATACAATAAAGGATGAAATCAAGAGTTTCACTGATCATGCTGGGAGTAATCACACTACTCTCAGCATGTGAAGGTTTATTCGAGGACATATACGACCAGCCGGCAGACACTGCCTCCAAGCAGACTGTGGAAGGGCAACTCTATGTCGATGCATCGAGTTGGACCCACTGGCACTACATCGACCTGCAGGCAGTGACCGACAGCCTGATTGCCGACAGCACCTACAATCCCTCGTCAGCATTCCAGACCTACGCCATCCCCACCACCCTGCAAGGCACGGAAGACGGGAAGAGCGGAATCTACACCTACTGGTACGATGTGTATGGCAAAGGCATAAGCAAGCATGAATTCCGTTCATACTCCCCCACCGATGCCCAGGCAGAGCCTGCCTCATGGACCTTTGCAGTACACCGGAACAATGTGCGTGTGAACGGCATCGGAGTGTTCGAGACCAACTATACAACCCTTGACTCCATTCCGTCCGACACCTCCGCCTTCAGCCATCTCACATTTACACCCGACCAGTGGAACGAGACCGACGTGTGGATCATCCAGTCACAGATGCTGTCCGGACTCATCGGCAACCAGGGGATAAGCGCCAACAGCGTGCTGTCCGGTTGGATACGAGTCGACATACCGCCAATGCCGCCTTCATTCACACTCAACAACCATGTATTTATCGTCAAACTCCACGACAGCACCTATGCAGCCCTGCAACTTGTGAACTATCAAAGCGCATCGGGAGTGAAATGCTGTCTCACCATAAACTACAAGTATCCGATATGATAAAGGGAAACATCAGAGCCTCATTACTTGTCATTACAGCCCTCACAGCGATGCCCGCAATGGCGCAGAGCAGCAGCTTGGAAGATTCACTTTATGCAGCCTACTTCAACCTCAACGATGTAGTGGTAGTCGGGACACGCACGCCCAAACTGCTCAAGGACACACCTATCCAGACACGGCTCATCACCTCATCCGACATCGAGAAGTCCGACGCCACAAACATCGAAGACCTGCTGCAGCAGGAAATGCCAGGCATCGAGTTCTCCTATTCCATGAACCAGCAGGTACACCTCAACTTCTCAGGCTTCGGCGGTCAGGGTGTCTTGTTCCTCGTCGATGGCGAACGTCTTGCTGGCGAAACCATGGAAGACGTGGACTTCACCCGTCTCAACCTCGACAATGTCGACCACATCGAGATAATCAAAGGAGCAGCCAGTGCCCTCTATGGCAGCAACGCCTGTGGAGGAGTAATCAACATCATCACCAAAGAGGCAAAGAAACCATGTACACTCAATGTCAACGGACGCCTTGCACGCCACAACGAGCAGCGCTACGGAGGTTCCCTCGGACTGAGCAATAAAGTGCTGAGCGACATGCTGTCCGTCAACCACACCACCACAGACAATTACGATGTGCACAGTGCCGACAATCCGGCAACCCGAGTAGTGTCGACCATCTATGGAGGACTCACATGGAACGTGAAGGACCAGTTGACCTACAAGCCGGCAGACAACCTCAAGATTGTGGGCAGGGCAGGCTATTTCTTCCGCCAACTCATCCGCACTGCCGACACACCCGAGCGCTACCGCGACTTCTCGGCAGGCTTGCGCGGCATCTGGGACATCTCGCAGAACGACAATGTGGAAGTTTCCTATTCCTTCGACCAGTACGACAAGTCCAACCTCTATCGCATAACCAGTCTCGACGTGCGCAAGTACAGCAATGTGCAGAACATATTCCGCGGACTCTACAACCACAGTTGGGACAACGGCAACATCCTCACCGTCGGTGCCGACTACATGCACGACTATCTCATGAACACCAACCTCGAAGGCAACTCCAGGAAGCAGGAAACCTTTGATGCGTTCACACAGTTCGACTGGGTGCTCACCCCACAGTGGGAGATAGTCAGTGCATTGCGCTACGACTACTTCTCCGACGGAAGCAACTCCCGCGTCACACCGAAGATAACGGCACGCTTCCAGCCACAGCGCAATCTCAACATCCGTTTCGGCTACGGTATGGGATTCCGTGCGCCTACACTGAAAGAGAAATACTACAACTTCGACATGGCTGGCATCTGGATAGTCAACGGCAATCCCGACCTCAAGGCAGAGTTGAGCCACAACTTCAACCTCTCAGCCGACTACACCAAGGGACACTTCAACTTCACCCTCAGCACCTACTACAACAGCATAGAGAACAAACTCACCACCGGACTGCCCTACTACCAGCCTGGCGACGACAAGCAACTCTACCTCGACTACATCAATCTCGACAACTACTCCATCTGTGGCGGAGAAGCCACAGTGCAGGCACACTGGAACAACGGCATCAGCGGACGCCTCTCCTACTCCTATACCCACGAACACCTTGCACACGACAAGGACGGAAACACCATCAACAGCCAGTACATCCCTGCCCGCAAGCACTCAATCACTGCACGCATCGATTGGGACAAGCAGATAAGTCGCAACTACGGAATCCTGCTGTCCGTCAACGGACGATTCCTCTCCGGAGTCGACAACATGGAGTACGCAGACTACTACGACATCAGCAAAGGTTCAGTCCGTGTAAGTTATCCTGCATACACATTGTGGAAACTGTCGCTTGTACAACGGTTCGGCAAGGCAATCCGCCTCACAGCAGCAGTCGACAACATCTTCAACTACAAGCCCAAGTACTATTACCTCAACTGTCCGCTCACCGACGGAGCGAACTTCATGGTAGGACTCAACATCGATGTCGACAAACTGTTCTGAAAATCCATGCAGACAAACTGTTCCAACTCCCCAAACCCTATGACACAACAAAAGACAGACAACAAGAACACTATGACACATAGCAAGAACCCTATGACACAACAGAAGACATACGTCTGGAAGACCCTCGGAGCGTTCGTCCTCGTGCTGCTCACCATGCCGTTGGGCCATGCCCTCATGATTCTGATGGAGCAGTTCATGCAACCCACAATGCTCCACTACAGCGCATTCCTGCTCGGGCTGGTCGGATTCCTAATCACCGTCTACGGAGTGTTCGTCCATGGCGACACACGCCAAACCCTTTGCGGACTGTTCGGCGGACTGCTGTTCTGGACCGGATGGGTGGAATTCCTCCTTGCCTACTATGCCCAGCGCTACGGAGTGCACTGCGACCTTGTGGGCGACGGCATCGTACAGACCACAACCACCTATGTCAACGGCATCGGAGTCAGCCATGAGTTCCTGATCAACGGCACACCGCTGGAAGACTTCACCCGTGCCGAGCTGAAACTCATCCGTGGCAGCCGTCCCGAATATCTCATCATGCCGTCCAGTTTCGGTTTCTTCATGATGTTCGCCCTCATCTACCTCTTCAGCATCCGCACTGGCTGCAACGCCATCAACTGGTGTCAGAAACACCTGTTCGGCAAGAAGCGCGACATCATCGTAGTGCGCCCCATGACCCACCACACCAGCATCGTCACCTTCATGGAACTCAACACCATGATGTGGCTGCTCTACCTCGTGCTCATGTTCTGCTACGACCCCGTGTTCCTCGGCGACAGCCATCCCGTGACCCTGGCAGTAGCAGTGGCATGCCTCGTGGGTTCCTTCTTCATGTTCAGGCGCGAGTTGAAGATTCAGGCATGGGGCGCCAACATCCGCATGGCAATAGCCACCGTCATCGTGTTCTGGACCTTCGTCGAAGTGATGGCACGCAACGGATTCCTCAAGGAGATATGGGTAGCGCCGCTCGAGCATCAGACTGAGATGTGGAGCATCCTCGGCACATTCATTGCCATTGCCATCATTCTCATAACCTGTTCAAGAAAGAAGACAAAGTGAAACGACATACCTGGAAGAAATTCCACAAGTGGCTGGGCATCGGCTTCTGCTTCTTCACCTTCATGTTCGCCGTGTCGGGAATCATCCTCAACCACCGCCACATGTACGGGAAAGTGAACATAAGCCGCAACTGCCTTCCCCGGCAGTTTCAGTTCACTGGCTGGAACAACGGACTCCTGCGCGGCACCCTGCCCTACAACGACAGCATCATAGTTTACGGAGCAGGAGGAATCTATCTGGCAGACCCGTCAGCCACCACATATTATGACTTCAACGCCGGCATGCCCGAAAGCGCCGACTCGCGCAATATCCGAAGCGTGGTGCAAACCCCGGACAGCACCCTGTTCGCCGTAGCGCCCTACGACTTCTACAAGTTCGCCTACGGCACATGGCAGCGTATCCCCGTAGGCAGCCAGTCCCCGCTGTCCCCCACCCGATTCACCGACATTGCCACCCACGGCGACAGCCTCGTGCTCCTGAGCCGCGATGAAGTATATCTCTCACTTCCGCCCTACAAGGAATTCCACCGCACACAACTCAAGCGGGCAGAGGGAATTGACGGAAAGACAACACTTTTCCGCATTGTGTGGCTCATCCACAACGGAGAGATGTTCGGCTTGCCCGGAAGAGTGGTCATCGACCTGATGGGCTTGCTCTTCATCTTCCTCTGCACCACCGGACTCGTGATTTGGACAAGCCAACTGGCGATAAAGCGAAGCAGCCGCCGACATGGTGCGATGCTCAAAGCCACACAGAAAACCTTCAGATGGAACTTCAAGTGGCACGAGAAGTTCGGGCGCTGGACCATCATCCTCACCCTCTTCCTCTGCATCACCGGATGGGCACTCCGTCCGCCGTTGCTCATTGCGCTGGTGAAATGCAGAGTCAGTCCCATTCCCTTCACCATGCTCGACACCCCCAACCCCTGGGCAGACAAACTGCGCATGATTGAATGGGACGACCGCAGCAGCGAATGGCTGCTGTCCACCTCCGAAGGATTCTTCACCCTCCCTTCGTTCAACGACACACCCATCAAGGACACGTCCGCACCGCCAGTCAGCGTCATGGGACTCAATGTGATGAAACCAATCCGCAATGCACAGTCAGCAGAGCCAATCGACAGTGCCCAGTCAGCAGAGCCAGTCGACACCCTCCAGTCCCCGACCGACGACAAATGGATTATCGGTTCGTTCTCCGGACTCTTCGTGTGGGACAGAAAACATGAGGCAGCCTACGACTACTACACAGGCGAACCAGCCCCACGCACCGCAGGAGCACCCTTCGGCAAACTTGCCGTATCGGGCTACACCGACGATTTCCCCTTCCCTCCAGTCGTTGCAACCTACTACGAAGGCGCCCTGTCCTCCGACATGCCCCAGCCCGAGGAATTGCGCACACTGCCCATATCATTGTGGTCTCTGGCGCTGGAAGTACACACAGGCCGCATCTACACCTTCCTTTGCGGAGCCGAAACCCTCGTCTACGTATTCATAGCAGGCATCATCATCGGATTCATCCTTTGGAGCGGTTGGAAACTAAGGATAAGAAAGAAAGTACAATAAGTCAAAGAAGAAAATGTTTTACGTTTTGCGTTAGCCATGCGGATGGCGTTTTTTCTGTTTTTGTTTTTAACATTAATGGTCGTGTAATGACACCGTGAATCTTGTCATTAATTTTTCTTGAACATCAATGGTTCGTTAATGTGCCGCCAATCAATTCATTAATGAAAGATTAATGGATGATTAATGGAGATTAATGTTCCAAGTCGAGAGCGAGGAATAGGAGTCAGCGCTCTCCGGGTGCGTAGACGATAGCAATCGAACGTAAGTTCGCTGTGGTAGGAGTCAGCTTTCTACGAAAGCGTAGACGATGACACTCGAGTGTAGCCCGCCATATAAGTCCGACCAAAATAATTCCGTGTAAATTTTGCATTGTGAATACAAATCCGTAACTTTGCAAAGGAATCAAATACATTCGGCGTATGAAATACCCAATCGGCATACAGACATTCGAGAAAATCATCGAAGACGGCTTCGTCTATGTGGACAAGACAGACATGGTGTATTCCTTGGCTAACGAAGGGGGTAACATCTATTTTCTTAGCCGTCCACGCAGGTTCGGCAAGAGTCTTCTCATCAGCACCCTCGAGAGCTATTTCCTTGGCAAGAAAGAACTCTTCAAAGGACTGAAGATTGAAAAGCTGGAAGCGGACTGGAAAGTCTATCCGGTGATTCGAATTGATTTCAACTGCGATAACTTCTCTCGTGCGGATGCATTGGAAGGGGCATTGAACTCTATTGTAACAACATTGGAGAGACAATACCATGTGGATGTGATAGACGGCACAAGTATCGGGCGACGGTTTCAGTATGTCATAGCCGAAATACACCGACAGACTGGCATGCGCGTCGTTGTGCTTGTAGACGAATACGACAAGCCGTTGCTTGATGTAATGAATACACCTTGCCGAGTAAACACTAACGGAATGGAAGTATCTCTCGAAGAGTACAACCGAGACATACTCAAGTCATTCTACTCCACCTTCAAGGCTGCCGATGCCGACCTGCGGTTCGTGTTCCTCACCGGTGTCACCAAGTTCTCGCAAGTGAGTGTATTCAGCGGGTTCAACCAACCCGACGACATCAGTCTGTCACCCCAATACGAAACGCTATGCGGCATCACCGAAGACGAGATGCTGGCAACCTTTTCCGAACCAATCGAAAAGATGTCGAAGTCGTATGGATGCGACTATAACGGAATGGTGGCAAAGCTGAAGAAGCAATACGACGGATACCATTTCAGCAAGAATTTAACCGAAGTCTACAGTCCATTCAGCTTGCTCAATGCATTGAAAAAGAGCGACATGCAAAGCTATTGGTTTCAGACAGGCACACCCACGTATCTCATTCGGTTGATGGAGCATTTCAATGAGAACCTTGACGAAATTACAGGCAGATACTACTCCATGCAGGATTTTGCCGACTACAAAGCCGATGTGGAACGCCCTCTGCCAATGATTTATCAGAGCGGTTATCTCACCATCAAAGACTACGACCCCGATGTACAGGAGTTTCTGCTCGACATCCCTAACAACGAAGTAAAGCAAGGATTTATCTCACTTCTTGCCAATAATTACTTCAAGACCACAGAACCGGCAGACTCCTGCATTCGGATTTTTGTCAAGGCATTGAAACGTGGCGACCTCGAGCAGTTCCGCCAAAGTCTCACATCCTTCCTCGCCAGCATCCCCTACTGCATGCGCCGCAAGGAAAACGAGCGCGAGCGTGAGCGCGATTTCCACTACACGTTCTATCTCATACTTCGTCTCATGAGCGTCTACATGGTCTACACCGAGAAACAATCAAGCCAAGGCAGAGCCGACTGCATCATCGAGACTGACAACTTTGTCTACATCTTCGAGTTCAAGCTCAACGGCACAGCCGACGAAGCACTTCAGCAAATAGAAGACCGGGGCTATGCCCTACCCTACGCCAGCGACCCACGCACCGTCTGCAAAATCGGTTGCAGCTTCTCATCCGAGACCGGCACCATCGAAGACTGGAAAACGTGTTAGGAGCCAGCAATAATATTTTAGGTTTTAGGTTTTGTGTTTTAGGTTAGCCATCCGGATGGGAGCGTTGAAATTGCGCGAATAGGAGCCAGCGCTCTCCGAGCGCGTAGGCGGTTGCACTCGAGCGCAAGCCCGCAAATGTTTTACAGCCCACATTCCCGCGCACGCTTTAACGCTCTCGGAGAGAGCTAGCTCCTATTTCGATTGCGCTCGAGCGCAATTCGCAAATATCGTCGTTCGAGCGCAGCTCGCTATTGTTTTACTACGCACAAGCCCGCGCACGCTTTAACGCTCTCGGAGAGAGCTAGCTCCTATTACAATGCACTCGACAACGCT
>CAVISR010000097.1:0-9030 GCA_963645405.1 Acutalibacteraceae bacterium
GACTTATTGGAACAAAGACTTATTGGAACAAATCCATGCACGCTGCATCTAATTCACCTTTATGTCTATGACATCTTTGTGTCCTCTCAGATAGCAGACTACATCCTTTGTCAATTTGACTTTCCTGTCGCTGTGCAATTCCAACGGTGGTTTGTTCTCCTCCACTATCGAGAGGTCAAGACTTGTGTTTCCCTTCGCCTTGGCAAAGAGAGTTGTGAGGTCTCCTGCCATTGCAGCGGTCAGGTTGCTCAGTTCAATGGTAAGGGTTATCTTTTCCAGCAACGTGTCCTTTGCCTCATTCAGCAAATCCACAGATTCGATGGAAAGGTCCAGGGAATTGGGATTCCACTTGAACCGTTGGGTGATTTTTGCCCGGACAAATATTGCTTCGTTCAGGTTGAACAGATGACGGACTCCCACCCATTTGGAACCATACAAGCGCAACTGATAGGATTCTCTGAAATCTTCAATCTTCACGAAACCACACGGCGAGCCGTCCTTGGTTGTTCCCACACTGATGTCAGTGACCATTCCCGCAAAAGTGATTTCAGAGCGGTCTCTCAGTGAATTCAAGTTTGCCAATTCACTAAGCCTGGTGTTGCACACGTTCTCGATGATAATCGCATATTCATCCAACGGATGTGCTGACAGATAGATGCCCACAAGGTCTCTTTCCTTGTTCAGCCGCTCGATATCGCTCAATTCTGTTACCTCTGTCGGCAAGGCTGGATGTACAGTTGCAATCTCGATAGCGCCAAACAAACCGCCACGTGCTTCTGACTTGTCGCTCTGGAATACATTGCCATAGCGAAGCAGTGTGTCGAGGAATACTTCACCATTGGCAGATTTTGCAAAGTAAGTCTCTCTCGACAGCCCAAATGAGTCGAGTGCACCTGCCCATGCCAGACATTCCAGGTTCTTGCGGTTGCAAGCTGTGAGGCTCACCCTTTCCACCAGGTCGAATATGTCCTTGTACAGACCGTTCTTCTCGCGCTCGGTGATGATTGCATTTACTGCACTTTCGCCAACGCCCTTGATTGCTGCAAGTCCGAAGCGGATTGCGCCCCGTTCGTTGACTGAGAATTTCACACGGCTCTCGTTGATGTCCGGCCCCAGAGTGGTGATGCCCATAGACCGGCATTCGTCCATCAGCTTGCTGATTTCAAGGATATCTGCAAGGCTTCGGCTCATCACGGCAGCCATCCATTGGGCTGGGAAGTTTGCCTTCATGTAAGCCGTCTGGTAAGCTACCCAAGAATAGCATGTGGCGTGACTTTTGTTGAATGCATACGAAGCGAATTTTTCCCAGTCGTTCCATATCTTGTCCAGGACTTTCGGGTCATGTCCGTTGGCTGTTCCTCCTGCGATGAATTTCGGTTTCATCGCATCAACGATGTCTTTCTTCTTCTTACCCATCGCCTTACGGAGGGCATCCGATTCACCACGGGTGAAGTTTGCCAGCTGTCGGGACAGAAGCATCACCTGCTCTTGATAGACTGTGATGCCATAGGTGTCCTTCAGGTATTTCTCCATGCACGGGATATCGTACTCTATCTGCTTGCGTCCCAGTTTTCGGTCGATGAAGTCCGGGATGTAGTCCATTGGTCCCGGTCGATAAAGTGCGTTCATCGCGATAAGGTCCTCGAACACTCCCGGTTGCAGTTCCCTCAAGTATTTCTGCATGCCGGCAGATTCAAACTGGAACGTGCCAATGGTTCTGCCGTCGCAATACAGCTGATAGGTGGCTGGGTCGGTGATATCCAGATAGTCCACATCGATGTCAATGCCGAGACTGTCCTTCACGTTTGCCACTGCTTCCTTGAGTTGGGAAAGGGTTTTCAGACCCAGGAAGTCCATCTTTATCAGTCCTGTCTCCTCAATGACGTGACCGTCGTACTGGGTACAGTTCACTTTCTCGTGGGTTTCCTTGTCTTCTGCAGTACTTACAGGAACCCAGTCGGTGATGTCGTCACGGCAGATAATCGTACCGCAGGCATGCACTCCGGTGTTGCGCACATTGTTCTCGAGCATCTGTGCATACTTGAGTGTGTTGCGCAGGTTCTCGTCGGGAGATGTCGCTGCATCCCTCACTTCCTTCACGCACTCGATGACATTCTTGAGGTTCATCTTCTTGCCGTCGGGCAGTTTGTCGGGGATGGCTTTGCAGATTGCGTTCACTTCAGCCAACGGCACTTTCTGCACGCGTGCCACGTCCTTTATCGCCAGCTTTGTTGCCATCGTGCCATACGTGATGATATGAGCCACTTTCTCTGCACCGTATTTCTCAGTCACCCACTGCAGCACTTTCCCTCGTCCGTCGTCGTCGAAGTCCACATCGATATCCGGCAAGGATATTCGGTCAGGATTGAGGAAACGCTCGAACAGCAAATCGTATTTGATAGGGTCGATTTTTGTAATCTCAAGACAATAGGCAACAACGGAACCGGCTGCAGAACCACGTCCTGGTCCTACCCATACGCCCAGTTTCTCTCTTGCCGCACGTATATAGTCCTGCACAATAAGGAAGTAACCGGGGAAACCCATCGTCTTCATTATGTGAAGCTCGAACTTTATCTGCTGCACCACATTGTCGGGGATTGGGTCTCCGTAGTATTTCTTGGCTCCATCATACGTGAGTTTCGCAAGATAGTCTGCCTCAAACTTGATTCTGTAGAGCTTGTCGTAGCCGCCCAGCTTCTTTATTTTCTTGTTTGCCTCTTCTTCGCTCAGCACCACATTGCCATTTTCGTCTTGCGTGAACTCATCGAAGAGGTCTTTCTCGGTCAGGCGCTGGCGGTATTCTTCCTCTGTGCCAAACTCTTTCGGAATGTCGAAGTTCGGCATGATTGGGTCGTGGTTGATGTTGTAGGTCTCTACCTTATTGAGAACCTCTATCGTGTTCGACAGTGCTTCAGGGATATCGGCAAACACCTCGTTCATCTCTTCCCTGGTCTTCAGCCATTCCTGCTTGGAATAGAGCATTCGCTTGGGGTCGTCCAGGTCCTTGCCAGTACTGAGGCAGAGCAGACGGTCGTGGGCTTCGGCATTTTCCTCGTCCACAAAGTGGGCATCGTTGGTGCAGACAATCTTGATGTTGTGCTTGCGTGCCAGCTCTATGAGTCCTTTGTTTGCCACTTTCTGAATCTCATAGGTCTCGCGGTTTGCCCTTTGGTTAGGGTTCTTCACTTCATGGCGCTGTATCTCGATATAATAGTCCTCGCCGAAAAGGTTCTTGAACCATAGGACGGACTCTTCTGCCTTGTCCATCTGTCCTGCAATGACGTATTTCGGGACTTCGCCTCCGATACATGCCGAACAGCAGATGAGTCCTTCGTGATATTTCTCGATATCTGCATGGTCGGTACGTGGACGTCCGTAGAAACCGTCTGTCCATGCCCTACTGACAATCTTCACAAGGTTGTGATAGCCCTGGAGGTTCTTTGCCAGCAGTATGAGATGCCAACCGCTGTAGTCGATTCTCTCATCCTTGCGTTCTTTGCCTCGTCGGGCACAGTAGACCTCACATCCGAATATCGGGGTGAAGTCGAGGTCGGGATTCTTTCCCTTCACCTTGTTGACGTAGTTGAAGTATTCCTTGATGCCGAACATATTGCCGTGGTCGGTTATGGCAAGTCCTCTCATGCCGTTGCCTATGGCTTTGTCCACAAGTTTCGGAATACTTGCCTGTCCGTCAAGTATTGAGTATTGTGTGTGTACGTGTAAATGTATGAAGTCTTCCATCGTTTGCCTTTTGTCCTATGGGCGGTTCTGTAATGTTTCTGTAATTGTCAGTCCCAAATCAGTTGTGCACAGTTCTGCTGCCGTCGTCTTCCTCGTCGATATAAACCTTGACTGTTTCCTCCGGCAAGTATTCGCCTATCAGCTCTGGCCATTCCATGAAACAGAGGGCATCGCTGTCGATATAGTCCTCGAAACCGATGTCGAGCACTTCTGCCGGTTTCTTTATGCGGTAGAAGTCGAAATGGTAAATGGGACAACCGTTTCCGTCCATGTACTCATTCACGATGGCAAAGGTTGGCGAGTTGATTACGTCGGTCACTCCCAGTTCTTCGCACACGGCTTTGATGAAGGTGGTTTTGCCAGCGCCCATCTTGCCGTAGAAAGCAAATATCTTGTTGTCTCCCATCTCCCCAATAAACTGTTGGGCAGCATTGTGTATCTGTTCGATTGAATCAATCTTTATGTTCATAGTTCAGTGTTTTTTCTTTCCTTCCAGGGTCACCAGCGGAATGAGCATTTCCTCCATGCTGATGCCTCCGTGCTGGAATGTGTTCTTGTAATAGTTTACGTAATAGTTGAAGTTGTTCGGATAGGCGAAGAAGTCTTCGTTCTGCGCAAAGATGTATGTCGTGCTTATGTTGGGCGACGGCAACAGGGCTTTGTGCGGTTCTTTCAGTTCGAACACTTCTTTCGGATTGTAGCTCAGGTTTCTGCCAAGCTTATACCGCAGATTGCTGTTGGTGTTCTTTTCTCCCACCACCTTGATGGGGTTGTTCACTCTTATCGAACCGTGGTCGGTGGTGATGACAATCTTGGCATCGCTCTGCGACAGGATGCTGAACAGTTCCCTGATTGGCGAATGCCTGAACCATGAAGCAGTGATGCTTCGGTAGGCAACTTCGTCAGACGCCAGTTCGCGAACCATTCTCGATTCGGTGCGTGCATGCGAGAGCATATCGATGAAGTTCACCACAATCACGTTGAGGTCGTTCACCGACAGAGAGTGTAGCTGTGATATGAGTTTTTCGCAGTCGTCGGAATTGTTGAGCTTGGAATAGGAGAAGCGGTCGTGCCTGCGGAACCGCTCAATCTGAGTTGCTATCAGCGGCTCTTCGTTGAGGTTCTTGCCTTCGTCCTCGTCTTCGTCCACCCACAGTTCCGGGAACATCTTCATTATCTGCTCGGGCATCAGTCCGGCAAAAAGGGCATTGCGTGCATACTGTGTGGCAGTGGGAAGGATGCTCAGGTACAGGTCTTCGTCGACAATCGTGAAGTCGTTTGCCAGTTCACGGCTTATCACGCGCCACTGGTCGTACCTGAAGTTGTCGAACACAATGAGGAACACTTGCTCTTTCTGGTTGAGCATCGGGAAAATCTTCTTCTTGAAGATGTCGGGACTCATCATCGGGCGTGAGTCGGTGTCGGACATCCAGTCCACATAGTTTCGTCTCACAAACTTCGAGAATCCATGGTTGGCTTCCGTCTTCTGCATCCTCAGAACATCGGTCATATCGCTGTTGGTGGTGCTCAGTTCCAGTTCCCAATACACCAGTTTGCGGTAG
The DNA here is from genome assembly GCA_963645405.1 of Acutalibacteraceae bacterium. GTDB lineage: Bacteria > Bacteroidota > Bacteroidia > Bacteroidales > Bacteroidaceae > Colivivens. The sequence goes on from CAVISR010000097.1 coordinate 5,304, forward strand.
ACTTCCTTCCATTCATCCAGACTGTAGGAATCGTTTATCTGCATGCCTATCTTGCTGAAGTTCTGGCGGTAACTGGTGTCAGTGACTTCGGTTTCCAGGTCTTTCTTCTGCAGATGTTTCTTTATCGTCAGGTAAATCTGGCTCGGGTTGACTGGCTTGATGAGATAGTCGGCAATCTTCGAGCCTATTGCCTGGTTCATGATGTTCTCCTCCTCGCTTTTGGTCACCATGACAATGGGGATGGTGTTGTTCATCTCCTTTATCATGGTCAGGGTTTCGAGTCCGCTCAGTCCCGGCATGTTTTCGTCGAGGAAGATGAGGTCGAAGGAATGTTCGGCACACAGGTCCACCGCGTCACGTCCGTTGGTGGCAGTGACTACCTCATAGCCTTTCTTCTCAAGAAAGATGATGTAAGCCTTCAGCAGCTCAATTTCATCGTCAACCCAAAGTAGCGTTCCGTTGTTCATCAGAATATGTAGTTTTCTTCTTCGTCTTCGTAATAATCTTCGTTTTCCTGCTCTTCCTCGTAGAGGTCGTCAGGGTCTTTTATCTCCACATCGGGCTCGTCGAGCAGGTTTTCGTCTATCTGCAGTTTGCCTACGCGGTCGAACACTTCGTCGTAGAAGTCAAAGTACTCGGCATAGCTCAGTCCGTGTGCAATCTTCGTCAGGTTGTCCTCCGAGATGATAAACAGCTTGAGTCCTTCCAGCTTGGTCATCATCGCCTTGTCGTTTGCCAGGCGGTGGAAGTAGATGTATGCCTCGTCGTAGTTCATGAACGTTCCTACTTTCAGCAGGCTGATGTCCGGACTCTTCTCCTGCTCCATGTCGAAGTTTCTAACTGTGAAGTTCGAGAAGTTGTATTGTGCCATCTCGAAGAGAAGCCTGTTCTCGTTGATGCTGTCGCTCTCGTATGCAACGACGAACAGCCAGTTGCAGTTTTTCTCGTCACTGAACGTGGTGTCGCTCATCAGCGAGTCGCCCTCGATGAATCCGCGCCTACGTTCCCAGATTGAACCGTTGTTCATCCGTCCGCTCTGCAGCAAGCGTCCGTCCTGCAGTCCCTTCACATACAGTCCTGCCAGTTCGCTCACTGTGCTCTGCGGATATTTGTCCACAATCTCTTTCATTGCCGACATGAATTGCTGTGTCTCCCCCTTGTTGAGGCGGCTCATTGTGCAGAGGAACATGAAACGTGCCCTGTTGGCTCCTTCCGGATATTCCTCGGCTGTGAATTCGGCATCCGAGATGGTCTTGTCGTAGTTCTCGTTCAGATATGCATTGTAGGCATCCTGATAGATAGAGTCTTCCTGCTCCACGCCATAGCGTGCCTTGAACTCGAAGTTCGGGTCGGCAAGCAGCTTCGCATGTTCGTTGTCGGGGAACTCGGCAAGCAGTTTGTCCTTGTAGTCGGATGCATCGTCGGTCCTGCCATATCTCGAATAGAGCTGGAACATGTTGTAGTAGGTCTCGTCCATGTGTTCAAAGTCGGGGAAGTCGATGCAGATACGCTGGAATGTGCGCTCTGCCAACGGGAAGTTCTCCATGCGGTCTTTGTAGATGATGGCTGAGTTGTAGAGTCCGTCGACAAGCAGTTTGTTGGATTCAGCCATCTGTTCGTCGGTGAACGGGATGTCCTTCAGATAATACTCAGGACGGTGTGGGTCGTTCTCGTATTCCTTCAGTTTGGCAAGTTCCTCCTGGTCTTTCTCCGACAGACTGTTGTCCAGGTTCTGTGTGGAATCGTTGGCTGTGGAGTCTGCCAGTGCTTCCTCGTCCGACTCTTCGTCCGTTGCTTCCTCGTCAGCCAGCACAGTCTTGTTGCTGCGTTGCCAGTCGTCTGCCAGTTCTCTCTGTCCCCATTTCTTCTGGAATTCTTTCCTTCCGTTTGCCACGGCTGTAGGATTGTAGAAATACCATTCACCGCCGTTCTGACGGTTGGTGCGGTTGTTCTGGTTCTGCTGGGTTCCCTGAGTCGTTTGGTTCTGCTGGTTTGCCTGCGCAGTCTGGTTGTTTTTCTTCGCCTCTTCTTTCTCTTTCTTCTTTACCTCCTCGATAATCAGCTTTATCTTCTTCATCCGTTCCACGGAATCCATGCGTGCAAGTGTCTGCAGACTGTCCTGCAGTTCCACTGCCTGCGCATAGGGCAACAATTCCTCGAGGATTTTTGCCCTGTTGTCGATTTCATCGTAGTCGTCGCGCTCTTTGTCGTAGAGTCCAAGCACTCCGGCATAACATTCCTGCGCCTTCACGAATTCCTCTCTGTCCCAGTAGAGCTGTCCCAGATGGAGCCACACGATGCCTTTCTCTATGCCGTTGCGTGTGCTTTTTTCCACTCCGTCTTTGTAGGCGTACAGGGCATGAGTGGTGTCGCCCTGGGCAAGATAGATATTGCCGATGGCGTAGTACACCTGGTCGAGATACTCCTTGTTCTTGTCACTGCGTGCCATTCTGCGCAATTTGCTGATCATCTTTTTCGACTGACCCTTCGACAGTACTTCAGTCTGCTTGATGCGGGCATTGAACTCCAGTTCGTATGGCGGATTCTTGGAAAACACTTTCCCGAATGCCTTGTAAGCCAACTTGTCCTGCCCGGTCTGGTGATAGAGCTGTCCCAGCAGATAGTAGAGTCGGGCTTTCTCGAGCGAACCTTTCTGTTTCTTCACTGCCTTCTGGATGTTGGGGATGGCTTCGGCGTATTGCTGCTGACGAAGCTGACAATCAGCCAATACCGCAGCTTTTGCCGCATCCAGGTTTGACGGGAAACTGTCGCGCTCGGCACGGGTCAGCAGGTTCTCGGCATCGTAGTACCAGTCCATCTCCGCATAGCACTTCGCCTCCATCACCCTGGCGCGAGCCACAATGTTGGGACGCGTGGAGAAAAGGCGCTGGATGTAGGCAAAGGTGGATGCCGCCTCAAAGTATTCGCCCTTCTGGAATTGTGCATTGCCCATCAGAAACCACGCCTTGTGGAGAAACGGATTGTATTCTTTCAGAGCAAGAAACGCCTTGCCTTTAGGTGTGCGCCGTTGTCTTGCACTGAGCTCCGGTTTCTTGGTGATGCTGTGCAGTTTTATTGTCTTCTGGCTCTTCTCGATGGCACGGTCGAACTGTCCCGAACCAAGTTTCTGCGTGGCAGCATTGCCGGTCATGTAGAACGGCAGAATCTCCATGTAGTTGTCCTTGTTGCCGTCGCGCTGAGCCTGATAGCCTTCAATGAAAGCCTGGTTTCCGTTATAGTAAGTGTTGTATTTTGCCTTGAACGCCTGCACACGACGGGTCATGCCCGTGTTCTTTTTTGTGGAACACGAAGCAGCGACACAGATGATGAGCAGTGTCAGTATGTAGCCAATGATTTTCCTCATCTTTACCTTATATATAACACTATAACGGAATGTCCCTCGATTTATTTTCAGAACATTGACTGCAAATATACTAATTCTTTTCGAATAACGAACCATGGTCAGCGCTAAAAGAATGCTTTGCCCATGCATTTGCCAGTCTTTGCATGCAGATATACAACTTCAGCCGTTCGGAGATCGATGCCACCAGCGCCATTAATTGCAATACAACTGCGATTGCTAGATATTGCTTCATAGAGGAATAAAGCTACCCCTTATTTCTTCCTTCTGAGCCGCCAAAAGCCTTGGGCGTGACAGTTGTGACAGTCCGACAGTCCAAAAATATGGTACCCCACATCTTTGCCTTTCCCCTATATAATTATATAT
>CAVISR010000098.1:0-8540 GCA_963645405.1 Acutalibacteraceae bacterium
TCTATTTTGCAAAACTAAGCAGAACAAAAAGAAAAACAAAAATATATCCATGATTCAAAGTAACAAACTTCGAGTGAAGGAGCGGAGTGCGGTGCGCCTGCTCCTTATGCTGACGTTGTTCCTGACGGGATTCAGTGCCACGGCATTTGCCGACGACACTACGACTCTGACGAAGGACACTGACGGCTATTATCTGATTACGAGTGGCGAGGACTTGGAAGAGTTTGCCAACATCGTGAACAAAGACACAGCGACTGTCAATGCCAGGCTTACAGCCGACATCGACATTACACCTGCAGAAAACACCAGTTGGACTCCAATAGGCAGGTTTATAAGCTATAGCTTCAAGGGCAAATTCAACGGCCAGGGACACACCATCAGTGGTCTGGCTTTTCGGGTCGCATCGTACTACGGACTCTTTGGTTATGTCAACGGGGCAACTATAGAGAACCTTACCCTCCTACAGCCAACTTATACCACTTACAACCCTGACACAAAAAATGACCAATTTCCTTTAGGTGCTGTTTGCGGTGGTGCTGTAAATACTGTCTTTCGCAACTGCCATGTAAAGCAGGCGGCTCTCAATTTTGCAGACTTCTCCTCGGCAAAGACAGCCAGTTATATTGGTGGCATCGTCGGAAGTGCAGAAAACGGCACAAAGATTATAGGCTGCTCATTTGACGGATACCTCACATCTGCCAGTACTAAATTTGGGTTGGTTGGCGGTATTGTCGGCTATCTCTCACTTTCAGACATTGACAGCTGTAGTGTCACGAATCACAGTGCCGGTACTTCTGTAATATCCGGTTCAAAGTATGTTGGTGGCATTTGCGGAGCATGCTATTATCGCTCCGTTGCCGCTGCAATACACAATTGCACCGTGGAAGACGGTGTGAAAGTTAACAGTACTGACACTACCACAGTAGGAACAATCTATGGCGCTGAATTAGTTAGCACGACGAGTCTTCCCGGCTTATATGACGGTGCCTACGAAATATACAATGCAGGACAGCTTGCAGCTTTCCGCACCATGGTTTCTGAAGACCGCACGGTGAACGCCCGTTTGATGAACGACATCGACATGGCTGATGCCGGAGAGTTTTCTCCTATTGCCTCTTCAAGCAACGGCTACCTTGGCACATTCGACGGTCAGGGCTACACCATCAGCAATCTAACGCTGAAGGATCAGACGAATGCCGGACTGTTCAGCTTGGTTTGTTCAAGCGGTGATGTGCACGGCACGGTGAAGAACCTTAACCTCAAGTCACCAACGCTCAAGGGCTCTGACTACGACTACCAGGGTTTCATATCAGGATATGTAGCTGGTAAAGGTGTCATTGAGAATTGTAATGTGACCGACGGTTCTTATACTTGCTCTGCAAACGGTACGCCGGAATGTGTTGGCGGTATCGCCGGAAAGGCTGACACAGGAGCCACCATCAACCTCTGCTCTTTCCAGGGCAAAGTGATAGATGTCGAGAAAAATGTCGGAGGTATTGTAGGTAACCTTTATTCTGGAGCCAGCGTGACCAACTGCTATCTCTACGGTCCTTCTACAGTGCACGCTGATGACTATGCAGGAGGTATCGTGGGTTCTGTAAGTGAAAAGGACTGTACTGTAAAGAACTGCTATGTGACCCAGTCTACTGGAACGGTTGAAGTGTCTGTATCAAAAGGCAATACGTCCAATCTTATTTCCGGAAAGACAGTATCCAATGACGTGTACACAGAGGATTACCTCAAGTATGAAAGAAGCGGAAGAAAGAACGGCAGAGTGGAAATGACGGTAGTCACGGGTGTTGCAGACCAGACAAAAACAAGCTATCATGTCATCAACAACATCGGTACCATGAACTACTATGCCACAGACTCCATTGCCTATCTTCCTGGTGTAAAGGAACTGGACTTTATCGATTGCAACAGTAATATTGCAGGCACCAAAGCTGACTTTTGGATAGACATAACCATCCGCGATGAGGCTTTTGATGCAAACTTCGAGAAACTCTACATGCGCTACAAAGTGTATGCCGGAGCCGACCATACAGTGTCTTTGCGTCCGGGCGATGTGAAGCCTGCCGGCAAGAATATGTTCGCGCTCTGTCCTAAAGCCAAAGTCTATGTCGATGCCGAGTACTACGACAGTTTCTGTGCCGACCCAATGTGGAGCAACTACAAGGAAAACCTTGTGGCAGTGACCGACTTCCGGGAGACCGACTTCACTGAAGAAGGCGTGAAATATGCCTACGACCGCAATGCCGATGCCACAGCGTCGGTATTGAAGAAAACTGGCAAGACCGGTTCCGACGTCACCATGGTGCACGTCATCGGTTGCGACGACAGCAAGATTTCCGACAATGACGGTGTGCTGAAGATATATCAGGACATAGGCGAGACCTACAACTACAACACCACCAAGGTGTGGGCCAAGGCATTCAAGGGCGATACTGCCATAAAGCATGTGAAGTTTGAGGAAATCATGGCTGATGCCCGCGACTCCTACTATGACCTCAACATAGCACTGGGCGACTCTGCCTTCGCCAACTGCACGAACCTCGAATATTTTGACCTCGTGCTTTCTTCTGACAAAGACAACGACCACTACACCGTTATCCATCCAAACGAAATGCCGATAGGCAACCATGTGTTCGACGGTTGTAGCGACAAACTGAAGATACGCATCCCTACCGCAGTCTACGATGAGTACCTCGCCAACGATGACTGGAACCAATATTCGAGCCACTTCGAGAAGACTGACTTCGGTGTGTCCAAGTTCAACGAGAAAGGTGTGAAATATGCTTATTATGTATCGGGCGACGGCAAGACGCTCTACACAAACAAAAACACAGAGGAGATGGAGGACATCGTCACTCCGTGGATGGGCATGTTCCGCAACTTCAAGTTCTCGAGCGTACTTGTGCCCGACAACAGCAATACCATCTACTATCTCATGGCGAGCGAGGTGGATAATGACGATATCGATGATGAGGACGGCGTGATGCGCATCTACAATGACATCGGCACCACCTACAACTACAAGACCATCGCCCTCTCGTCAACTGGTTTCCGGAATAACGAGCACATCAAGAAGATTGTGTTCGAGGACTGTGCAAGCTACTCCGAGAATGCCAACACAGACCTGGCACTTGTCATTCCCGACGGCACATTCAAGGGATGCAAGAACCTGAAGGAACTCAGCATGTACTATCTCGTGACCGAAGGCACCAACCACTACGAAGCCATCAAGCCGTCGCAGATATTCATCGGTGAGAACGTGTTCGAGGGTGTTGACTCAACCTTCCGCATCAAGGTGTTGCCAGACCTCTACCAGGACTATATCACTGATGCCAACTGGAGTCAGTACAAGGACATTATCGAGGCATCCGACTATCTGCCGACTACGGAAGACCCGTTTGAGCGCGATGGCGTAACCTACGACTTCATCTCCAACTCACTGAACAGTATTGCCACCTCAACGACAATCCGTGAGGACGCTTCGCTTATCAATATACCTATTGTCATTGCCGAGGCAGCCAGCGTAGCCTATACCGCTTACACCATTTACAAATCAGCTGCAGCAGCTGTTGCCAAACAATCTGCCAAGCAAGCTGTAATAGAAGCGGAAAAGCAGGTTGCACAGAAAGGCGAAGTAATGTTGGAAAAGACACTTGAAGAGAATCGCTTTCTCTTAGACGGCACACGACATATGATAATGCAGAACGGCCCAGATGAATTGATTATGAGGGCCTACAAAAATGGCATTACAAAAGCGATGGAGAGGGTTGATGAAAGCATCTTGGCTCTCCGGGAAAAACTGGTGACACCAGTAATGGCACAATATAAAACAGCTTCAACCGTATTGAACAGCGCTGTGAAATTTGCAGGCACCGCTTCGGCAAAGCTTGCGGCAGAGTTCGGCACTGGATACATCCTCAGCCGTGCACAGAAGAATTTCTCCGACAACTGGTCTTGGCACATAAACTCTGCCAACTGGGTTACTGTGACAAAACGCTACAATGTGCCTAAGCTCTTTATCAAGGAAGTGAGCGACGATGCCACCGACATCACCATCTATGCCGACCCGAGCAATTCGATCACCCGCTACAGCACATCGGTAATATCACCAAAGGCTTTCAGAAACAAGAAGAACCTCAAGTCGATAAAGTTCCAGGATGAGCCGACTGGCAATCTGTTGCCTTATGAACCTCTCATGATTTCATTGCCTGACTCCTGCTTTGCAGGTTGCGACAACCTTCAGGAACTGAACCTCATACTTACCAGCAAGTACGGCAACAGCAGAAAGAAGGCGTTGACTCCCGACAACTTCGTGCTCACCGGTGACCCGTTTGCCGGTTGCGACTCTACAATGCTGAAGAACTTCCACATCGTGGTAGGCTCTGATGTCTACAACGAATTCGTTTCCGACAGCTACTGGAGCAAGTATGCAGACTATTATAAGAAGGAGAATGTAAGTCAGAAGAAGGACCAGTCGGAGTGGAGCTGTCTCTACACCCGACACTATAACCTCAACTCCATCCCCGAGGTGACTCAGGTTGGCTCGCATGATATTGAGCATGTGGACATCTATGGTGCAGACAACGATGACCTGAAGTCGAACGAAGGTCTTGCCGCACTCATCAATGACTACGGAATCTACAACAACTACAAGCTCGACAATGTGCTGAAAAAAGCGTTCTACAACAACGACAACCTGAAGCAACTCGACATCACCGACTCCCACACCTACTGCGGTGATGTATACACCGACTTCAACGTGTACCTCCAGGACTCATGTTTTGCAGACTGCAAGAACTTCACAGACCTCAATCTCATCTATCAGGTGACCGACGGCACCAACAACACGCAGTCGATCTCTCCAGAACAAGTTTCGCTTGGCGAAGGTGTGTTCGACGGTTGTGACAACTTGCGCATAAAAGTATGCATCGATCAGGAAGACAACTTCCTAGCCGATGCAAAATGGGCAAAATACAAAGATAAGATTTTCCCTAGCTTCTTCGACCCTGTCGATGACAAAGTGTTCAACCTTCTGAAGGACGACATAATGTTCAAGACTGCTCTCAACGACAACGAATGGGAGCATCTCGATGCCACACGTGCCACACCGAAAATGTTGAGTACCCGCTTCAAGGGCACCGACATAGAGATGTTTGACGAGTTCAGAGCATTCAGTTCTTGCGGACTCGACACCATTTTCCAGGATATGTTCAAAGACTGCCAGTCACTCCAGAGCATTACCCTGCCAAGAACAACAAAATATATCGGTAAATATGCTTTCCAAGGCTGCACTAACCTAGCGAGCTTCACAATCCCCGAGTCAGTTACAGGTATCGACGGCTATGTATTCCAGAACAGTGGCATCAAAACCATCATCTGCTCGGCAGAAAAGCCGGCAACAGTGGAGAATGGCGGTAACTGGACATTCATGGGCTTACCCGATGACTACGTGATTTACGTGCCCGACTCACTCGTGGATGTCTATAAGGAAAAGTGGTACAGCGTTGCTGACCACATCAATGCACAAAGCAAGCGTGGCGGTTCGCTGAAGGTAATCACCGTAACCGAAGTTGGTCAGCTCGCCAGCAAACTCGGACTCGTTTGGGACTATAGCGAGGACTACGATTACAATAAGTGCCGCGTAGCCCTCAAAGGCAATTACGCCCAGTATGACTCTCTGCGAATCATCGGTCCACTCGACGGTCGTGACCTCGGTGTGCTCCGCATGATGGCTGGACGTAACACCATGTGCGAAGTGAATCCAGCCGGCAACCTCCAGTATCTCGACCTCTATGATGCACAGTTCAAGAAGGGCTCATATATGTATGACATGACAGAGACCTTCGAGAACAACAGCCGCATCGACCTCGACGACGACGTGTCAGGCTACCTGTTCTACAAGCTCGACAAACTCAAGACTCTCATCCTGCCAAAGACATCGAAGGTGATTCGCCATTATGCCATGTCAGAATGCGCAAACCTCGAAACAATCGTGGTGGGCGACAATGTGACGGAAGTGTGCCGTAAGGCAGTCAACAAGAGCGCAAACCTGAAGACCCTCGTAATGTTGCCTGAAAAGATGCCTGACACCAGCAGTTCTGCATGGGACATCAACTCAAGCGATGCCCGTTTCGAGGCTATCATTGCCTCCAACGACGGTGCAAGCCTGTATGATGGTGATGCCAACTACAATGCCTATGCCGACACCGTGTATTGCATGTTCAAGGACAAGGCGCTGTTCAGTGCAATGAAGAGAAACCACGTGTTCTGTCCACAAGACCTCTACAATGTCAGCGACATCACTGGCTTCATGAACGGCAATGACACCATCCAGACCTTCAACGAATTCTATTACACGTCAGTTGAGTCGCTCGGCAACGGAACCCTCACCGACATGTCGAATCTGCAGGAAGTGACATTGCCGGTAGCACTCGACACCATCACAGTGGATGCATTCAAGGGATGCTCAAGCCTTGAGAAAATCAATGCCTTCAATGAGGAATGTCCGGGCTTGGCACAAGGAGCATTCGCCAGTCTGCCGGAAGACTTTGTCATAGAAGTACAGGAAGGTGACGAGGACAAATACCGTGAAGCATGGCCTGAATATGCAGACCACATCAAGAGCTATCGTGCAGCACGCACCCAAGTGCGCGAGATTGTTCTCAAGCAAATGAACACACTCGCCGACTCTTTGGGACTCACCGTAGAGTCGCATGAGAAACGATGGGGCGGACAGCACATAATAGACAAAGTCACAGGCAAGATGAGCGACATCACAGCCCTGAAGGTGAGCGGTCCTATAGGAAGCCGGGATGTGGCAGTGCTTCGTATGCTTGCAGGATGTACTCCTACCAACACCACCGCATACACAACAAACCTCAGCTACCTCGACCTCTATGATGCCGAGATAAAGAAGGACGAAGACTGGAGCTTCCTGAAGTATTATGTTTACTCAGAACCGCCATTGCTCAGAGACAAGGAAAGTGCGATTGAGGACGACAATGTTGCACCGGTAAGAATGTTCTACAACTGCAACAACCTCAAGACTATCATCATGCCGCGCACTGCTACTAAACTTGACGACTATGCCCTCAACACCATGGCTTCACTCGAGACCATCGTGGTGGGCGACAATGTGACAAGCATTGAAGACAAGGCATTCGGCGATGCAAGCAATCTGAAGACCATCATCTTCCTCGGAGGTGCAGCAGAGACTGCCAGCGACTTCTTCGACGACAACATAGAGGGCGACTGCAACAAGGTGGAGAACATGTATGTGCCGAAGAGCGAGAAGGAGAACTTCACCAAGGATGCAGCATACACCGAGCATACCAACAAGATAAGCAGTCCTTATGACGACGTGTGCCTGTTCCGTGCTCTCGGTTGCAAGGGCATAATGACAGAGGATGACCTCTCTACTGTGGATGACATCGACGGTTGGTTTGACAGATTCACAGGAATCACCGACCTTTCTCCGCTCAAGAACACTGCCATCACAGAACTTAAGTCCAGCAATGTGGACAAGCTCAGTCAGTTGCAATACATTGCCCTTCCGTCAACATTGACGAAGATTGAGAATTATGCATTCTATTATAATCCATGGCTGCATTGGGCAGACTTGAGCGCATGCGAAAATCTCAATGCCGACATCGACAAGCTCAGCTTCACTCGTCTTGCCCTTGTCTATGTACCTGAGTCGTTCGGAACACAGACTGCAGACAACGTAGTGTATGGTGCAAGCAATGCGCTGAAGTGTGCCAAGTTTGTCCTCACCGACACTCACGACTACGATGTGCCGAAGGCATTCACAGCAGATGCCATAACGTTCGAACGTACGTTCCCCGACAGCATCTCTGCCCTCACGCTCCCGTTCTCATGCACTGTGCCTGATGGCTTCCGTGCTTACCAGCTCGAGACAGCAGCATCGGAATACAACGAGGCTCGTTTCCAGGAAGTGGAGACAATGAAAGCCAACGAACCTTATGTAATAAAGAGGACTGCCAGCGATGCTGAGTTCACCGTCAACGACGAGACAGAGGTAGAAGCTAAAGGTGCTGTCATGACATGGCGAAAGGGTGTGGGCTACACATCAACAGGAACACTCAGCGCCATCAGCGCTGCTGAAGCACGCGATGCCAAGATGCTTGTTGTCGACACCAACGGAGTATGGAATCTGCTCTCCGAGGATGCCACTGATGGTATCAACCAATTCTCGGCTTATCTACAGGTAACCAACACGTCGGCATCAACCAAGGATGTTCCTTCCTACTTCGACAACATCAACCTTTATGAGCTCACTCTCGACGAGGGTAAAGACAATAGTAGCGAGATAAGCAACCATGTAAACGAGCGCGTCAACGCCAACCTCACCCGTACGCTTGTAGCCGGTGCATGGAACACCTTCTGCGTACCGTTCAAGACCTATGTGGAAGGCAGTCCGCTCGAAGGCAGTGCCGTTTCCGGAGTAAAGGAAATCAGCGGCAACGTGATAACCTATCAGACTGTGCGCTATCTCGAACCAGGCAAGG
>CAVISR010000099.1:0-7378 GCA_963645405.1 Acutalibacteraceae bacterium
GTTTCACCGTTGCCGGCGTACTCCCCAGGTGGGATGCTTAACGCTTTCGCTTGGCGGCGTACACTTAAAGCGCGCACCGCGAGCATCCATCGTTTACTGTGCGGACTACCAGGGTATCTAATCCTGTTTGATACCCGCACCTTCGAGCCTCAGCGTCAGTAACGCTCTGGACGGCTGCCTTCGCAATCGGAGTTCTTCGTGATATCTAAGCATTTCACCGCTACACCACGAATTCCACCGTCCCTGTGTGCACTCAAGGAAAACAGTTTCAACTGCACATCCACGGTTGAGCCGCGGCATTTCACAGCTGACTTGTTCTCCCGCCTACGCTCCCTTTAAACCCAATGAATCCGGATAACGCTCGGACCTTCCGTATTACCGCGGCTGCTGGCACGGAATTAGCCGGTCCTTATTCGTGCGGTACATGCAACAGGCAACACGTTGCCTTCTTTATTCCCGCATAAAAGCAGTTTACAACCCATAGGGCCGTCTTCCTGCACGCTACTTGGCTGGTTCAGGCTTCCGCCCATTGACCAATATTCCTCACTGCTGCCTCCCGTAGGAGTTTGGTCCGTGTCTCAGTACCAATGTGGGGGACCTTCCTCTCAGAACCCCTATCCATCGTTGGATTGGTGGGCCGTTACCCCGCCAACTTCCTAATGGAACGCATCCCCATCATACGCCGGCCGAAGCCTTTAGCCGGAGGGCCATGCAGCTCCCCGGCACCATCATGTATTAATCCTCATTTCTAAGGGCTGTCCATGTGCGCATGGCAGGTTGGATACGCGTTACTCACCCATCCGCCGGTCGTCGGCGCAGAAAGCAAGCTTCCTGCCCGTTACCCCTCGACTTGCATGTGTTAAGCCTGTAGCTAGCGTTCATCCTGAGCCAGGATCAAACTCTTCATCCTATTTTTATATCTTGGAACTTGCCAGTCCATTTCCGGACCGGTTCGTCCGTCTTGTCTGATTTTGTCTGATTGCCCGGGACGCTCCGCCTTTTATCGAATCCATTCTGTTTTTTCCTTGTCTCACCTTTCTGTTGGCAACTCCGCTTCAACCGCTATGGTTTCGGCTCGGATGCCGGATTGACGTATATGCTTGTCGGTCCTGTTTTCTTTCGTCAAGGACCGCTGCCTTGTTGCTTGTCTTCCAGTCTGTCAAAGAACTATTCTTCTGTGCTCCCGGAGGCCGTCTGTGACCTTCATTTCCGAAAGCGAGTGCAAAGTTACTGCCTTTTCCCGAACCGGCAAAACTTTTCCGAGTTTTTTTTCGTCCGACACGCATTTTTTTTTGAAACAAGGGCAGACTCCTTATTTATATTATGCGCGCGCAAGGGAAAAACACGGATTTTTGACATGAATAGCGCGGAAAACGGGGAAGTGGACTGGAGGCGGGAAACAGGGGATTTTTCGTGGGACTAGAATGATTTTTTCTCGGACACGGAGGATTTTTCTCGCAAACATTAATCACCGTATAATGGGACGTTAATCCGGCATCAATATTCTTCACCCCCACAGATAACACGGATACCACAGATTTTTCTTGAACCACGAATCTTCACGAATCTTACTAATGCCATGCGGAGGGTGGAAGCGCAGAATTGCGCGAATAGGAGCCAGCTTTCTCCGAAAGCTCGTCGGTTACAATCGAGCACAGCTCGCAAATATTCAAATCGTTCGAGCGAAGCTCGCAATTGTTTGCCTCGTACTGATTCCCACGCTCGCTTTGACGCCCTCGGAGAGGGCTAGCTCCTATCATTGCTCCTTGTGCAAGGGCCAACAAAAAAAGAGCCCCCGGTGTGAGGACTCCTTTGGTTTATTGGCAGCAAGTGTGCTGAATGCTTCATACATGCACTGTATGCATCTTAACACATGCACTGTATGCGCCTTCATCTCTTACTTCACGATTTTCTTTCCGTTTACGATATAAACGCCACGTGGGAGGAGATTGAGGTCGGTGCCCATGTACATGCCGTCGACATTGTAGATGGCTGTCTGCGTGTCGAGAGACGGGTCTATTTCGATGTCGTCGATGGCTGTTATCTCTTCATCGTCGATGTAGAGGATTGGCTTTGCTCCGCTTGTGGTTGCCACCTTGAAGTATGCACGCAGACCATTCATAGTTGTGCCAGCCTTGGCGAGCTTCAACTTGCCGTCGCTGCCGAGGAAGTAAATGGCATTAGCATCAACAATCTTCATCGGACTGAATGTTCCGAGGAAGTCGTAAGTGCCATTGAATGTGCGGAGTGTGTTGTTCATCTTCACGCCGGTGAAGGTCGGGTTGGCAATCTCAGTTGCTGGCTTCACGAGGTACGGCTCGCCTGCCTTCAGACTGTCTACCTTAGCAAAGCTGTAGACATTGCCGCTGACTCCTGAAAGACCGAGTACGCTTGCGCCTGCGAGCGGTGTGCCTTCAATCTTCGTGTCGAACGGTACACAGAATGTGTTCCATCCGCTGTTCTTGAGGGTGCGGGTGAGGGCAGCATTGACATACTCGCCGTTGTTCCCGGAGATGACGCTGCTGTTGTCAGCAGTTTCACTGAGAGAAACTGTGACATAATCCACAAGGTCTGAAGCGATGCCGGAAGTGGCAGTCGTCGCTTCCTTTGCCTGAACGTATGCAGTGAACGGCGCGATGGCTGTTGCATTATCGGAAGCGAGCAAGTTCCATTCTCCGGCAGTGCTCATTGTGATTGCCTTCATTCCTACTGCATCTGCATTGGCTATGGTGCTGAGCGTACCTGTCATGGCATAATTGGAAGAAGTGAACTGCTCTGTGCGTGCAGGCGTTGCCTCGATGACTGTTGGAGCATCAAAGTCGAACTGCACATTATCAGCGTCGGCAGCGAGCACATATGGCTTGTTTGCCTCTACCTTTGCCACGCGCTTGAACGTCATCTTGCTGTCGCCGTCGCTGTACAGTTTGTAAGCCTTGACTCCATCTGGCACGTCTGCAGTGAACGGCAGGGTCAGTGCATATTTGCTGTCCTTGGCGAATGTGCGGTCGAAGCTGACTGACTTGGCTGTAAATGCCTTTGGCACATCGTAGTCACGGTCTGCAGTGAGGTTGTAGCGTGCGCACTGCAATGCTCCGCTTGCACCATACACCACATTGTCAGCTGTCTGTGCGCCGAAGGATTCCGGCACATAGACGAGAGCGCCGCGATTGATGCCAAGCTTGTCAAGGTCGACAGTGAGGTCATCACATTCGGAGATGTCGAGCCAAGCAAGACTTGTGCAGTTGCTGAAGGCGCCATCCTCAATCTTGTTCATGGTTGATGGAAGCGCAATGTGCTGAAGCGCAGTCTGGTTCTCCAGTTCGGTAGATGACAGTTCGGTTATCCTACTCTTGCTCAACGTGCTCAAGTCCTTCAACTCGGAGAAGTCCTTGAACCATCCGCCGATATCGCCGACACTTGCAAGGTCGTCTTCCGAGGCTATTGCCTTGCTACCGTATGCGCAGAAGAGTGCGTCTTCGGCAAATACGTTGTTGATATTGTTGGCATGCCCCGTGTACTGAGTGTCTCCAGTGTAGTCGTCGAGCAAGTTCTTGCGGACGTACATGTTAATGTTCTTGTAGTTGCTTCCCTCAATCGGATCATCGAAGGCATCGCTGCTGAGATCCGGTTTTGTCTCGCTGAGGAAGATTATCTTCGAGAGTTTGTCACAATCGCTGAACGACTGTTTTTCGATTGTTGTTGTCTTGTCGCCGACAACAAGTGTATTGAGCGAACTCGTGTTGTAGAATGCATATTGCCTTACAGTTGTGGCACTACTAGGTAGGATTACAGTCTCAAGGTGTTTGCAATCGTAAAACATTGCCATCGGCACCACATCATTGGTAGCTACGAAGAAATTGAATTCCAGCGACTGCCCATAGTAGAATTCTTCTCCATCTTCCTCCTCGCGGAAATAAGCGTCGTAGAGGTCGAGGTACTTCAGTCTTGAACTGTACACCGTTCTGTCGTAGGAGTCGCAGCCTCCGAGCACGCGTATCACAGCCACATCTTTGCTGCCTATCGGGCCATTCAATTTCAGTCCGCTTATTGACGAGATGTCACCGCTTATCTCCCCTATCATGTGGCTTCCATCCATATTCACGGTGAGATTGAGTTTGTCTGCCAGTGTATTGGGCTCGGTGAGAGTCACTTCAATGATGTTGCAATGCGAAGCACGATACCCCTGGATATGGTCAGCATACTGTGGCCAAGCCTTTCGATACATGTCTTCGTCGCCTTCGTTGACAATGATGACGAAGTCTGACGGCAGCGACTCAAAGGCGTCCTCAGCCAAAGTGGCGCAGCTGCTGTTGAGTGCATAGATTTTGTTCAGACTGCTGCAACCTATGAATGCGTCGGCAGAGATGCTCTTGAGTGAGTTGGGCAAAATAACCTCCTCGAGGTTCTGCATGTAGGAAAGGGAATTCTTTCCAAGACTTGTGACGGCTGTCATGTACAGTTCGTTAAACGAGTGTACGTTCTTGTTGCCGTTCATATATCCTGTGATGTCTGAAATGCCAGCAAGGTCGTTTGGCGTGAACACATGTTTCTTTGCCATCGCTCCAAGCACTTCCTTGTCTTTGAATAAGCTGAACACAGTGTCGACCGCTGTATAGTAGCTCAAGTTTCCGGCATACTGTTCCTCAGAGCCGTTTGGAGTAATCAACGTTGGTAAAGCCGCATCGCTGTCGAACGTAGCGAATACAACATCATGTAAACTGTATGTCTTTGTAATGGGCCATGCATCCTCGTCGGTCTCAGGTCTGTTTTCCGGCAGCATCACAAGGTATTGCATCTTCGGACTCTGCACGCAAACTTCCTCTTCCACTTCAGTCACATTGTCTCCCACTACGAGGTTCTCAAGGTTGGTGCAGCGCACTATGGCGTGTTCACAAATCTTCGTCGCTGTTTTCGGCAGGATGAGGGTCTTCAACTTCTCGAGTCCGTAGAACATGTATTCGTCCACATAGTTGTCGTGTGTCACATAGTTGTCGTGCCAGTTTTGTATTTCGGCTGCAGGTCTGTCCTCAGGACACTTGGCACAGTTGTAGGCATAATCGTCGCTGGCTTTTATCTCAGCCTCGTAGAGGTCGAGGTAAGCGAGGTGTCCGAAGGTCTTTTCGTTCTCATTCACGTCACGGCCTGCCATATAGCGAATTACTCCAATATCGCGTCCGTCTATAGGTCCGATTATGCGCAGTGAGTCGTATTGGGCATAGTTGCCGCTCAGAGTATAGGAGTCCGCATCGTAGTTCAATCCCAGTCGGGAAGCAAGTGTGCCGGCTTCAGTCAAGGTGACTACCTTCAGACCGCAGCAGGAACTGAGAGAATTGATATGGTTGGCAACATCGCTCCATTTCTTCTTGTAATCGTCGACCGCAGCATCGGGCACATATATAATATAGGAGTCGTCCAGTCCGGCAAACACACTGGCAGCATCTATATCTGCCGGTGTGGCACTCTCCACCGTAAATTTCCTTATACCGCTGTTTGCAAAGGCGTTCTCGCCAATGGCTGTTACCGTTGCAGGAATGGTGAGGTTGTACAACAGGTTGCAACCCTCGAAGGCTTCGCTCTCGATGCTGGTGATGCAGTCGGGCAACATGATGGTCTGCAGGGCAGAGCAACCGCTGAACATGCCGCTATAGACGGTTGTCAGTCCACAGGTGTTGAAAGCACGGAACTCATCAAACATTTCAATGTCCGTTCCCTTGAAGCGGGTCTTCAATTTCTCCGGAGTGGCACGTGTGGCATCCACATATTCCCAGTCCTCCGATCCGTTCAAGTCCGAGTAGAAGCGGAAGTCATCGAGAAGCAGGTCTGCCACTTTCTCGTCTTCTGGCTTGAAGAAGCAAGGCACGAACTTGCTGCTGTATTCCGACCATGACATGTCGTTGGCAAAATCCGATTCCTGGTCGAGACCAATCTTAATCCGCAGATTGTCGCATCCATTAAACACACCTTTACCCAGCACCACCTGATTCGGACTGAGTTCTGTCAGTTTGTTGGTTCCGTTGGTGACTTGGTAAATCAGGTTGAGGTCGGTGAAGTTCTTGCAGTTGGCAAAGGCCGAGTCATTGATTGCCACATTGAAGTCTGTATATACATCCCCGCAGAACGAGTGCGAGTCGGTAAAGTCAAGTGTCTTGAGGCTGCTGTTGCCATAGAATGCCTTTTTCTTTACATTGTCGAGCTGGTAGTTTGCCCATATTCCATAGTCGTTGATAAGTGCGGCAAGACCATTGTTCGCCTCAAGGTCTTCCTGGTCGGCACCCACCACATCGACATGCAGGATGTCGTGGGCGGAGTAGACCGTTTCCCTCACCATGGTGTTGTTGTCGTACGTAAAGCTGTATTTGCAGCTCCATTCAGTGTGGTCTACCACGTCCTTCACTTCGTTTGTAACGAACATGCTGCTGTATTTGCTCCAGTACTCATCGTTGAGGAATTCCTGCAACACGTCCTTGCCCACACGGATCTTTATCTTTGCCGTGTCGAGACTACCGAAGATATTGCCGCCGTCGAGCAAGAAGTTGTCGGGAGTAAGCGACTTATAGCGGCTGTCGTAGTTCGAAAAGAATTCCGAACGCTGTTCTGTGGCAAAGCTATAGAGCACTAGGTCGAGTGTGTCGAGGTTGACACATCCGTCGAAACAATTGTCGGGGATGTACAGGCGGAGTGGTTCATAGATGTTTTTTGTAGACGACGGACAATCTTGGAATCTCACTTTCCTGAGGTTAGTCTTGTTATGGAATGCATCGTCGGCAATGGCTGTAGGCTGATAGCGGTTGAATGATCCCGGGTCGGCATAGATTGTGGCAGTCTTGAGATTGTCGTCTACCGACTTCACATACATGCAAGGCACATTCGTGCGCTGTGTTGTCTTCATCCATCCGGCACTGTTCATATAAAACGATGGGGACTCTTCAAACTTCTTCACTTCGCGGTTGGAGCAATATTCCTTTATGGCTGCAGAACCCTTCGATACGATGTTGCCATACATACTTGATATATGACCTAACGCCGTAATCCTTGTTTTCAACAAAGTACAGAAGTCTTCCATGGCGTTCACTCCGAGCATTTTCCCGGCTCTGTGCTCTGCCAATTGTCTTTCTACATTTACCAGTACCTGCAACAGCGACTTCTGCTGCTCCTTGTAGAAACTGGTGACAATGAGCCACGACCTCGTCATCGAAATCACCGAGTACACGCTATATACAAGCATCGGAATGTTCAGAAGCGTTGACTGCAACTTCACTGTCTCGGATGTTGAAAGGGTGTTGAGACTCCTTGCCAAATAATCGTAGGTGATGCCGTCTGTCTCGATGGGGTCCTCTGTTGTCGGCACGTAGTCGGAAGCCACGATGTAGTCCTTGTA
>CAVISR010000100.1:0-6935 GCA_963645405.1 Acutalibacteraceae bacterium
CCGAATACTCAATTTTATCATCATCATGTTGCTAATAGTCCTACTCTCATGGGCAGCGGTAGGTGCAGTGAAGACCTATGAACAGGGAAAGGAACTTAAACAGCTCAAGCATCAATGCGACAGCTTGCAGAAGCAGATAGATTTTATGGTAGAATGACATGAGCGTAACAATCAGCATGACAAACAAGGAGTACGAGTCGCTCAAGAAGAGCTTCGAGTACGTCAGGGAACATGACAACTACCTTCATCACCATGGCATCTCAAGCATCATGAGCAAGTACGAGAAAGCAAAGTACTTACAGTACGAGATAACTGAGGAGCTGAACATGATTAGGCAACAGTTTCCCTACAAAAGCTATCTGGAGGCATTAAACCAAGCAAGGCAAGTTGTGACTCAAAGAAGGAAAAGAGAAAAGAAATGATGGGAAGAAACTTCACGCTCAACGGAAGCAGATACTATCAAGAGAAAACAACAGGTCTGGTCTGGTATATAGGACCGGACCCAACCAAACAGAGAAATCATGAGAAGGTTTAGTTTTAAGTGGTGGCTGTTGTCCGCCAGCGCAGTACTGATGACACTGTGGGTGTTTGTGGTGTTCCTCTTCCTGTTCATCGGCAGAGAGTTGCTGTTGTTCGGCAACCTGATAAACTTTGCGAACAGGAGTAAGGATGCACCAGAATGGGTACAGAAATGGGCACACAGAATACAGAAGATTTACGAAGAATATTTGGAATTATGAACACACGACAAGCAAAGAAAATCATCGGATGCCAATGGCAGAATACCCCCCCCTACTGGTGGCAGAGAGGCTGGGATACAATAGGCAACATTAAGAAAGACCACCGGGTAATGAACGCATTGAAGATACGTAGGCGCAGACACGAAGAAGAACTGGTCTACTATCAACCAATAGAACAAACAAAAGAGTTATGCAAATAGAATACGACTACTACCCTGCCGAC
The DNA here is from genome assembly GCA_963645405.1 of Acutalibacteraceae bacterium. Lineage (GTDB taxonomy): Bacteria > Bacteroidota > Bacteroidia > Bacteroidales > Bacteroidaceae > Colivivens. Next base: position 964 of record CAVISR010000100.1, read on the forward strand.
AACGGAGCCATTATCCACACACCAGAACTGGGTGTGCTCGATGTGGTACAGGCAGGTGACGGCAACCGCAGATTCGTAGGAGCAAAATACTTCGGCAAGAATATCATCGGAGAGATAGAGCAACTCGTCTCCACTGCCGACAAAGCCGAAGACGTGCTCATCGGAGTGAAGGTGAAAATAGAACTGCAACCAATCTACAGAAAAGAATAAAAACCGAGGGAGTAGATGCACATGCCATCTGGCTCCCTCGGAAAAAACGAAGTATATGAAAACTTCAGAAATTACAAATGCAAAATTACACAAACAATTTAAAATACAACTATGATTAACAATTTTTTAATCACTTACGACTACCACGGAACAAACATCAACCTCTCTGTCGCTGACGGCGAATCTATCGGAAACCTCCCCGTAAATCTCGCAGAGATGTTCGCTATGGTGATACGCTGTAGTGATGTGAACGCCAAGGTCTGCATACAAGAGCTGGCGTGGAGCTTCGGATTTGACCTCGAAAAGATAGAGGCAAAGAACATGGCTTGCCCAGCAAATCCTCAAAAACCGTAATGATTATGGCGCAGGTAAAGAAAGTTTACAAACCGAAGAAGCTCCTCGCTGACGAACTGGCTCTCTGCCAGCGAAAGCTTTATATGACCGTCCGCTACTACAATCTCGTGTGCGAGGCGGCAAACCAGTCTAACTATGTGGTCCTTCCCGAAGAGGGCAAACAACTGCAAATCGGACTAATCCAAGTGGCTTCTGATGTGATGCAGAGCGCAAAGGAGGAGTACGATGACCTCGTAAGCCACTACTCTGAGGTAGCGAAACGTCTCGATAGGATACGTCTCAAAGGAAAGAAAATCAACGTCTAAACAAATCGCAACTATGGCAAGGGTAACTAAACGACAGGTAAAGGCGCAACAAAAGGCGCAACAGGGCTACCAACAGCTCTATCGTAAGGTGATGCGCAAGCTTCGCATACCTATAATGTTCCGGCTCGGCATCATGACACACATGGCTCTCGGTGAATGCGAGGAGTCGCTCGACCTCATGGAGGAAGCCGGCATTTCTGGCGAAACGCAGAAGACGGCTCTGGAGATGGTGAATCTCTTTCGCACTGCCACTGACTCGTTCATCAAGATGGCATACGAGGACAAACAACAAAACAAGAATTTCTTCGATGATATGTGCAATCATGCTTACGGCGACGCTGAACCGTATCTCCAAGAGATGGGTGTGTGCATCGCAAAATATCTTGACAATCTGCACTCGTCCAACTCGTCTCTCAAGGCTCGCATCACCATTGCGGCTCTCCTCATCCAACAGGAGAAATACATCTTCGACCGCATGCGGAAAATCAACTTCGCACGGCATAAGGTGGACATCTGGCAGGAGTTCAAGGTCTACGACCTGGCAGTACTGCAAGAACTGTGGGAAAAGGTACAAAAGGAATACGCCGAAATCCCCGAAGCTCCGTCAGCGGTGGACATATTCGATGTCGAGGGCTTCCGTGAGGCTCACCAGAGGTTCATGGACTTCCTCATGGACGACAACTTCGTCAATGACCAGTGCAAGTGGGCGGCGGCGATGAACAAGGACTATATGCCGGAGCTGTTCGGCAAACTTGAAGAGGAGGTAAACGCAGATGGGAGTCTATCTTGATAACCTCGCCATGACGGCCCTCCTCGCTCGCGAGACTGCCCTGCAACATCTCGGCAAAGCCAAGCGAGAGGAACAGCAACAAGAGAAAATGTACCGCTGGAGGCGTGGAAGCCTTATCGTGGCAAGAAACACCGAAAGCGGACTACGTGAAACAGTAAAAGCATTAGGATATGAATGGAGTGAAGGAAGATTTGGAGATTAGGATGCAGAACGCCATACAAGCCCACTGCTGGCGAGTGGTGTGCGCACGCATCCGTGACATCGCAAAACTGGAACAGCAACAGCACGGCATCCCCTACGAGGACACCCTGCAACGCTATGACTACGAACATTGGAACAAAGACATTAAAAGAGAATTTAAGAAATGACAATAGGCAGTTTGATACAAAAGCTTTATAATCTCGTCGCTGACGGATATTATACTGGAGCAGAGATAACCTACAAGGGACACGCTATCACCGGCATCAAATCCATCGTACACGAAACGCCAGAGGAAGCCGAACTCGCATGGGAGCTGACTGACGAGAGGTTTGGGAAGGACGAAGATACGGAAAAGCCTAAGAAGCCGATAGACTGGGAGCAGAGACGCTTCGACCTTGTCAAGGACGCAATAGCCAACGGCTGGGATGTAGAAGAGGCTCTGGCTGATGCGGACAAAACCATCGCAATGTACAGAAAGAAATACGAACTGAAGGAACTATGAAAGAACAACCCGACAATCACCGTCCCACTTACGAGACAAACCATGTGTATGACCCTGTCCGCTATTCTCGGCACGAACGCAGGGTAATGGCTTCACAACAGAGGAAATACAACAAGATGATGCAAAAGACAGCTGCGCGAACAGCTAAACTAAAAAAAAAAGAACCGGAGGAACTATGAACACAGAATATTATCAAATAGGCGACCTCGTTTATGTGGACTTACGGGTGTTTTTGGACGGAGAGTATCTCCTTGCCAAAGTGGTGGCGGTGGATGGAGAAGACAATACCGTTAAGGTGATTACTTGCACAGGGGAAAGAGAAAACTCGTTCGAGTTCAATATGAATAAGGAAAATATGCTCACACCGATTCCTCTCTCCGAAGACCTCCTCGAAGCCTTAGGCATTACAGACCAGTCCGACAACAAGATTGGCGATTATAGGACAGATTACCTGTCCGTCCTTATGCCGGGCGGTCTGCTTATGTGGAACGACTTCGGCATACGCAAAGTAAAGTATCTGCACGAACTACAGCACACAATGCGAGGTCTTGGACTACCAGAAATCGACTACTCAAAACTATTAAATTATGTAAATCAATGACAAACGTAAAAGAAATTCAACGCGCAGCACTGTGGGTGCTCAACAAGGTGGCAGAGGGAGTAATCTACAACTGCTGTGACGAGCATTGCGCCACCACTGACAGAAACGCATTCGAGGAGTTCAACAAGTCCTTGAAAATGCACAATCTCATTGACTGGGATAATCTCACCGTAGAGGAGTGCAAGGCTTTGCGCTTCGGAAAATGGATGAACAGCGAAGAGGTGGACAGACAACTCATCGAGGTGCAACACAAATTTGATAGAGGCGAGATTGACGAGGCAAAGCGTGACGACCTTGTCTCAAGGTTCGAGAATGCCCGTAACCTGATGCTCATCCCTCTCTATCTCTTCGAGCAAATCCCCGAAGGGCAACAGCTCTACTACATCGATGGCGAGGCTTTCCTCTTCAATAAGGAGGAAGCTGACAACGATATACGTTACGGATGTTTGGCTTATGGAGTGAAGGCGCATGAAGGTAAGGATTAGCAAAGTCACCATACCAATAGACGCAGACCTCTCGCTCACCGGCAAGACGGACTTCATCTTCTACACCTTGGAATGCAAGTTCCACTGGTGGCAGAAGTACAAGTTCGTCCTCGACCATCAGACGCACGTCCCACGCCTGTTCAAGACCATGTACGAAATCAACTCATTCCTCTATTCCGTAGGATTTGAAGAAGTTTTAATGAAATAAGCAACTATGAAAGTAAAGATTAGGAAACTCAACGACAAAGCGGTGCTCCCACACAAGGCGCACCCAAGTGACGCAGGCTTCGACCTTGTCGCAAGCCAGACAACAACAATACCTGCCAATGGTCGGGCACTCATACCCACCGACATCGCCGTGGCAATCCCAGAAGGCTACTTCGGCATGGTTGTAGGCAGAAGTGGCAACACCATCAAGCGAGGACTTGTCGGTATGACCGGCATCGTAGATGCTGGCTACCGCAATGGCATCGGCATAATGGCATTCAATCTCACAAGCGAGGACATCATCATCAAGCAGGGAGAACGTGCAGGACAGATAGTCCTCATCCCTCTCCTCGACTGCGAGACGGAAGAGGTTAGCGAACTTGACACCACAGAACGTGACGGAGGCTTCGGAAGCACAGGAAGGTAACTATGCTCTACAGAATAACAATCCTAATCCTCCTTCTGGTCGTCCTCGCCCTCTGGGCACACAACCACATACTCAATGGAGGCTTCTTCCACATCACAGTGACCTATCACTCGCACACGTGGAACATTCTCCCCTACATCGAAGCTGACTTCCCCTCTGACGATTGCCCAGGGTGGTGCATCACCTTTGGATGGCTCTGCGTCTCGGTGGAAATATCCACACGCGACGACTAAACGGCTTTTCGTTAACATGACTGGGGAGGATGCTCGCGCATTCCTCCCCTTTTTCGTGCCCTCACGAAAATGGTCGCCCACTACTACTCCGCCTTTATCAAGTCAATGCCAAGGCAAACGGAAATCTTCGCAAGGGTGGACAGTGTGAAATTGTGCGTACCGCCAAGCCACCTCGACACCTCCGCCTCGGTCTTGCCCATCTCTTTGGCAAACTCCTTCTGCGTCACGCCACGGCTGGCAATGGCATCGGCAATCTTGGTGGATATAGCCATTGACCAATCCACACGCTTGCCAATGTCTTCGGGCACAGCCTTCAAGGCATCCATAAAATATGCTTCTCCTGTCATCATATATCAAACTCCAAGTCTTCACCTTCTATACGTCTCTCTTCAATGGTCACATTTCCTTTCTTGACGGCAATGTTCAATGCCCGGTCTAAGTTCTGCAACGTAACGACATATCCGTTGAGTTCCTCGTTTTCTTCGTATGTCCGCACCTTCTTCGCACCGCCATTACCGGCAATGAGGACTTGGTCACTCAACCGCAAACAATAAAGTCGTAACTTACCCGATTCTATCGGCAAGGCGCAAACCCGGTCACGCATCTTCCCCTCGGGACGGAAATACCGCTCAAGGAAACCTGTCGCATTCATCATGGTGTTTATCACCCGAAGGATAACACCCAAGTCTCTGCTATATGCTTCCTTATTACTCAAGATGAATTTCTGAAACTCCGTAAAGCTCTCTCCTTCAAAGCATATAGTGAAGAGACCTGCATTATCTGTCTGTGCTACCGATTTGATTTCCACTCTTGCCATTTTCTCCATTGCTTAGTTCAATGCAAAGATAATGCAAATTACCTTATAAAGTAATTTTATCCTTCCCTATTTAACTTTTATTTTCTTCTTTTTGCAAAAGAAAATGGTCGCCCACCTTCACAGGCAAGCGACCAGTCAATACTAACATCAACATTAACTAAAAACCTAAAACATTATGAAAAAACAACTATCATTACACCTTCACAGGCTAAACAAAATCCATAAAGTATATCGTCCCTCTGTCGCTCATCTGCTCCTTCGTAGGCGCGATATTGTTATCCTTCGCCCACTGGCGTATATTGCTCCGAAAGACGCTCCTTATAGCTGTCTTCCAGTTCCAGTCATGAAACGACAAGTCCACTAGCGTAGGATAGTTCTCGCACTTGTAGTACTCTTCCCAAGGGTCTTTCCTGTAGACATCCACCAATGCCCACCTGTACCTCTTGATGAGCACATCTGCCTCTGCCGTAAAAATTTTCCAGTCGGCATCGCCGCCCTTCTCCATCCATATCCGAAAACGGCAACCGGGAAACAGCTTCACCATGTCCTTGGCTAACTCTGACAACGTTCCTGCGGTCTCGCCAAACTCGGCTATCCCGTGCGCTGTCCTCCACTTGTTCCCGTCTCTGAACACTCGTATGTCAAAGAACCTCACTCCTGCCTTCCACTGCTCGTATAGGCTCTTGTCCTGTGTCCTCCACGCTCCCTTGAGGAGGTTCACTATCGGACACCTCGCCCTCAAGTACGTGTAACTGTCATGACTTCCAATCATTCACTCAAAAGTTAAGTATGTTATACGTTATCCCCACTCCCACATAAGCTCCAGATAATCCCACTCCT
>CAVISR010000101.1:0-6642 GCA_963645405.1 Acutalibacteraceae bacterium
AGCGTGGGTTTGTGAGTTGTAATATATGCGAGCGTTGCTCGAGTGTTATCGTCGATGCGCTCGGAGAGCGCTGACTCCTATATGGCGAACGAAGTTCGAACGATTTGAATATATAGCGAGCTGACGCTCGAACGTCACCGTCTACGCATACACCCGCAAAGTTAGAGCTTTCGGAGAAAGCTGACTCCTACCGTGTGGCTGCAAAAAAACTGTGTGTTCACCGGGGTAGTGACGAACACACAGAAAAATGTTTATATGAAATTAAGAGAGGGTGGAGGGTGGGACTCGAACCCACGACATTCAGAACCACAATCTGACGCTCTAACCAACTGAACTACATCCACCATGTCTGCTTCCTTTCGGAAAGCGAGTGCAAAGGTAGGAATTATTTCTGAATCAGCAAGGGATATTCGGAAAAAAATGCTCCTGCCTCGTGTTTTTTTGTCGTTTACCCGTAGAATTCCTTCTTTCCTGCGGACAATGTGTTCTTCATGAGTGAGCAGATTGTCATGGGTCCTACGCCTCCGGGAACGGGGGTGATGTAGGAGCAACGGGGTGCTACATTGGGGAAGTCGACATCGCCACAGAGGCGGAATCCGCTCTTGCGGGTGGGGTCGGGGATGCGTGTGGTGCCTACGTCGATGACTACCGCTCCTTCTTTCACCATGTCGGCTGTGACGAAGTGGGGCTGTCCGAGTGCTGCGATGATGATGTCTGCCTGCTGGCATTCTTCCTTGATGTTGCGGGTGTGGCTGTGGCACACGGTGACTGTGGCATCACCCGGGTTGCGCTTCTGCATCATGAGCTGTGCCATGGGCTTGCCTACGATGTTGGAACGGCCGAGGACTACGCATTTCTTGCCGGAGGTGGGGATGTTGTAGTATTTGAGCAGCTGGAGTATGCCGTTGGGGGTGGCGCTGATGTAGCAGGGGAGCCCGATGGACATGCGCCCTACGTTGATGGGATGGAATCCGTCGACGTCTTTGCGGTAGTCGATGGCTTCTATCACTTTCTGCTCGGAGATGTGGGAGGGCAGTGGGAGCTGCACGATGAAGCCGTCGACATCGGGGTCGTCGTTGAGTTTCTGGACTTGCTCGAGGAGCTGGGCTTCGGTGATGTCGGCTTCGAAGCGGAGGAGGGTGGACTTGAATCCGCACTGCTCGCATGCGAGCACTTTGTTTTTCACATAGGTCTCGCTGCCGCCGTCGTGGCCTACGAGAATGGCTGCCAGGTGGGGACGCTTGCCTCCATTGCTGATGATTTGCTCCACTTCCTTGGCTATGTCTTGCTTGATGGCTGTTGCTACAGCCTTTCCGTCGATGAGTGTCATGGGTGTGTTTGTTGTATGACTGTATTTGTTGTATGGTTATCGTTTTGTGCGCTGCATTTTTTGCATTGCCTTGCTGAACTGTGGACTGGCAATGGTCTTCATCATCTTGCGCATCTGGTCGAACTGTTTGGTGATGCGGTTGATTTCTTCAATGGGGTTGCCCGAACCTTTGGCGATTCGCTGCTTGCGGCTCTGGTTGAGGCATTCGGGATGCTCGCGCTCGTAGGGGGTCATGGAACTGATCATGGACTCTACGCTCTTGAAGGCGTTGTCGTTGATGTCGAGGTCTTTGATTTGTTTGCCTACTCCCGGTATCATCGACGCAAGGTCTTTGAGGTTCCCCATCTTCTTCACTTGCTGTATCTGACCGTAGAAGTCGTTGTAGTCGAACTTGTTCTTGCGTATCTTCTTCTCGAGGCGTCGGGCTTCTTCTTCGTCGAACTGTTGCTGTGCGCGCTCGACGAGGCTGACGATATCGCCCATTCCGAGGATTCGGTCTGCCATGCGCTCGGGATGGAACACGTCTAGTGCTTCCATCTTTTCGCCTGTGCCGACGAACTTGATTGGCTTGTCGACTACGGTGCGGATGGACAGGGCTGCACCGCCGCGTGTGTCGCCGTCGAGTTTGGTGAGGATGACTCCGTCGATTTCGAGACGCTCGTTGAAGGTCTTGGCTGTGTTGACTGCGTCTTGTCCGGTCATGGCATCGACCACGAGGAGGGTCTCGTCGGGATGGCATGCTGCCTTGATGTTCTGGATTTCGAGCATGAGCTCTTCGTCAACGGACTGGCGTCCGGCTGTGTCGACGATGACGGGGTCGTAGCCTTTTGCACGGGCTTCCTGTATGGCATTGCGTGCCACTTGCACGGGGTCGGTGGCTCCGGGTTCCATGTAGATGGGGACGTCAATCTGCTCTGCCAGCACGCGCAACTGCTCCATGGCTGCCGGACGGAAGGTGTCGCAGGCTGCAAGCAATGGCTTGTGATGTTTCTTGTTTTTGAGCAGGAGTGCGAGTTTGCCGCTCATGGTGGTTTTTCCGGCTCCGTTGAGTCCTGCCATGAGGATGACTGACGGATGGCTGCTGAGGTTGAGGTCGGTGGCTTTGCCTCCCATGAGTGATGCCAGTTCGTCGTGGACTATCTTCACCATGAGTTGGCTTGGCTTGACGGCTGTCAGCACGTTTTGTCCCAGTGCCTTTTGCTTTACGGTGTCGGTGAATGTCTTTGCCACCTTGTAGTTGACGTCTGCCTCGATGAGTGCTCTGCGTACATCCTTGAGGGTTTCTGCTACATTGATTTCGGTGATTTTGCCTTCACCTTTCAGTATCTTGAACGACCGCTCGAGCCGTTCGCTCAGGTTTTCAAACATTTGTTTCTTGTATTTTCTTTATTCTTGATGCTTCACACTTGTGTCACGGGCGGTTATTTCTTCACTCCTTTATATATAAGGTATGCAACGATGGCGACAACGATGGCGATTGCTGCAATGCCTATGATGTGGCTGTAGTGTGAGATGGTTGCTATGAGTTCTTGTTCGGGGATGGTGGTGTGGCACAGGTAGCCGATGCCTACGAGCACGCAGTTCCAGAGGGTTGCTCCAAGGCAGGTGTAGAGGATGAACGAGAAGAGGTTCATCTTGGCAAGTCCTGCGGGGATGGAGATGAGCTGGCGGATGGCTGGGATGAGTCGTCCGATGAGGGTGGACGATGCTCCGTGGCGGTCGAAGTACTGCTCTGCTTTCTCCACTTTCTCCTGGTCGATGAGGCACATGTGCCCGAACCTGCTGTTGGCGAATGAATAGACTATCGGACGTCCGAGGAAATATGCCAGGGCATAGTTGACGAGGGCTCCGATGAGGGCTCCGATGGTGCCGCACACAATGATGGCAAAGAATGACATCTCGCCCCTTGAAGCCGCTTTGTAGGCAGCTGGAATCATCACCACTTCGGATGGAAACGGAATGAAGGAACTTTCGATTGCCATAAACACGATAATCCAGGTGTAGTTGAGATTGTCGAGTGCCGTTTGGAAAAGTTCAACGATCATAATTGTCTGTTGTGTTGATTTGAGCTGCAAAGTTACAGAAAAACAATGAAGAAACAGCGGGGGAGGGCATAAAAAGATGTGCGTGACGAAAAAATATCTGCGATTTCTTGGCTGATAGTAATAAATGTAGTAACTTTGCACCGCAAAACAGACATTACATGGGTAAGTCCTATACGGCCAGCTCCCTGCGAATCCTCCAGGGCTTGACCGCAGCAAAGGCAACAGGTTGTAGCGGCGCGATGTAGTTCGCTTACCCACCCTATAAGAGAAGGAGCAGATGCCAGGCGCGTTGCTCCTTTTTTCTGTTTGGGAGTGGACTGAAAATGCGAGCTGGATTAGGAGTCAGCGCTCTCTGAGCGCGTAGACGGTAGCACTCGAGCAAAGCTCGCCTTGTTTTGCCTCCCACAAGCCTGCGCTCGCTTTAACGCCCTCGGAGAGGGCTAGCTCCTATTAATTTTGAAGATTATTTGTCTGTGATGCTTTGTGTGTTGTAAAAGTTTTGTAACTTTGCAGACGGATTGCAGTGCATGCATCCACTTGCGGTAGTAGCTCAGTTGGTAGAGCGTTGGCTTCCCAAGCCGAAGGTCGCGGGTTCGAGCCCCGTCTACCGCTCACGTAGATTTTTGCTGGAAACACTGGTGATGCTGGTAGTTCTAGACTTAAACGGATTGATGTAGAACTATTTCATAATTTTCATTCGATGTTAATCACAACTTTAGCAATTGTAGCAATAGTCCTGATCGGGAGCATAATCATGAGCTCGGTGGCTGTAACCCACATCAACCGCGCTGCTGTGGCAATGTTCTGCGGTGTCAGTGCGTGGGTGGTGTATATGTTGCACGGTTCGGACTTCCTCAATCAGATGGGTTATCCTCTGTATGACTTGATTGGACAGTCGAGCGACTTCATTGCCAATACGGTGATAATGAAGTACGTGAACAAGGCGTGCCAGGTGATTCTGTTCCTTATTGCCACAAACACCATTGTGGAGATTATGAACAACAACGGTGTGTTTGATTCGTTGGCGCTGTGGCTGCGCACTCACAACAGCAAGAAGTTCCTTTGGATGCTGTCGCTCCTGACGTTTGCCATTTCTGCGAATGTGGACAACCTCACGACTGTGATTCTGATGATGACGATACTCGACCAGATTGTGTCGTCGCGCCGTCAGAAGGTGATTTATTGCTGCGTGATTCTTGTCAGTGCCATCCTCGGCGGTTCGTTCACGGTGATTGGCGACATGACTTCGCTCATGTTCTGGGTGCATGGGGTGGTGACTCCATCGTCGTTTGCCGCAGGTCTGATTCTGCCGGTGCTGGCAAGTCTGTGTACGTTCAATCTGCTCATTTCGAGGATGCTTGTGGGAAATATCGAGGTGACGTCAATCCTCAACCGGTTTGACGGCGACGATGCTTACTTGAGTCCGTGGCAGAAACTGGTGCTGCTGTTTGTGGGCATCGCTTCCCTGTGGTCAATACCTACGTTCCACAGTGTGACCAAGTTGCCTCCGTTCATCGGTGCCCTTTGTGTGTTGGCTCTGATATGGCTTCTGGAAAGTATCTTCACTTTCAAACGCAACGGTAACCGGCTGTTTGTGCAGCACAAATATCTGCGCAACACGGAGTTCATCGGCATGCGGCTCATCTTGTATTTCATCGGAGTGACACTGGCAATAGGTGCATTGGTGGAATGCGGCGCATTGAGATTCGTGAGCGAGTTGCTGAGCACGCACATCCACAATGCTTATGTCTATGGCGGTGTGCTTGGACTCATCTCGAGTGTGATTGACAATATCCCGATAGTCATGATTGGGTTGAACCTCTTTGAAGATGATGTGCTGGAGGCTGGTACGATGTTTGTGCAGAACGGCATCTACTGGCAACTGCTCGCTTTCTGTTCGGCAATGGGAGGTGCGCTGCTGTATGTGGGCACTTTGGCTGGACATGCTGTGGGTGAGGTGGCAAGGATAAAGTTGGGATGGTACTTCAGACATATCACATGGCGGGTTCTGGTGGCATGGGCTGTGGGACTCGTGGTGTTCTATCTCACTCATTAATTGTGTAACGGAAATGTTTGTCTCTGAATAATAATCAGTATATGGATAAAGATCGTTGGGGAGTAATCTACAGTGCACGTGTCGGTCTGTCGTATTCACACAAACGATGGATTGCGATGCAGCGTTATATGGAAAAACGGAGCGTGCAGTTTGATTTTGTCCAGTCGGAAGGGGCTGGTTCCGTGGAACGACTTGCCAAGATGCTTGGTGACAACAAATACCATACGGTGGTCATTGTGGGCAATGACGAGGCTCTGAACGAGGCTCTGAACGGAATTATGCGTTGCGACCATCTGCCCGAGGACTTTGCGCTGGGACTGATTCCAAATGGCATTGGAAACGACTTTGCAAGGTTTTGGGGAGTTACGGTGGACGACTACAAGAAGACCGTCGACTCGATAATTGCACGGCGAACACGAAGGATAGACGTGGGCTATGTGGTGTATTCCGATGCGGACAATGTGCCTCAGAAGCGCTATTTCCTCAACTGTGTGAACATCGGGCTTGGCGCAAGGTTGATTGACCTGACGAGTAAGGCAAACCGGCTGGTAGGTTCGAAACGGCTTTCCACTATCCCTGTGGCAGTGGCAAATGTGTTTGAGCGCAAGTCATTCAATGTGTGGTTCAAGGCTGACACTGAGGAGATAAAGGGTGAGGTGATGTCAATCTGCGTGGGCAACTGCACGGGCTACGGACAGACTCCCAATGCTGTGCCTTACAATGGCATGCTGGACGTGTCGGTTGTGACTCTGCCGAAATGGTGGCAACTGTTTGAAGGTTTCTATCTTCTCGGAAAGGGAAAGTTCCTCAACTACAAGAATGTCCACCCTTACAGAATTCAGAAGATGGAACTGTTTGATGTGGGGAAGGCAAAGATTTCACTCGACGGATGTATCCTTGACTCCAAGCATCTGACTCCGATGAGAATTGAACTGATGCAGGAGCATTTGGATTATATCATCTGATGGCTTTGGCGGACCAAAACGCTTGATGGCGTGACTGAACCAAATGCCTCTGATTGTATAGACGAGGACGAGCGGACGTATGAGCCAAGACAATCGGACGTGAGAGCCGATACAACCGGTTGTGTGAAGCAAAACTAACGTTTGTGTTTATCATGACAACTGAACGTGTGAAACAATACGTGCGATTGTATGTAACCATCCGAAAATTGCCGACTTGCAAGGAATCTCGCAAAGAGCGAACTTTGC
>CAVISR010000102.1:0-6444 GCA_963645405.1 Acutalibacteraceae bacterium
AGCCTTAGAACAACCAAGCGGGAGTTCTACGTACTTCGAGACATGAACCTTATCCAATACGTGGGAAGTAGAAAAGACGGTCATTGGGAAGTAGTGGACAAAGAGAAAACAAACGAACCTCAATCATAGAGCAACGACATGGATACATTGTCTCATTTTCACACACTCGACGAACTGATACGCGCCCTGGACCGAGAGCGGCGCTTGCTTAGCGGATTGTTCCAGGACCGCAAGCGGCTGTCGTTCCGCTATTATGTGGCACGAGAACTGGCAGCGAGGAGGGACGAGAGCCTGGACTTTCTCAAACGCTTCGGAGTGATTCGCGACAATGGCGACTTCGTGGAGTTGGAGGACGTTTACCTTAAGTTCTTTGAAGAGGTGCTCGAGGTGAACGAGGAAATCAACGTGGCGAGCGTGAAGGAGAGCATCGGCAGCCTCAATGCTGCCATTGAATACTGGCAGAGCGAGAATAGTCCGTCGCGTAAATACGGCTATCTTAGGGATGTCAAGCGCATACTCCGAAACATCGCTCTCACAACACTGCGCAACGTCATCGACCTGAAACGCAACATCGACAACACATACAAGAACGAACCGACTTTTGCCATCAAGAAGAAGAAACTGGTGCATCTCGACGAGAAACGCAGAGACATTGCCGCTCTCATCAATGAGTGCGAACGGGTGATAGACGAGAAGCAGTCGACGTTCTTTCTCGTAGCCATGGATGTGCAGCTGCGCGAGACGGTGACCGACGTGAAGCTACAGTTGAGGGAGGTGTATCATAATCTTCTCGAACTTGACCGACAGATTATCAACTACCTCAACCTCATCGAGTATCAGAGCCGGCTCTATGAGAAGGTGCAGAAACTCAAATATTTGCGTGACCAGATGCTGCTCGAGACCAATACCGACATCAAGGCAAAGTTGCAGGCAAGGAATCCCGTGTGGATGGAACCGCGCCCACGATACACACTGAAAGTATCCCTCTCAATGCTTCGGACATCGGACATTGGTCTTAAATTACTGCAGGATGTGGCAAAGGGAAAGGGCAACGACCGCTTGCGCAAAGTCAATTTGGCAGAACCACTGACCGCAGAGGAGCTGAGCGAGCAAAGCCAGGTGCTGCAGATGGTGGACGTGCATGAGGTGAAAACAGCGTTCATGGCATCGGGCGACAACTTGTTCAATTTCGTCATGAACTATTCGGGGTGCCGGAAAATCGTCACCGACGAAGAGAAACTTGTGCTGTTCTGCCAGATAGCTGCGCAATACCTCGACGAACTCTCTATCAGCGACGAATACCGTCGATACAACGACATTGAATATCCATTGATTTATCCAAAGACGGCTTGACCATATACCTACTAAATACATGCGTTACACAAAAGAAATATTTGAGATACTGAGCAAAGGAAGTTTCATTTCGCAGAACTCCATTTCGCAGCAACAGTCGCACTTCTATGATGCCATAGAGGATGATTTCCAGAACTATCGTGACTACTACGAAGGCATCGGGTTCGTGCTCGAAGGCGGCAACGGCTACTACTATTTCTCACGCACAGAGAACAAGGTGGAACTGGCAGACAAGGTGCAGCGCCTGGCAGCATGGATTGATCGTCTGGACTTCCTCAAGACGTTCAACTCGACCTTCGGCTCGGGCTTTACTTTCCGCAAGTCGAACATCCTCGAGAAGTTCTCAAGTGACATAGAGCTGAAGGAGAAAGCACGCCGCCTCTACACCGACCTCAAGACCAACGAGGAGAAGGTGGACAAACTCATTGCGGACCTCGACCGACAGGGATTTATAGAACTGGAGAACGAGTTGGACGGTACGTACAAGGTGACTGCCGCTTTCCACTACATCGAAGAACTCATAGATTGTCTCACCATCATAGAAACCGAACAGGAATGAGAGCATTACGCAAGATAGTATTTGTAAACAGTGCACACATCCGTTATGCAGAGGTTCGTTTGGACGGCAACGTGCATTTCATCGGTACGCAAGGTGTGGGCAAAAGCACGTTGCTCCGCGCCATCCTCTTCTTCTACAATGCCGACAAACTGCGCCTTGGCATCCCGAAGGAAATGAAGAGTTTCGACGAGTTCTATCTGCCCCACGCCAACTCTTTTATCGTTTATGAAGTGGAGCACGAGCACGGACCATTCTGCATACTGACGTTCCGCAACACGGGCCGTGCTTGCTTCCGTTTCATCGACAGCGAATACCGCAAGGAGTGGCTTGTTGATGAGACTGGCGAAGTGACAGCGGAGAGCAAGGTGATACGCGAACGTCTTGGCGGAGCTTATATGAGCAAGATAATAGACCGCTATGAACAGTATCGCGACATTCTCTACGGCAACAAACAAGCCGTTGGCAAGGAGTTCGCACGATTCCAGTTGATGGAGACCAACCGCTACCAGAACATTCCGCGCAGCATTCAGAACGTGTTCCTCAACTCACGCTTGGATGCCAACTTCATCAAGGACATCATCATCCGTTCGATGAGCGAGGAGGAGGCGAACATCGACCTGGGCTACTTCCGCCGTCAGGTGTCAGACTTCGAACAAGAGTACAAGGACATTTCGTGTTGGTACAAGCTCAATCCCAAAGGCGAGTCGGAGGTACGCAAACAAGCAGATGCCGTGGTCAATGCCTACCATGAGTTGCTGTATATGAAGCAGCAGATAACAGAACTGTGCGGAGAGCTGAACTATGCCATACGCACTTCGCGTGAGCGTTTGCCATTGATAGAGAAAAAGATGGCAGATCTGCAGGAAGAGTTGAACCGGCAAAAGCGTTTGTTCGATGAACTCCAGCAGAAATATGAAACCGAGAAAGCCGGACTCAACCAGGAGCAAGGAGTGGTCAACGACCGGCTGAAGCGGCTGAAGGAACGCCGTGAATACTATGCTGCCCGACAGATAGAGTCGGTCATGCAGAGATGCGACAAGGAACAACTCGTGCGTGAACAACTGGAAGCAGACAAGTCCCGGCTTGCAGAACTTACGGCAAAGTTCAATGACGTCACAATAAAGTACAACGCCCTGCGCCAAAGCATAAAAAGTCAACTCGAGGGCTATCGCCTCTCACAGAACAACCGCATCAGCCAGCTGGGCCAAGAGAAACAACAAAAAGGCGAACTGTTGCTTGATGACCACACCAAGCAACGTGAAAACATTGAAACGACTTTCACTGAGAAAATTGCAGTTGCCACAAATGCTGTCGACCAGCTGAAAGGCGAGCAGACTGACGTGGACAAAGAAATACTGAAACTCCGATACTCGCAACCTTATAAAGAAGAGCAGGAAGCGCTGCACAGAAATCTGGAGGAGCTTGCGCTTCGCGAGAAAGAACTCGCGGGACTTGTTTCCACCGCAATAGCCAGCATCAACCAGTTGCAGGCGGAGTACGACAAGCAGGAATCTGAAATTATCGCCGAAAGCAAGAAGCAGCAAGAAGCGAAGCAACAGGAAATCGATGATGTGGCTGAGCAACTGGCTAAGACCGAAGAACTATTGTCGCGCACCAAAGGTTCGCTGTACGAATGGCTTGAAGAGAACAAACGTGACTGGGAGCAGAACATCGGTAAGGTGGTCAATGAGGAAAAGATACTCTATCAAACTGGTCTTCATCCCGAGAAGTCTGATGGCACGACACTGTTCGGGGTCAAACTCGACCTCTTGGACATGCCGCTCGCTGTGCGCAAACCTACCCAACTGAAGGAAGAAAAGGCTCAATTGGAGAAGACACTACAAGCCTTGAAGGCAGAACATAAATCTTTGATTGAGTTGCAGGAACAGAAAATAGAAGACTTGAAGCACACGTATGCTCCCAAGATGAAGGACCTGCGCTACCAAAAGTCTGCCTATGAAGTGGAACAGAATCAGATTCCGCAAAAACGCAAAAGCATTCAAGTGAAACTTGAAGACTATGCCGCCAAAGCGAAGCAGAAAGTGGATGCCACGACAGCAGAACTGGTTGCACGTCAGCAAGATCTTGCCCACAGACGTACCGATGCAGAAAGCGAACTCGCCAAGGTCAAAACTGAAAAGCAAAAGCAATTGGACAGCGAAGACAAGCGATTCCAAAAGGCAAAGGCGGAAATAACCAGGCAATATGAACAGAAGGTTGCGGAAATACAAGCCGAGATAAAGCAGCAGGAGCAGAAGACTGAGTCAGAGTTGCAACGGCTTGGGCGGCGGGAACTCGACGAGTTGCATGGTCGTGGTGCCGATACCCGTTTGGTGGAGGAATGTAAGGTGGCAATCCGGACTTCAGAAGATGAATTGAAGTTCATTGAAAGCCATCGTCAATTGGTTTACGACTATCGCCACGACAAGGAAGAACTCTTCGACCATGAAGAGGAACTCAAGTTACAGAAGAAACATATTGCTGAAAAGCTGCAACAGCTGAACGAAAAGTATAACCTGCGCCGACAGAAGCACAACGACCAGATGTCCGCACTGGAGAGGGAACTGGCCGGTCATCGTCAGGAAAAGAACCGCATCGACGGAGACTTGCAAAAGGCGGACCATTTCACACACGACGAAAACCTCTGTCCATCAATACTGGCCGACACTCCAGAGCGTCAGACACTGCGCACGCCCGGACAAGCGGTGGACGAACTGACGAGCATCATTGTGGCGCGGCAGGCAAACTACAATCAGTTCAAGAGCAAAGTCAATGTGTTCAAGTCAAACTTCACAGCCAAGAACACCTTCAACTTCCGCACCGAGCTGACACTTGACGAGGACTTTATGGATTTTGCCAATAATCTCGACGATTTCTTGGTAAACAACAAGATAGAGGAATACCGCCGCCGTACCAGTGAACGCTATGTGGACATACTCGCGCGAGTATCGAAGGAAATGGGCGAACTGACCCGTTACGAGTCGGACGTGGACAAGATTATCCACGACATCAACAACGACTTCCGTGAGCGCAACTTTGCCGGTGTCATCAAACTCATTGCCCTTCAGCAAGTACCTTCTACCGACAAGATGGTGCAACTGATGAAACGCATCAAGGATTTCAACGACGAGAACCAGTTTGCTATGGGCGAGATAAATCTCTTTTCTTCTGTCAACCGCGATGATGTCAATCAGAAAGCCGTTGGCTACCTGTTGGACTTTATGAAATCACTGCTCGACAATCCTCAGCGGCAATATCTCTCCCTATCCGACCTCTTCCAATTGCAGTTCCGCATCATCGAGAACGACAACGACACGGGTTGGGCAGACAAGCTGTCGCACGTGGGAAGCGAAGGTACGGATACACTCGTGAAGGCAATGATAAACATCATGCTCATCAATGTGTTCAAGGAGAAGGTGAGCCGCAAGTTCGGCGATTTCCGCATCCACTGTATGATGGATGAGATTGGCAAGCTGCATCCGCAGAATGTGAAAGGCATACTCGACTTTGCCAACGCCCGTAACATATTGCTTATCAACTCGTCGCCAACCACCTACAACGTGTCTGACTACCGCTACACCTACCTTCTGAGCAAGGATAGCAAGTCGCAAACCGTAGTACACCCACTCATCTCACAACAATAAGAACACTCGTTTTTTACTGATAAGTATTCCGACAGGTATGAAAATAACTATAGCATTGATAGACAAACTCATCCGCCTGCGCAATGGAGAATCCTTGCCTTCCAGTTTGCTTCGCGGTGAATGGGTGGAGGGTTTGCTGCAGGAAGGAGTGTTTGTCAGTCGTTCTCATGGTAGCCAGCGTAGTATCGTAGCCTCATCTCCACAAACCCTGGAGCAGGCATTGGGCAGATTTGACGAACGGTTGTGCAGTCTCAATAGCATTCGCGAACTTCTTCTGAATGAAACGTCTGCACGCTCAGACCAAGCTGCCAATACAGGCAACTCCAAACTCATCACCGTCCGTTCGTGCCCGGGATTTCCCGTCAATTCATACGAGCCAATACTCTGCACGCTAAATGGAAAGGAGATAACCATCGCTCCCCAAGACGGCACTTTTCTTTTCATCACCGATTGGCAGTCGTTCTCTGTGCCCGAGGATGTGACGATAGTGAACATCGAGAACATGGAGAACTTTCGCCTTATCCGTCAGCAACGCGGGTTGTTTACTTCTGTTCTTCCCAATCAACGCTTGCTCTTCGTCTCACGTTACCCACAATCTACCGACCTGCGTTCGTGGTTACAGACCATTCCCAATTGTTATGTTCACTTTGGTGACTTCGACCTTGCCGGCATCAATATCTTCCTTACCGAATACGAGAAATATCTTGGCAACCGTGCATCCTTCCTTATCCCCGCAGACATCGAACAACGTCTGAGCCATGGTTCACGGGAAAGATATGATGCTCAATATCAGAAGTTCCGAAACCTGACAACCGACATTCCGCCGTTGCAGCAGTTGATAGGTGCAATCCACAAACATCGTCGTTGCTACGACCAGGAGGGATATAT
>CAVISR010000103.1:0-6264 GCA_963645405.1 Acutalibacteraceae bacterium
ACCAACGACCCCGAGATTACAAATCACGTGCTCTGGCCAACTGAGCTAAAGAGGCTTGAAGAATTCCGTGCGACCTACATCACACGGAAAACGGGTGCAAATTTAGCCAAAATTTTTTACACGCCAAACTTTTTGGGCATATTTTTTACTTTTGGCTCTGTTTTTCCTTGTATTTATCCAGTTGTCTTTCGATTGCTGGCATACTTTGCGTGATTGCTTCTTCAAAAGAGTCGGCTTGCTTTTCGACGAAAATCTCATCACCTGGAAGGGAAACAACGATGCTCACTTCTTTGTTTTGAGCCGTAGCAGGCTTGACTACTTTCAATGACACCTCTACCTTTCTTATATTGTCACAATACTTATCCAGCTTACTGACCTTCTTCTGAATAAACTCATGCAACTTGTCTGTTGCGTCAAACTTGATTGATTTTACTTCTACTTCCATAGCCTTATTGTTTTTATGAACGCGGATGTGCGTTCTGGTAAGTCTTTTTCAGTTCTTCGAATGACACGTGCGTGTACACCTGAGTCGTATTGAGGCTCGTATGTCCGAGCAGCTTCTGTATCGACATCAAATCTGCATCATGATTGAGCATGGCTGTCGCAAACGTGTGCCTCAGCACATGAGGGCTTCGCCTCTGTTGGGTAGTGACTTTCGACAGATTGCTTTTTACAATACTTTCCACGCGGCTCTTCGACAATTCGAATCCCTTCGTGTCGACGAAGAACTTCTCAAACCCTCTGCCAAACTCATTGAACCTTGACTCGAGATATTCTCTCATACAGTCTTCCAGCTCTTTGCCGAATGGAATGATTCGTTGTTTATTCCTCTTTCCAGTCACTTTAATCTGCTTATTGACGAAGTCGACATCTCTGTCTTCCAGTCCAAGCAGCTCTGCCCTTCTCATACCTGTCAGATAAAGCATCAAGACCACCGTCTTGTTCAGCAGCCCTTCATAGGACTTGTCTTCGTCCAACATGTCAATCAACCGGTCCATCTCTTTCTCCCTTATGAATACCGGCAACACCTTTTCTTTCTTGGGTCCAGTTATCCGGGTCATCGGATTCGCTTTCAGTTCACCGATTTTAATCAAGTAGTGATAGAACGATCTCAGAGTACTGAGCTTTCTGTTCACCGATGCGCTTTTCATCTTTTGCTCCTCAAACAGATATATCATCCATTCGCGGACCACAGACTCGGTCACCGATGTCCATGTTATTCCTTCATGGAGACTTTCAAAGAACTTCTCGAACTCTGCCAGATCCGTACCATAACTGGTAATTGTCTGGTCCGAACAGTTCCTTTCAGACTTGAAGTATTCCAAGAATTTCTCCTTCAACATAACTCAGTTTCTTATTTCGAGGACCAAGTTAGCAAAGATTCCTGGAACAACCAAATTTTCGACGCTCTTTTTCTTGTTTTTAACTCTTTCTCGCGTCTTTCTCGCGTCAACTCTTATTCTTCTGCAGAATGAAGCTTGTTGACATAGATGGCGTGCTGCATCTTCACACGCTTTACAACAGATGGTTTCTCATACTGCTTGCGTGTTCTTACTTCCTTGATGACGCCAGTCTTTTCAGACTTTCTTTTGAATCTCTTGAGAGCTCTTTCGATGTTCTCGCCTTCCTTAACAGGTACGATAATCATGAATTTTCTTTTTTGTTTTGTTTGTTGAATTAAATGAATAATCTGTAGGGTTCTCACCCATTGGTCGGCAAAGGTACGACTATTTTAGCAAACGGCAATGAATTTCCCTCATTTTTTTTGCTCAACCGCCGTTACACCTTATTATATATAATAGAAAAGAGAGTCCCGGTTTGCATTTCCGGCACTCTCTCTATCTGTTGTTCGATTACTTTTCCAGCGTCATTCCACCTTCGGGAGTTTGGCAAGACTTTCAGCAATCTGCTCGTCTGTCGGGATGAAGTCCGACATCTTTCCGTCGTTGTACTGCTGATAAGCCACAAGGTCGAAATAGCCTGTACCGGTAAGTCCGAATACAATGTTCTTCGCTTCTCCAGTCTCCTTGCATTTCAGAGCCTCGTCGATAGCCACCTTGATGGCATGGCTGCTCTCCGGTGCTGGAAGGATTCCTTCAACACGGGCGAATTTCACTGCTGCATCGAATACCGCAGTCTGTTCTACCGAACGGGCTTCGAACAAACCGTCAGCATAGAGCTGTGAAAGGACTGAACTCATGCCATGGAAACGGAGTCCGCCTGCATGGTTCGGTGACGGGATGAACTGGCTTCCGAGAGTGTACATCTTTGCCAAAGGACAAATCATGCCGGTGTCGCAGAAGTCATAAGCATACTTACCGCGAGTGAAACTTGGGCATGAAGCCGGTTCTACCGCTATAATCTTGTAGTCGTTCTCTCCACGGAGCATCTCGCCGATGAATGGAGTGGCAAGTCCACCGAGGTTTGAACCACCGCCAGCGCAACCGATGATGATGTCTGGCTTCACATTCAGTTTCTGAAGTGCCTTCTGAGCCTCAAGTCCTATGATTGTCTGATGGAGCAGCACCTGGTTGAGCACCGAACCGAGTTCATATCTGTAGCCTTCGTGAGTCAATGCAGCCTCAACTGCCTCCGAGATGGCGCAGCCGAGTGAACCACCCGTTCCCGGGTGTTCTGCCAAGATCTTGCGTCCCACCTTGGTTGTGTCGCTTGGAGAAGGGGTTACCTGCGCGCCGTAAGTTCTCATCACTTCACGACGGAACGGTTTCTGCTCGTATGACACCTTTACCATATACACCTTACAATCGAGTCCGAAGTAAGAGCAAGCCATACTCAAGGCTGTACCCCACTGTCCGGCACCAGTTTCAGTAGTCACGCCCTTCAGTCCCTGCTCCTTTGCATAGTAAGCCTGTGCAATTGCAGAGTTCAGCTTGTGGCTGCCCGAAGTGTTGTTGCCTTCAAACTTATAGTAGATGTGTGCTGGTGTGCCGAGAGCCTTCTCAAGGTAATATGCTCTGACAAGCGGTGAAGGACGATACATCTTGTAGAAGTTGAGCACTTCCTCTGGGATGTCAATCCACTTGGTTGTATCATCAAGTTCCTGCTTCACCAGTTCCTTGCAGAATATCGGTTCGAGTTCTTCTGGCTTGAGTGGTTTGCCTGTACCAGGGTTGAGCAATGGTGCAGGTTTGTTCTTCATGTCTGCACGCACGTTATACCATTGGGTAGGGATTTCATCCTCTTCCAGGTACGTTTTGTAGGGAATATTTTTTTCTTCCATTGTCTGTCTATGATAAAATATGGTTTTATATCGTTTTACTGACGTGCAAAGTTAAGAAATTATTTTCACTTGGGCGTGAGTTTTATGTTTATTAACTCATACACAGCTCGCTTTCCTATACACAGCCCGCTTTCTTCAGTTCCTGTGCCACAAGGCAACACTCTTGCCACCAGTCATTGCCAAACTTTCTGATAAGAGGTTCCTTCAGAAACTCATAGAGAGGCAGCCCCAGCCTGTCTCCCAGTTGCTTGGCGCACTGGCATATGTCCCATCTGTCGTAGTTCAGTCCGACTGTATCGCCCAGAGTTTTGATTCTCACCGGATAGAGATGGCACGAGATGGGTTTCTGGAACTTGATTCGTCCTTCCCGATATGCCTTGTCGAGCACGCAATAGCAGATGCCCTTCTCGTCGTGGTTGGCAAAGACACAGTCCCTGCCGCCAACGATGCTCGTCACAAGTTCGCCCGATGCATCCGAATAAGCCACACCATCAGCCTCAATCACCTTCTGTGCCTCTGGTGTCAGTTCGTTCCAAACCGTCTTCAGTGCTTCTTCCATCTCCGCGATCTCATCCATCTCCACTGGTGCGCCAGCATCTCCTTCCTCGCAGCAACATCCCTTGCAAACTGGTATGTTGCAGCAGAAATGATGGGAGAAAAGCTCGAGCGAGACTAATATTCCTTGTATTTCTATCATTGTATTCCGTTTTCCGTTTGTTGTTTTCAGCAGTTTTGTTGTTTTAAGTAGCCTTATTGCTTTCCACCGTTTTATTGTCTTCCGCAGCGCCCACCGACAGTCTCTTCAACAGTGCAGTTATGTTTGCCCGCAGCTGCTGATATTGCGGCAGATTCTTGTAGCCCGTGTTCCTGCGCAGCATCTGTTCAAGGTCTGCCATGCTGTGCTGATAGCTCGACAACTCGTTGTTCATCTGTTGCCTGTGGTCCGCAAGCCGTATGATTTCCTTCTCACGAGATTTGCGCAGACTGATGCACACAGGTTCCAGTACCCGCATCACTATGTCGTCCTTCAAATGGTGACCCTGCACATAAAGATATGTGTTGTCGGGTTTCAGTCCCAGTTCCGCCAAATCTTTCTTCAACGGTTCAATCTTGCCCTTGGCTTCGGGATAGTTGCGCTGCAGATATGCGATCTTCCGGTTCACCTCCTTCTTCAGTTTGTCCAGCGCTTCCTCCGGATTGGCAATATTCAGTTTCTGCATCATCGTGATGTTGCAGAACGAAGTGAGGGGAAATTCGTTCCCGCGGTTGCACCGGTAAAACCACATCGACCAAACGAACAAATCATATATAATCTGCGAGTAAGTCCGCAGGAAAGCCACAAAGTCGAATATCTGGTGGTCGTTGAGCGTTGCCATCACACACACGTTGTGCAGACTTTCCGCACTGCACTGATAGTTCTCGATGGCATACACCACCGTATGAATGACGTACGGATTGCCGAGCATCAACTGGCTGGCAGCAGTATGTCCCTGCATGAGATAATCGTAGTCGGCGTCCACACATGCAATCATGCTTGTGCCGAGTCCCTTGCCCAGGCGGTTCACCATTGCCGATTTCTTACCCCTCGACAGATTGGTGCGCGAGGGCAGCACAATCTCAAAGCCCAATGAGTCGTTCTCGAATTCAGACAGCACGTCCCTCCAGAAGAATATGTCGTCGTAGCTTTCCACAAAGACTATCACCTTATTCTTCTTCCACTTTGGCCGCATGTGGTTGGCAGCTTCAAAGTATTGCGAGTTGACGTTGTCTATTAATCTCTTAGGCATCCTTGTCGTTCACCGTTACGTCTTCCACTTCCGTCACCAAATCCATCCATCCGTCCATAATCAAGGCAGGAGAATGGGTTGAAAGAATCACCTGCGCATTCGGGTTGAGTTCACGAATCAGTCCCAGCAAAGCCTTCTGCCATTCCACATGCAGACTTATCTCCGGTTCGTCCATCAGGAGTGCGCAATGTTCTCCGTCCTCCAGCAAGACCGTCATCATGATGACCAGCATCTGTTTCTCGCCCGACGACAACTGATAGGGAGTGAGCACCTCTCCGTTCTGGATGAACTGAATCTCGTTGTTCTTGCGGTCCACCACCTTGTTAGTATCCTTGAAGAGCTCGTCTATTATGTTCTGGAACTTAGTCTTCGGCACCGACACCAGCGCAGCCTTCATCTGGTCGTTCTGGTTGCCCCTGGTCAGCAGTTCAATTATCTTGTTACCGATGTTCACCTGATAGTCCAGGTAGCGTTTCTGCAACTTGTAGATTTGCAAGTCGAGTTCAGTCTTCACACTTTGTTCCGACAGATTGCCCAGCAGACTGCTGTTGAGCAGCGGACGGTCGAACGACCTAATCACGTCGAACTTCATGAACGTGGCATCCTCCGGATAGAACTTCACCGTGACACCCTCAGCCACATCGCCGGCATGAATCTCTCCATTATGGATTTGTTTCAGCATCTTGGCAGAATAATTGATGATGGTGCTCTTGCCCACACCGTTTATACCGCTCAAGATGTTCACATCGGGGTGCAAGTCCCACTTTATGTGCTTGCCGCCCTTCCACAAAGCCTTTATCTCAATGCTTTTTATGTACTCCGCCTGTTTCATACACTTCCCCGTCTTAGAGTTCTTTTTGCAAATATAGCAAAACATCACCGAAGGCAGAACAACTCAAGCAAGAAAAATGCAGTTTTTTTTGATTTGGGGTGGGGAAATGCAAGAGAAATGCAGGAAGAGAGGCTAGACACGGAATGAAAGTCAAACAACAATGTTTTGGGGTTGGGGTTCAAGTTTCGTGTAAGCCGGACTGTAAGAGTCAGCATAAATGCTTTGTTTTGTCGTCCGGATGGCGTAGACTGAATTGCGAGCTGGAAATAGGAGTCAGCGCTCTCCGACGGCGTAGACGATAACATTCTAGCATCAGCTCGCAATGTTCTACAACGCACAAACTCACCCACGCTTTTACGCTCTCGGAGAGAGCTAGCTCCTAGCTCGCATTCGCTCGCCCCATC
>CAVISR010000104.1:0-6095 GCA_963645405.1 Acutalibacteraceae bacterium
AGAGCAACAGACTCATAATCTGGAGGTCCCAGGTTCAAGCCCTGGCTGGTCCACAAATGATTTTATGTACAGAAGCAGTTGAGCCGTGATGGTTCGACTGTTTTTTTTGTTGGCATCTGCCCTGCCGATTCTATGGGATGGACTGAAGTCGCATCTGAATCCTCTACTAAATAAATGGAATGACTTGTTGTCTGGATGGGGCGAGCGTAAGCGGGCTAGGAGCTAGCTCTCTCCGAGAGCGTTAAAGCGAGCGAAGGCTTGTGCGCTGTAATATATGTGAGCTTGTGCTCGAGCGTTATCGTCTGTGCTTTTAGATAAAGCCTCAGCCGGCAAAAACGCAAAAAAAATCCCATTTGTTTGGCTGGCTCACAATTTATTCCTAAATTTGCATCCGCTTACATAATTGTAGCCATGCGCTTGTGGTGAAATTGGTAGACACGCTAGACTTAGGATCTAGTGCTTCACGGCGTGTAGGTTCGAGTCCTATCAGGCGCACCAGCAAAGAAAGAGCAAATGCCAAGCAGTCGGTCAGCTGCCTGGCGTTTCTTCATCTTCTTTTTCTTTCCCTCCCAACAATCGCTTCTGCTCACGCTCAAAATTCTCCAGGAAGTGAATAGTGCATCTTGTTCTGCACCGTCTTGAAGAACTTCTGTGTCATTTCCACCTGTGGGTCATAGTCGATGCTGAGGGCGTTTCACTGGAATCTAGCCATGCTCTGTAGTTAAATAAAGGAAAACGGTCCGGTTTTGTTCTGATTTTGCAATTTGCCACAAACATTGAAATCGTGAAATTCGTCCTTAGAACCCGTTCATCCGGTAACTGAACGAGATAACGAACATGGAGGTGTCGCCGTAGGTGCGGCTTTCGTTCCAGCTGGTGCTCGACATGGAGGCGTTGAAACCATTGTAGGAATTGAGGATGTCGCGCCAGTTGAGGCGGATGGAAGCCATGTCGTTTTTCAGGAATTTGTATTCGGCAGTCAGTCCCCAGATGCATTCTGCCTTGTTGGCTGCTGCCATCTCGTAGCCGAACGGCTTGCGCAGGTTGCATGATGTGCCCACCTCGAGTCCGAACGGCGCTTCGTAGGTAATGTCGGCACTGGCAGTGAGTTCATGCCCGACGGTGGCAGTGGTGAGATAGTCGCTTTGGCTGTGGTCGAAACTGTAGCCTGCATTGCCCCTGAGTGTCCAGTACTTGTTGCCGTAGCTGGCTCCGAGCTGTGTGCTCAGCTTGTGCCATCGGGTGACGCTCTTCTGAGCCGATGCATCGGTGGTGCTCTGCACGTAAGCCACGTTGTGGTTGAACGAATGGTTGGCATTCACGCTGAGAGTGAGGTCATGGATGGGGATGGTGAAGAACACGTATTCGTTGGTGTTCCAGTTGCCGTTGATGTTGGCTGGCGATGTGTGGCGGATACCGGTCTCCTTGTCGAGCAGGGTGAGCGACGTGATTTGGTCGGTGGTGAGATTGTAGCTGAGGGTGAATCGCATGAGCGATTTCAGCTGGAACTCGAGACTCAGACTATGGTTGATGGCACTTTTCAGATTGGGGTTTCCGCTGCTGATGTTCATCGGGTCGTGATAGTCGGTGACGCTGGAGAGCGAGCTTACGCCCGGCAGAACGTTGGAACAGCCGTAGTTGAGCCGGTACTGGTTTTTCTTCCACGACAGCTCAAACCATGTCGAGAGGCTGTACTGCACTCCGTTGCTGCTGAGATGTTCTGCATTGCCATACTGGTCGTTGTCGATGGATCGGTGGGTAGGGGCTACGCTGAGGCGCAGATTGGTGCGGAGCGTGTCGCTGTTGTAGAAATAGGATGCTTCTATCCGGTTGGTCACCTGCTTGTTGCGCTTGTCATAGTGGAGGCTGTCGACTGTGCTGAGCGAGCCGTCCTCGTGTACGTCTTCATAGTTCTGCAGGCTTTTGTTGCCCGAATAGCTGAAGTTGTAGTTGAGCCCGATGAACGTGTGTTTGCCGATGTCCTTGTTGTAGCTCACATAGATGCTTCCGTTGTTGCTTCTCGACGGAGAGCTGATGCGGTGGTTGACATTGCGTGTGCTGTCGTTGAGCTGCACGAAGCGGCTGTACGACTGGTTGAACTGCGTGCTCTTGCTTTCGTTGTGCCCCAGGTTGAAGCTCATGCGGATGTTGTCGTCGCTGTTCTCCTTCAGATTGTAGGTGAAATTGAAGTAGCCGTTGATTGCCTTCGAGTTGGAGTGAGTGGTATTGGTCTGTCTGGTGGTGCTCACCAGTCCTTCGCCTTCGTTGGAGATGGAGTCGGTTGACTGGCTGTAGTCGTCGTTGGTGTCATGGTTGAAGTTGACATTGGTGTTCCAACGCAGACGTTTGCTGATTGATCCGTTGGCTCCGGCAGAAGCCGAGATGTTCTTGCCCTTGCTTCCGCTGGTGGATTGGCTCGAGGAGTTCTGTGTGTAGTCGGGCATGAACAGCCGGTTGAAGCTCTCGGTCTTGTTCTCGTTGTGGTTGTAGGTGTAGTCACCACTGCCGTTCACGCTGGTGCTGCCAAAGTTCTGCTCGTAGCCGATGTAACCGAATGTGTTGACCGACTTGAGCTGATAAGTGCCCTCACTCGGAATGTCCTGGGTGGAGATTGAGCCATTGAGCTGTGGCCCTTTCTTCTTCCACATGGAGTAGCCTCCGCTGAACTGGTAATGGTCCACCTTCTCCGTTGTCCCTGCCGACACTTCGGCAAACACTGCGCGGTCCATCTTCTCCTTCGTCTCCATGTCCATCACCAGGTGGTTGTCGCTCGTCACGTCGAGCGTGTCGTCGGGCACTTCATACACCTTGAGACTCTTGAGCTTGCTGTTTGGCATGTTGTTGAGCGCAATGCTCATGTCGCGTTTGAAGAAAGAATCGCCGTTGAGCTTGATTTCCTGGATGTCCTTGCCCAGATAAGTCATTTTGCCGTCGGTGTAGGTCAGTCCGGGCAGACGGCGCACGAGGTCGAGCAACACGCTTCCCGAAGGCATCTCGTAGGCATCGGCATTGAAAATCACTGTGTCGCCCCTCTGATACATTCGCTTGAGCTCTGCCACCACCTCTGCCTCAGCCAGTGTGACGGGATTTCCCTGGAGCACGATGGAATCGAGCGAGAGGGTGAACTTGTCGATGCCGTTCTCCTTAGATTTCACTGGTGTGAGAATCTTGTCGTACGACTGCATGCCGAGATAGGAAATGACCACGTGGAGGCGAGGGTCTTTCAGTCGGGTGCGCGATGTGAAACCAACCTGGAATCCGCCTTTGTCGAATGCTGCAGCACCGCCGTTCACCGTGGAGTCTGCCACGCAAGTGACTTTGATGTTGGCCCCCTGGAGCGCATAGGGAATTGTATCGTAATCGTCCACCCCATACACCTTGCCTTTCACTTCGTAGAACTGCTTGAACATGGTGCGAATCATTGCCTCGAATTCGGGCGAGTTCTGTGCATCTGCACTGACGGATACAAAAGCAGTGAGAATCAGTAGGGAGAGAAAATGTCTCATAGTACGTCGAAAAGTTTCTTCTTTCTTCTTGTTGCTTGAATGTTGATGTTGCTTTGCTTGAGGTAAGGCTTGGACTTGTGCCATGTCTGCCAAGGGCTTGTGTCACGCTTGGCAAAGGCTTCTGTCACGCCTGCCAAGGGCTTGTGTCATGCTTGGCAAAGGCTTCTGCCATGTCTGCCAAGGGCTTCTGTCATGTCTGATGCCTATGTCCTCTTGCTTTAATGTTGTATGTCTGTTAGTGTACTACCTAACTAAGACACTGCAAAGGTAAGGCTGTTTTCAATACGCAAGAACTCAATTCTTGTTCTTTAACTCTACTTTAACGTAATGCAAGCGTTCATGGTCTTGTCACATGTCGTTCGGTTTGCTTTCAGTAACGATTAAGTTCACATCAGGACAACTTGGCTTACAAATCGTCAGAAGGGAAAGACGACAAAAGCAGCTGCATCCCACAGGGCATGCGACACGATGAGTGCAGGAAGCATCTTGGGACGGATGCAATAGAGAAGTCCCCAGCAACAACCGCATGCAGCTGCTGCCACGATGAGCATAAAGTTGAACGACCAGATGTGGACCAGTGTGTAGCAGGCGGTTGCAATGATGAAGCCAATGATTCTGCCATACTTGCCTGCCAGTCGCCTCTGTACAAATCCTCGCCAAAAGATTTCTTCGGCAGGACCAATGATGAGGAGCAAGAGTAGGGCAATGACTGTGCCTGACATGCCATCCTTCATCTCGTAGATGCTGTTCACCTGCGGGCGGGCAAAGTCGAAGAGCATTTGCGAAAGCTTGTCGCCAGTCCAAAACACGCCCCACAGCACTACGGCAATCACTATGCCCCACATCACTTGCCACGCCAGCGACGGACTGAACTTTTCCTGCTTCTTGCCCCACATGAGTGAAAGCAAGGTGAGAATCACGCCTGAGGCTGTCATCGTGTACCAGAAATTCACGTGAGGAGCAGTCCATGGGGAAAACATGATGAACCACAGCACGGCTGCAACAAGGATGGCTAACAAAGTCTTTTTCATTTTATCGGTGTGTAAAATTGTCTTAATCACAATGGACTTACAATGAGACTTCCAATGAGGTTCACAATGAGATTTCCAACGAGGTTTACAAGAAGGCTGCAACGATGAACGAGACGGTGAAGAGAAGTCCGAATATCATCTGCAGCTGCGCCGTCTGCTGGTCGAGTCCACCTATCGGTTCCTCTGCCAGTGGCTCTGCCTGCAACATGACTCTCACTCGTTTGAGAGCAAGCGGAATGGTGAGGTAGACCACAATGGCTGGCAATGAAAGCAAGTCCGTAATCATGTATATTGGCACAAGGATGTAAGGAATCAGCAGCTCGTAGGCATAGAGCAACTGTGAGCGTCTGCCGCCGAGATTGATGCTCAGCGTGGTTATTCCTGCCCGTGAATCGTTGAGAATGTCGCGTGTGTTGTTTGCCTGCAGAATGGCGACTGTGAGCAAGCCAAACGGCAGGGACAGCAGAAGCACTTCCCAATGGTAAACTCCAGTGACCACAAAACTCACTCCAAGCGCAGGAAGCAAGGCATAGCCAAGCAAAACGTCCAAATCGCCCAGCGCATGGAATTTCAGCCATGGATAGAAAACCACCATCAGTAGTCCGGCTATTCCCAACCAAATGACACTGAGCGAACTGCGGTAGACAATCAACAGTCCAAGCATGGCAGCCACGAAAAGCATCCAGTAACCATAGTGTAGAATCTCTTTGGGCTGGAATTTACCACTCTGGATATGACGTACTTGGTTGAGGCTTCCCGGAAGGTCAACACCCCGGATGTGGTCGTAGTAATCTCCAATCAAGTTTCCTGCAGCCTGCAGAAATATCAGCATGGGCAGCGACAGAAAAGCATTTGTCCAGTCGCATTGCCAACCGTGAAGTCGGCTCTGATAGAAAATGTAGGAGGAAATGGCGATGACCGGGATGAGCGAAGCTGTGAACGACCATGGGCGGCTTGCTATAATCCAGTCTTTCAGTGTTCTGTTCGTGTACATGTACTTTATGCTTTGAGAGTTTCTGATTTAATGAGAGTTTCTGATTTAATGACTTTGGGTTTCTTCGTCTTTATGACTTTACACCTTATATATTATATATATTAGAGCCTTTATACCTTTGTCACATCCTGATTTCGCTTGTCAGATTCCCGGTTATACTACTTAATCACTTGTCAACTTACGCAACTTCATACTAAATGGCTTGTCAGCGTTACTCAAACCATGAGTTTATTGCTTGTCACACTATGGTGCAAAGCAGGGCAATGCTTGAACGAGCCTTGTTTTCGGCGTTGCAAAGATAGTACATCTTGTTTATACATGCAAATTTCCGGGAGTTTTTTCTTCCAGAGTCTTTTCCCAGGCACCTCCTTACCAGTATATGCATTCATCGGTTTTTTCATTCCAAGGCTCAGGTGAGGCCTTTCCCAGTTGAAGAAATCGATGGCAGCGCCTATTTCCGTTTTCGCCTCTGCATAGTCACTGTACATTTCCTTCAGATAGATATTTTGTTTTGTGTCTGTTTACAGCCGAAAAATGAATCTTCACCGACAATTTCACTTGTGC
>CAVISR010000105.1:0-5878 GCA_963645405.1 Acutalibacteraceae bacterium
ACGGCACTGCCGACGAGGCGCTCCAGCAGATAGAAGACCGTGGCTATGCCTTGCCTTATACCAATGGCAGCCGCACTATCTACAAGATAGGTTGCAGCTTCTCTTCCGAGACCGGAACGATAGAGGAATGGAAGACAGTGGAAGAAATATCTTAATCATAGAATCAACAAACCAACAAATAGAGCAGAACAAAATATGGCGAAGAAAAAGAAAGATACCGAATTTGATATTGAGGATGTTCTTCAAAGCTTACTATCCCAATTCCCGGAGGACCAGCAAGAATTCATTTTGCAGAAAATGATGGAATTGGGTCCAGACGGCATGAACAATTTCCTCAATCTGGAATACAAATACAAACGTCCCGACTACACCAAGCAGGCAAAGCCGATGCCCGGCTATATGCAGCAGCTCATGGATGCAGCAATGCCACACGATGTCCTGGAAGCGTACGATAAGGCGCACCAGGCACTGGAGCAATTGGGAGATGATGAGAAGGAGAAAGAGCTGCGCAACTTCATATTCAACTTGCTGGCATACGGGCTTACACACAAATTGTCTGAAGAGACGAGCAAGAGTTGTCTACCCCTGTTTGCCGCCATGCAGCTGGTCATAGACTTCAATCTCACTAGCCTGCGCAACGACGTTTTGGAGACAGTCAAGCAAGATGCCTTCTTCTATGGGTTCTATTTTTCCTCATTCGAAGACGTTATTGCCTATGCCATTGCCAAACTCTTCAAAGATGATCTGGATAGTCTGAAGACTATGATGATGACCCACGGTTTCCTCTCTGGCGCCTATGTGAATGTCGTCAATGGTGTGGTACAAATGGCAATCGACCATCCGGAAATGAGGCTCAAAGTCATTCTTTGGTTGGGAGACACCATAAAAGGATGCTATGGCAAGACCTTGCAGCCAGAGTCCATCGACCTAATCGTCACATTCCTCGCACAGATTAAAGCAGCAGAACTGTTGCCAATGCTCAAGGAGATATACAAGACCGGTGATGTTCCATGCATCATTGTTGAGGGTGGTTTCAAGGAAGTGCAAAAACTTATCAAAAGTGGAACCGATGACCTACAGGTAAATTTCAAAGACATAAGGGAAATGCTGGAGTTACTCGTTGAGCAAGAAGAGGAGGACGAAGACCAAACGGAAGATGAGGACCAGACGGACGATTACTACGATGATGACGATGATTCGTCAGTATACAAATATACACTCGACATCACTCTTGACGGTTCGCCACGCAAGGTGTACCGACAATTGGTAGTGCCCTCCGACCTTACTTTGGCAGAGCTCGGTGAAATACTTGTTGCTGCTATGGGTTGGGAAGGATACCATTTGCATCAGTTCATTGCCAACGACAAAGAATACTACGGCGTGCCTGACAAGTCTTGTGATTTGGATTACGATAATGATTCAAGAATGTACTTCCTGGATGACTTGCTGACTGATGTGGGCGACAAACTTGGCTGGGAATATGACTTTGGCGATTCATGGTGGCATACTATAAAGCTCGTCGCCAAAGAGGAAGCGGAAGACTACTCTGACGTCAAGATAAAACTCGTCAAGGGCACAGGCGCATGTCCTCCTGAAGATTGTGGAGGAGTGGGTGGATATGCAGACCTATTGCGCATACTCAAGAATCCTCAGGACGAAGAATACGAAGCGCAGATGGAATGGTTAGGCGGAAGCTTCGACCCCAAAAAGTTCGATAAACGTGCAGCCCAAATGCAAATCGACCATTGTGTCATCCATATGGATGATGCTCTCTTTGGGGGTGAATAACTCATAGGCTGAAGGAATGATGCAAAAATGCCGATAGACGAGCGAAATCACATGCGAAAGCACAGATTTCGCACATCTGTCGGCTATTCTAATTCCCGTTGCAGGACGGGACTAATATCCGAGCCCCTTCAGCCAATCGTCCACCTTGCCCAGGCCTTTCTGACATTCATGGCCATAGATGCTGAATGTCGTCTTGAAGTGGGCGTTTGGGTAGAGACGCTTCAGGTCGCTTACCACGCTGCCTAGTCCGCTACCCTCATGGGTGGAGAAGGGGATGATGGTCTTGCCGCTGAGGTCGTACTTGTCGAAGAAGGTGAACATTACCTGCGGATAAGTGCCCCACCAGATAGGACCGCCGATAAACACGGTGCTGTACTGGTCAAGGTCATTCACTCCGCCCTTGAATGCCGGCTTCTCGTCCCTCTCGGATTCTTCTTTCGCCAACTTCGTGAGGTCATCGTAAGGCATATCGTAGCTTTTCTCGGCTACAATCTCAAACTCGTCGCCGCCGGTGACGCGCTGTATCTCGTCTGCCACCAGTTTCGTGTTTCCCACCTTGATGTTCCCTACGCCGTAGTTGTCGCCTGCATGCGAGAAAAACACAATCAATACCTTTCCTTGCTTTTCGCCGTTCATACTGTTACTCTCCTTGTTTTTGATGTCGTTTGCTCCGTTGTTGCCGTTGCATGAAGTCGAAAGACATACTCCGGCTAGCAACATTGTCATGAATTTGAAAATACCCTTCATTGTTATAATGTTTTTGGTTGGTTCCCAAGAATCGCCTTGCAGAATTGCACAGGTGGTTACGGTCTCAAAGGTCCATAGAAATGCGATTCTTTTTCATCTGTGCGATTCCATTTTATCGGCACAACCTTCGCTGTGCTTCTTGTTTCTTTTCGGCTGCAAAGTTATTGCATTTCTGACAAACGACGTTTATATGGATTGCCGAAATATTTATAAATATTGCTTATTGAGTTCACGCTGTTTATGCCAGCAAGGCAAAGAGGCTCGCAAGTATCACGGTCATGATGCCGCAAACGACGATGCTGAGTGAACTCATAGAACCTTCCACTGCTCCCATCTCCATGGCTTTGGCTGTGCCTACCGCATGCGAAGCCGAACCGATGGCAATGCCCTTGGCAATGGGATGGTTCACACGGATGAGCTTGAGGAATTTCTCGGCAAAGACATTGCCCAGCACTCCGGTGATGATGATGGAGACGACAGTGACGGGCACTATACCGCCCAGTTCTTTCGATACGTCGATGCCGATGGCTGTTGTTATGCTCTTGGGCAGGAACGTGACGTAGGCAGCATGGTCGAGACCGAGGATGAGCGTCATAATGAAGATGCACGTCAGACTCGCCAACACACCTGCCAGCATGCCTGCCATCAGTGCCTTGAAGTTGCGTTTGAGCAGTTCCACTTGTTGGTAGAGCGGTACGGCGAGACACACCGTGGCTGGAGTGAGCAGATAGGTGATGATGGCAGAACCTTCCTTATACGAATCGTAACTGATGTCGAACGTGAGCAGGGTGGCGATGACAAGGACGATGGACACGAGCAGCGGGTTCATCAGTGCCCAACCGGTCTTGCGCTTGAGCCACATGCCGATGGCATAACTTGCCAGACTTATCATGACTCCGAAAAACACGGAGGAATTCAGGAATTCTGTATTCATAGCCAATGACTGAAATTTAGTGGTTTTCCATTCCGTTCTTTCCTTTCTTTATCACCGCTTGTGTCACCCATCCGGCTGCTGCCATGACCACGAAGGTGCTGACGACAGTGATGAGTGCGTAGGGAAGCAGGTGGTTTTTGATGCCGTCCCAAGCGGGGAGGAGGCCTACGGCTGGCGGTACGAACATCAGGGGCATCACGGCGATGAGAAACGCGGATGTCTCCTTGATCTGCTGCACCTTCACCCATTTCAGTTCCAGAGCAAGGAAAAGCAGCACAATGCCGTAGATGCTGGCTGGAATAGGCAAGGGCAATACGTAGTGGAGCACTTCTCCCAGGAAGGAGAAAGCCACAATGATAAGAAATTGGATGATGTATTTCATACGTCTGTTCTTCGAATGGATTTGGCACTATCTTGCTTTCAGCGCCTGTTCGATGATGCGGGCAGTGCCTTCAGTGCCAAAACGGTCCACGTCGATGGAGAGGTCGTAGTCGGCAGCGTCGCCCCAGGTGTGCCCGGTGTAATAACTGTGGTAAGACCGTCTCTCTTCGTCGATGCGGTCCACTTGCTCGGATGCGTCCTCCCTATTCAGATGATGGCGTGTAGCCAAATGGTCCACTCGCACTGCGCGTGGAGCATGTAGGAATACGGACGTGAGGTCATCGCGGTCGTCGAGTATGATGTTGCCGCAACGTCCCACGATGATGCAGTCTTCGTTGCCAACGAAGGAATTGACAGCCTTGCGCAGGCGCTCGCGCACCTCCTTTGTTACTGACTCCTGCATGGTCGCTGCCATGGCGAGGTCATCGATGGGATGCTCGGAGAAGAAGTCGTACATCTCGTCATATTGTCCCAAGCTGCGTGCTTTCGCCAGAAAGTCTTTGCGTGTGTAGAGCGGCACGCCATAGAAATCGGCGAGAATCCTGCCGACACTCTCGGCATCACATCCGCACTGTCTTGCAATCGTGATAATCATAGCGGTTCCTGTTTATGTTTGTCGAATTTCGGGTGCAAAATTACATACAATTCTTTTACCCTGTCGTCATTCGAGCACTTTTTTTCTTCGCCGCCCACACTATAATGCCTCCGTCAATGTTGTTGCCGGAATTTGTAGGAGTAGATATATCCGGCCGGAAAGGCTGTCTGCTTGCAGTAATGTTGCAGAACTGCTTGCGGTCAAAATACCTGGAGACTTCAAGAAAAATCTCTGAAAATTTGAAAGTTCCGGATATTTTCTCTAACTTTGTCCCGATAAAATTGTGGCGGAAACGCTGTTCTATAGATACAGCCAATTAGGGATACATTATTTATGGTAAAGAAGAACTCGATAAAGTTGTTCGGCGATGACAAAATTCGTGCCGTGTGGGATGAAGACCAGGAGAGGTGGTACTTCTCTATAGTTGATGTCGTGGCGGTGCTGACGGACAGTGCTAATCCACAAACCTATTGGAGAGTACTCAAAAAGAGGCTCAAGGATGAAGGAAATGAAACCGTTACAAATTGTAACGGTTTGAAAATGCTAGCAGCAGACGGTAAGATGCGAATGGCGGATGTGGCTGACACACAACAACTTCTACGTATTATCCAGTCTGTACCGTCTCCAAAGGCTGAGCCGTTCAAGCAGTGGCTAGCCAAGGTCGGGGCAGAACGTTTGAACCAGATGCAGGACCCTGAGTTGAGCATCCAGCAAGCCATGATGGACTACAAACGGTTGGGCTATTCCGACAACTGGATAAACCAACGCCTGAAGAGCATCGAGATACGTAAGGACCTAACCGACCAATGGAAGCAGCACAATGTGGAGGAGGGCGTACAATACGCCACCCTTACAGATATTATCTATCAGGCGTGGGCTGGCAGGACCACCAAGGAGTACAAGCAACTGAAAGGCTTGAAGAAGGAGAACCTCCGTGACAACATGACCAATGAGGAACTCGTGCTCAACATGCTTGCCGAACTATCTGCTACGAGCATCACGCGGGCAAAGAATCCGCAGACGTTGGACGAGAACAAGACTTGTGCCCAAGAGGGAGGTGACGTGGCAAGGGTGGCAAAAGAACAGTTGGAGGAAAAGACTGGTCGTAGCGTTGTGACCCCGCTTTCTGCCAAGCGGTTCTTCGAGACACAAAGCTCCACGGCCAGTTTAGAAGACAAAACTGAAGACAAATCAAAACCTGAGGGCTGAATAGGGGCGATGATTCGCCGAATATCAAGTCATGCCAAGAAATATACCACGGACAAACAATTGAACGGAATGAAGCAACTTGTCTGTATCCAATATTATGACTCTCCGTGCGGACAAATCGTCATGGCATCGGTGGGGGAGGAACTGTGTCTCTGTGACTGGAACGGGAAGCCGTGTGCAGAGCGGAACAAACGGCGGCTTGTGCGACTGCTCAATGCAGAACT
>CAVISR010000106.1:0-5224 GCA_963645405.1 Acutalibacteraceae bacterium
CCTCCATGTAGATGCGGGCGGGTTTCTGGTTGGGGTTGCAACCATACTTCAGTGCGTATTCTTTCATTGTATGATAAGATGGAAATAAATGGTAGCGCAAAGTTACAAAAAAGTAAAGAAGTGGGAAAGCCATGGCGAGATTTTTGCTCATTTGCTTTCCCACTTTTTCTGCTTTTCGTAACTTTGCACGCGGTATTAGTTGACAACGTATTTATGAAACGCGATTTGAGAAGTCTCTTGGCCCTCGCCGGCACAAAGATGGCGCACCCCGGACACATGCTGGCCGAAGATTTCGAGCACATCTCGATGCTTTGCTCCAAACATCACATCAACCTCAGCGGCAACTCGCTGAAGAAGCTCTGGGAGCTGACCACCGGAAAGCGCAAGCTGTCGAAGGAGGCCAAGGACCACCTGGCCCTCTTTGCGGGCTTACAGAGCTGGGACGACCTCGACGACGCCCTCCACGGAGACGTCGACGCCTCCATCAACTATTCCGACAAAGACCGCCGGCAGTCCTAATTATTCATGCGCATGGCCTCCGTGGAGATCAC
Organism: Acutalibacteraceae bacterium; assembly: GCA_963645405.1. Taxonomy (GTDB): domain Bacteria; phylum Bacteroidota; class Bacteroidia; order Bacteroidales; family Bacteroidaceae; genus Colivivens. Next base: position 552 of record CAVISR010000106.1, read on the forward strand.
GCGGTTGCTGTTGACGCGCGCACGCTTGTTGCCCCACTTCAGCCGGTAGCTCAGCGACAGGTTGACCGTGAGCATGGCCCGGTCGAAGCGGCTATCGATCCTCAGCAAAGGGGTCTGCTCGGACGTGCGCGTCAGGAAAAAATAGTTGCAACTGAGTCGCGCGTACCACTTGTTTTTCCAGAACCATTTGCCCAGGCTGGCGTCGACGATTCCCAGACTGTAGATGTTCGTGTAGAAGGAACGCTGCGGACTGTTGAGCGTGGCCGAGCAGTTGAAGTTGATGCGGCCGGGCAACGTGCCCATCAGCGTGAAGCCGCCCGTCACCTGGCTGGTCACCCGTTTCCGACTTTCATATTTTTCTTTCTTCCACAGGTAGGTGGCATAGTAGTCGAGCCGCCATTGGTCGGAAAATTCCACCAAGGGGAAGCCCAGGAAGAAGAAAAGGCTCTGGGCGTGCAGGCCATTGTCGTAAGAGTGCACCTCGTTGCCGGCATCGTCCAACGCATAAGTCGTCACATTCGACAGGTCGTTCTCAAAGCGCCCGCGGATGTCGAACTTTCCGATGCGCGTCTGCAAGGCCACCTTGTCGGTAAACCCTGGGTCGAGGTTGGGATTGCCCTTGTTGTAGGCATATTCCGACCGCCAGTCGGTCGTCGGGTCCATGGCGAGGAGGTTGGAGAAATCGTAGGTGCGCTCATATTGCAGTGTGATGGTCTTATACCGCTGCTGGTCGTAGACATAGGTCAGCGTGGCGAAGGGCAAGAACTTACCGACGTTGCGCGTGTAGTCAGCGGTCTTGCCATCCTGCACCACCTGGGGCTTCATGTGCGACTTCAGGTAACGTGAGCCCACACTCACCTCCCACGCGCGCTTGCTGTATTCATAGCCCAGCGAACCGTCGAACGACGACTCCTTGTAGAGGTAACGATAGCGGCCGGCCTCCTGGTTCTGCGGCTGGCAGTAGTTGTTCTTGTTGTCCCACTGGGTGGCGGTGGCCGAGGTGATCACCTTGTGGCCCTTGGCGACCTTCCAGGTGGCGGAGAGACTGGCGGATAGCAAGTGGTAATAGGCCATCTTGTCTTGTCCGAACAGGCTCTGCTGGCCATCGGCAAGGGTCTGGCGGCGGTCGGTGTGACCGTCGTCCTCCTTGAAGGCGTAGTTGAGCGAGCCATACAGCGTCGCTACGGGCAACTCGCCAAAGTAGTTGAGCATACCCTCAAAATAATTGATCTTGCGGCGCTCACCCACATAGCCGTCGGTGGCGTCCGTCCGCTGGCTGTCCTCGAAGATGTCGTTGTGGGTCTCGGCAGTCTGCAAGCGTTTCTGGTGCATGCCGCTGAGGTTGAGCGAGAGGTTGTTGTTCTTGTCAAACTCATACGCCAGGCCGCCCGTCAGCCACAGGGTGGGCTTATACTTCAAGTGGGACATCTGTGTCTCCTTTCTCACCACGCCGCTCTCAAAGAGGGTGGTGGTGCTCTTCATGCCGCGGTTGAGCATCGAGCGCGGTGTGTAGTTGGGCATGAGAAACATCGACCACTTGCCAATGCGCTGCTGGATGTTGAGCGTAGGCTTGACCAGAAAGTCGTTGACGCTTGACACGCTGGCCAACACACCCACAGTAGCGTTGCCGCCATCCTCAGCGCTCGTGGTGGTGATCTTGATCACGAAAGCCATCTTGTCGGTGAGCAGCGGATCTGCGGTGCTGTTAAGCACCTGCACAGAGACGATGTTCTTAGCTTGCAAGGTGCTCAGATAGCTCACCAAAGCAGAGCCCTTGTACATCAGGCGTTTGTTGTTGACAAACACCGAGCCAATTTTCTCTCCATAGGCATTGAATTCATTGTCTTTAAGGTACAAACCAGGCAACATGCGCATGGCCTCGGCCAAGTTACGGGTCTTGAAAAGCGGATCGTTAGCGATGCTGGCCACGTAGCCTTTGGTGTTGTAGCTGATGCGGTTGGCCTTCACCTCCACACCGGCCAGTTCGCTGCTGCTCTCCTGTAGCACAATGGGCGGCATCTGGATGCTGTCGACACACTCCACGCGGGCCTCATAAGGCGCATAGCCTGTGTAGGTCACACGCAGCGTGTAGTAGTTGAGCGGCAACTTCACCTCGAAGCGTCCCTCCTTGTCGCTCACCGCATCGGTCTTCTGATCCGGACTGCTAATTGGCGCAAAGCTCAAGTGGGCACCCACCAACATTTCTCCCGCCGCATCGGTCACGCTGCCCCTCACCGTCAGCTTACCGTCTTGGGCGAAGGTGGAAAGGGAACAAAGGCTTATTAATAATGTAAAAAGGGAAAATAAAAGTTTAGACTTCATGCTTCAACGTTTTGGAGAGTTACAATTAGAAAAACACAATCAGCAAGTTAAAATATAACCTGCTGATTGTTTAGTATCTACTCCTTTACTCATTATTTTTTAGTTTGGATTTTGATCCTCTGGTGGCGAGACAATCACCACATTCTTATTATCAAGCTTCTTCCACTTGCACTTACAATGAGGGCAATAAAAGATGCCCGAATCAACATTATAATTTGTCATCTCATAGCCACACGCAGGGCAAGTCGTAATCGAACCGTTAACACTTTGCACGACGGCAATTCCACTCACTGGGGCAAAGCTCGATGTCACGAAAGACAGAGCGCCCAAAAATAAAACAAACATTAATTTCTTCATAAGCTAATACTTTAAAATTAATATGTTGGCAAAATTAATAAACAAGTTTAAAAATGCAAAGAAAAACAGCAAAAAAGTTTGTTTTTAATATCAAATAAGATAAATAACTTAAAGACGCCATTCTGCTACTGACTATCCCTAAGAAACGTTGTCGCATTTGAGGGCGATTAACTATTATTGTTTACACTCTTTGTTTGGTTAACTAATCCACTTTACGCAGCCTCTTTATTCACCTATTTAACTTTACAATTTACGCTTGGTAAACTGATATCCTTGACACTTCTTTACAGGGTCGCAAGACAGGTGCCATGGCTTCGTCCTCAATGCAAAGTTAGCCAAATTCCTCAAAAATATTCCGATCTTGAAGCAGCTTTTTGTAATTTTGCATTCAGAAGCCGAAGAGGAAACAGGCTCTGCTGAGGAGCAACCTGCCAGCAATAGGCTTCTGCACTACACTGAAACAGTGTCGGGTACGGTCATCGCGCATGGCTGTACCTTTTTTGTTTCAGGCTGTGCCTCATGGCTAAGAAAACCTAACTTGGCGGCGCAGCCGCGCGGTCTTCCCACGGATTTCTCCAGCAACGCTTCTGTTCGCCGGCCTGCGAATGCGCCACGACAGGAGTCTGCATGCCGATGCTCATGTGAGGGCGCTGGGTGTTGTAGAACAGGATAATCCGTTTCAACTCCTGACGGCACACGTCTATAGTGGGGATGGTCATCCTGTAAAGCCATTCTGTCTTGAGTATGCCGTTGGCTCTCTCTGCCACGGCGTTTTCCAAGGGGTCACCGCTTTGAGTCATGCTGATACGGTGCTGTTTCAGTTCCTGCACGTATGCTTGGCTGCAGTACTGACATCCACGATCGGAGTGGTGTATCAGCATGGCAGCTGTTTCGTCATCTATCGTGGACAAGGCCATTTTCAACGCCTCCAACGGATAGACGGTCTCAAGCGTAGGACCGACAGCCCAACCGACAATCATGTGCGAGTAGGCATCCGTGATGAGTGACAGGTAACATACGCCTTCCCCTGTTTCCACGTATGTAATGTCACTCACCCATATCTCGTTGGGACGGGAAGGGATTATGTCCTTAATCAAGTTGTCGTATTTGTGGTAGTGATGGTTCGAGTCGGTCGTTTTATAGTGCCTTCGGCGTTTTATCTGCACCATCAGACCATGCCGTCGCAACAGTTCGATGAACGCGTCACGGCCAGGCATGCAGCCTGTCTGGTCAAACATCTCCTTTATCACAAGATAGAGCTTCGCACAGCCAAGCCCAGGATTGTCTTTGCGGTAATCCTTGGCCTTCTCCACTATCAGCGTCTCTATGGCATTCTCCGCAAACTCGTTTTCCTTCACTCCGTTATAGAACGATTGCCTGCTGTAACCAAACAGTCCAGCAAGAGTACCAATTCCAGTTTTGGAACACTCCTGCCGTAGCAAGCTTACTGTTTGGTGCCAGATTTTTTTCTTATTGGAATATTGAAGCGTTCCTCTGCCAAATCAATCATCTTGTTGTACGCTTTGGCACGTAATTTCTCCAATTCAGCCTCCTTTTGCGCCTTCTTCAAGGCGGCCTTCAACTCTCTAATCTGGTCTTCTTTACTTCGGTTTGCCATATCTTCTGCTGATTCGTTGCGTAAAGATAGCAAATTCTCCTGAGATACATACTTGCCGACCCAGGCATATAGCGTTTGGGCAGAGCAAATGTGGTATTTCTCCACCATCTGCTCTACGCTGCTCTCACCAGCAAGAAACTCTATGACGATGGGGACTTTCTCCTCATCCTCATATCGGTAAGTAATCTTTTCAACATACCGATACTCCGTGACACCTGTTACAGGGTCAACATACTTGACACGATCTGTGCGTTTTGACGTTCTTTTCATTGACTTAATTTGTAGGCCTCAAAATGTGTCAAGTTTTTCTAGTTCAAGTCAGCTATGAGTTGTCGCTCCATGGTGCCGGGAATTACTTCTACATCCATAGCGACCG
>CAVISR010000107.1:0-5200 GCA_963645405.1 Acutalibacteraceae bacterium
GACCAGCCAGGGCTTGAACCTGGGACCTCCAGATTATGAGTCTGTTGCTCTAACCGACTGAGCTACAAGTCCAGTGCACACGCCGAAGTTGTTCTACCAAGATTCGAACTTGGACTGAGGGAACCAAAAACCCTAGTGCTGCCATTACACCATAGAACAATACCTTGGTAGCATTCTTCTCTAAATGCGGTTGCAAAGGTAGTGCTTTTTTTTCATTCGCAAGGCATCGAAAGGCGTTTTTTTTGAAAAAAAACTCGATAATCGGCGTTTCTACGCTTTTTTTCTGCCTCAGATGTGGTCGGTCGGTTTATTTTTATTATCTTTGCAGTATGAAAGAAAAACCAATCATACACAACAAGCGCAGGAACAAAATCCGCATCCACGACGAAGGCAAATACACCCTCCTCGCCGCCGGAGCCATCGTGGCACTGGTGCTGTGGGGTTGCTTCTGGATGATAGAGCACAACATCGGACCGTGCTGGATTTACTACACCCTGGGCGCATGCGTGGCAGGAGTCTACGGCATAATGCTCAATTTCTTCCGCTGCCCAATCCGAATGTTCCAGGGACCAACCACCAAGACCGTGGTGGCGCCGTGCGACGGACATGTGGTTGTGATTGAGGAAGTTGACGAGTGCGACTACTTCCACGACAAGCGCAAGATGGTTTCCATATTCATGAGCCTCACCAATGTGCACGCCAATTGGATTCCGTGTGAAGGAGTGGTAGTGAAAGTAGACCATCAGGACGGCAATTTCCACAAAGCCTACCTGCCCAAGGCAAGCGAAGAGAACGAACGCTCGATGGTAGTGATACGTACCCCACACGGAGTCGACATCATGGCACGGCAAATCGCAGGGGCCATGGCACGGCGCATCGTAACCTATGCCGAGGAAGGACAGGAATACTTCATCGACGACCACATGGGCTTCATCAAGTTCGGATCAAGAGTCGACCTCTATCTTCCACTCGATGCCGAAATCAAAGTGAAGATGGGACAGGCAACCGTGGGCGACGAAACCATCATAGCCACACTGAAGTGAAACTACAAACCACGAAACCAAAGTGAAAAAGCATATTCCAAACATCATCACATGCTGCAACCTCATCTGCGGATGCATAGCCACAGGCGCAGCATGCCACCACTACTTCCACACAGCACTGCTCTTCATCCTCTTGGGCGCAGTGTTCGACTTCTTCGACGGGATGACAGCCCGAATGCTCGGAGTGTCGGGACGTATGGGAGTGGAACTCGACTCACTGGCAGACGTAGTCACCTTCGGAGTGGCGCCCTCCATGATGCTCTTCACCCTCTACAGCGTAGTGCGCTATCCCGAGATGATGTACAGCCAGGCATGGTTCACCCTCATGCCCTTCACCGGCTTCCTCCTCGCAGCATTCTCAGCACTGAGACTCGCCAAATTCAACATCGACGAGCGCCAGCACACCACCTTCATCGGACTTCCCACCCCGGCAAACGCCATATTCTGGGCAGCACTGCTGGCAGGATGCGAAGACTATCTTACCTCGCCCATGTTCAACGCACCCTTCCTCTTCGCCTTCGAGATACTCTCGTGCTGGCTACTGGTGTGCGAAATCCCAATGTTCTCACTCAAGTTCAAGAGCATGGCATGGGCTGAAAACCGAGTGAAATACATCTTCCTCGCCATCTGCCTCATCATCATAGCCTATGCACTGGCAGACGCCCTCAGCGAAGGAGGCAACATGAAACTCAACATAGCACGCGCACTCGCAGCATGCATCGGAGCCTACCTCGTGATGGGCATCACCACAGGACTCACAGCTCGGCGACAGCAACAGGAACAATAAGAATATCAAGCCAACAGGCCTTGAGTTCATGCAAATAGATTCATACAAATAAATTCGTGCAGCTCATGGGAACAGACAACAGAGACCAAGAAAGAGAAAAAAAGCTCTTTATCAACATCCTACGATTCTATATCATCATCTTCTACATCACCGCTAAAGTGCGTGAATTCTGCCATCGTGTAAAGGAGAAAGTGTGCGGCTTCTTCGCTCCCAAGCGCAGCAAAAAGCAGAACGACCAAGAAACCGTCACAGTGGAGCAGGACGAAAATTGGGCAAGCGAAAGCAAAGCAGTGAAGAGAATGTTCGAATCACGCGAAGGCGCCTACGTCGATTTCACCGAAGAAAAAAGAAAAGGACAATAGGACAAACCGAGATACATAACGAAAAACATACTGACGATCAAAGCACAATGACCGACGACGAGAGATTCATGAAAGCAGCACTGGCAGAAGCACACCAGTCCCGGGAAAACGGCGAAGTGCCCGTGGGAGCAGTGATAGTAGCCGATGGCATCATCATCGGCCGCGGACACAACCTCACCGAAACCCTCCACGATGTCACCGCCCACGCCGAGATGCTTGCCATCACCTCAGCCGAAGAACATCTGAGCGCCAAATACCTCCGCAACTGCACACTCTACGTCACACTCGAGCCCTGCCCCATGTGCGCAGGAGCACTCGGATGGACACAGATAGGACGTATCGTCTACGGCGCAGCCGACAAAAACCACGGCTACACCACCTGCGCCCCCCACGTCCTCCATCCCAAGACACAAGTCACCTCCGGACTCATGGCAGACGAATGCCTCGAGCCCATCCAAGACTTCTTCCGCACAAAACGCTGAAACGCAGGAAACGACAATATAAAAGAAAGCCACAATACGTCGAAACGCCGATAAAGAAAACGCCGATACATATGCCCAGAATACATCTCACACAAGTAGATTCCACCAGCACCTACGCCAGGCAGCTCATCAGCCAAGGCAAGGAACTCGACGATTTCACCATAGTCGATGCCGACTACCAAACCGGCGGACGCGGACAGCGAGGCAACACATGGGAAAGCCAGCCAGGCAAAAACCTCCTCTTCACCATCGTGTGCCACCCCACCTTCCTTCCAGCCAACCGACAGTTCATCCTCTCCCAGGCAATAGCCCTCGCAGTGGAACGGACACTGAGCCTCAGAATAAGCGAAGCAGAGAAACAGGGAAGCGTGGCAGATCAAAGCCGGATGGGGCAGATAACGGTGAAATGGCCAAACGACATCTACTGGAACGACCGGAAAATCAGCGGCACACTCATCGAATGCAACCTCATGGGCAACCAAATCAAAGACTGCATCGTAGGCACCGGCATCAACATCAACCAAGACCACTTCGAGAGCGATGCACCCAACCCCGTCTCCCTCCTGCAAATCATTGGCAAGGAAAGCGACAGGGAAAGCATTCTCGATGAAGTGGCAAACCAATTTGAGTCGCTCTACGAAGAAATACGGCAAGGCAACGCCCAAAGCATCGTCAGCGAATACAAAAGCAAACTCTACCGGCGCACCGGCTTCCATCCCTTTGCCGAGCCCGGCGGACAACCCTTCGAAGCACAGATTGCCGATGTCGCCCCATCAGGCTACCTCACACTCCAACTCCGAGACGGCACACAAAAACACTACGAATTCAAGGAAGTGAGATTCATCCTGCAATAAACACGAAAACGAAGATGACAGAAACAAAAAAGATAAGAATAGCAGACTACAACTATCCATTGCCCGACAACAGAATAGCCAAATTTCCGCTGCCACAGCGCGACAGCAGCAAACTCCTTATATATAATAAAGGTGTAGTGAGCGAAGACGTGTTCACATCCCTCCCCAACTACCTGCCCAAAGGCGCACTGATGATTTTCAACAACACCAAAGTCATACAGGCACGCCTCCATTTCCAGAAAGCCACCGGAGCACAAGTAGAAGTGTTCTGCCTCGAACCAGCCGTGCCCAACGACTACGTGCTCAACTTCCAAGCCACCGGACACTGCGACTGGTACTGCATGATAGGCAACCTCAAGCGATGGAAAGACGGAAGCCTCAGCCGCCAAGTAGAAGTGAAAGGCAAACCAGTGACACTCACTGCCACACGCGGACCGCTCCACGGCACCAGCCATCAAGTAACCTTCGACTGGGGCGACACCACCCTCACCTTTGCCGACATCCTCGAAGCAGTAGGCGAACTCCCCATTCCGCCCTACCTCAACCGAGCAACCCAGGAAAGCGACAAGCGCACCTACCAAACCGTCTACTCAAAGATAAAAGGATCAGTGGCAGCACCCACAGCCGGGCTCCATTTCACCGACAACGTCCTCCATGCCATCGACCAGGCAGGCATCGACCGCGAAGAACTCACCCTCCACGTAGGTGCCGGCACCTTCAAGCCAGTGAAAAGCGAAGAAATTGAAGGCCACGAAATGCACTCCGAATACATCGTAGTGAAACGGCAGACCATCGAGAAACTCATCAGCCACGGCGGCACAGCCATCGCAGTAGGCACCACCTCCGTCCGCACCCTCGAAAGCCTCTACTACATCGGACGCAAACTCCAAACCAATCCCGATGCAACCGAAGACCAGCTCCATGTAAACCAGTGGGAACCATACGAAACTGCAGAAGGGAATGACAAGTCAAGCGAAGTTTCTTCAGTAGATGGAAGCCAAGAAAAGTCAAGCGAGGTTTCTTCATCAGGCGAACTTAGCACATTGGATGCTCTGCAAAACATCCTTGATTATCTCGACCGTCACAATCTTCCGGCACTGCACACCAGTACACAAATCATCATTGCGCCCGGCTACAACTACCACATCGTTCGCATGATGGTCACCAACTTCCACCAGCCACAGAGCACACTCCTTCTGCTCGTGTCTGCATTCGTGAAAGGCGACTGGCGCCGCATCTACGACTATGCCCTCTCCCACGACTTCCGTTTCCTCAGCTACGGCGACAGCTCATTGCTCATTCCTTAGTCACGAATAGTTTGCAAAACCAAAGGCGAATGTATGCAAGTTCCAATGAGTACTATTCGCATTGGCACTTGAGTACTATTCGCATCGGCAATGAATATTGCCTCGTTTGTGCATGCAGTTATATGAATTCATTCTTCCACAACTCTGAACGTGCGTTCAAAGACTTTGAATGTGCGTTCAGAAGCTTTGAATGTACGTTCAAAGGCTTTGAACATAGAATGCGACTATATATAGAGCAAAACTAGACTATAAGCGATGCAAGACGTGGCTAAATGTAATGGAGTTGACAGTCATACATACGGGATAAATGAAAGGCAGTCCTATAAGGCGGGGAGCACTTATAGGACTGCCTTTGAATATGGAGG
>CAVISR010000108.1:0-4944 GCA_963645405.1 Acutalibacteraceae bacterium
ATGCCAGCCTTTCGCCATGTCGCAAGTGCATCTCTTGCCTTCCCGTTTCCAGGAGAACATGAGGCGAGACTCGGCTTGGATGATGTCGATACCCGTTGACCGGCTCTTGCAAAGCTTCCGCAATACCAGCGGTGCTTGGTCTAGTCGTGAAGGTGGCTATATGACCGTGAAGAAGCTCGGCGGTTGGGAATCGCTCGACTGCGACCTTCGTGGGCATACCACGGGGCATCTCCTCTCCGCCTACGCCACGCTCTATGCACAGACCGGTTCGGCGGCAGTAAAAGCGAAGGCGGACAGTATCGTCAGTGGACTGAAGGAGGTGCAGCAGGCATACGGCAGGGATGGTTATCTGAGTGCCTTCGCCGAAGGTTTGATAGACAGAAATATCCAGGGCAAGAGCGTGTGGGCACCATTCTATACGCTCCACAAGATCGTGCAGGGCTTGATAGACCAGTATGAGCTTTGCGGCAACGAACAAGCCTTGGAGATAGCGAAGGGCATGGGTACCTGGGCTTACAACAAGCTCAAACCGCTCTCGGAGGAAACCCGTAAGAAGATGATTCGCAATGAGTTTGGCGGTTTCAATGAAGCGATGTACGAACTCTATGCCTTGACCAAGGACGAACGTTATCTCTGGGTGGCGAAGTACTTCTATCACAACGAGAAGATAGATCCCTTGAAGAATGGCAACAACGACCTCGGGACGAACCATGCCAATACCTTTATCCCCAAGCTCTTGGGTGAGGCGAGAAACTACGAGATGTTTGGGGCAGAGGACTGTCGCAAGGCTGCCGAACTCCTGTTCTGGACTTTGGTGAACGACCATGCCTTTGTGACAGGCGAACTTTCCGATAAGGAACATCTCTTCAAACCATCGGAGCAGAGCAAGCATCTCACGGGGTATGACGGCGAGAATTGCTGCACCTTCAACCTCTTGAAACTCGCCGACCATCTCTTCACTTGGAATCCCAACAGCAAGATTGCTGACTATTACGAGCGTGCGCTCTACAACCATATCCTCGGTCAGCAAGACCCGGAAAGTGGCATGGTGTGTTACTTCACGCCTTTGCAGACAGGTGCTTATCGCCTTTATTCCACTAAGGAAAAGAGCTTCTGGTGCTGTGTGGGCAGTGGCTTTGAGAGTCATGTGAAGTATGCGTCCAGCATCTACTTCCATTCCGACAAAGACCTTTATGTCAACCTCTTTATTCCGTCGAAAGTGGATTGGGAGGGCACGGCCCTCGTGCAAGAGACGGCATTCCCGTCTTCGTCGGTCATATCATTCACTGTCCAAGGCAAGCAGAAGAACTTCACGCTTCGCCTCCGTTACCCGTCATGGGCTACCAAGATGCAAATCAAGGTGAACGGCAAGCGTGTGAAGGCATCCAAGGGCACGGACGGCTATGTGGCAATCTCCCGTCTTTGGAAGGCTGGTGACAAGGTGGAAGTGAACTTCGGTATGCAACTGAGAGAAGAGGCTACCAAGGACGATGCCTCCAAGGTGGCTTTGGTCTATGGTCCTGTCGTGATGGCAGGCAAGCTCGATGCCGTGGAACATCCTTTCAGCGACCCAAGCAAGTACAACGATTACTATACCTTTGATTTCAAGATTCCAGCATCAACGGTGGAAAAGGCAAAGTACGATGGATTGAAGAGTATTTCAAAACCTACGCCAGAGCTTCGCTTTATGACAAAGCAGGGCGTGGAACTCATTCCGTTCTATGATGCCTACCATTGCCGCTACGCGGTATATTGGCAGAAGTAAGAATACACTATAAGTGTGGAAAGCGTGGATAGCGTATTTTATATAAGATATATCTTACGTGTAATAACAATCCAAAACAACAAACGATGAAAGTAACATCATTCAATCATTTGATAAGGTGCTTCATGTTGTTTGCACTTTCTACAGGTTGGAACACCCTCTCTGCCGTTGACTATTCCGGAAACAATGAGTGGGAGAATCCAACGGTGTTTGAACGAGGAAAGGAAAAGCCACATGCTTGGTTCAAGACTTCTTATGTCAAGTCATTGAACGGCATGTGGCGTTTCCGTTATGATGATGACATCAAACAGGCACCAACCGATTTCTACGTCTCCAATTATGATGATTCCCAATGGGCAAAGATTCCCGTGCCTTCCAACTGGGAATTGCAGGGCTTCGGAACACCGATATTCATTAACATCAAGTACAACTGGACTCCTAATCCGCCTTATATAGATATTCCTAATCCTGTAGGAACTTACCGCACATCCTTTACCGTGCCGGGCAACTGGAAGGGTAGGGAAGTGATGCTTCATTTTGGTTCCATTACGGGTTATGCGCGAGTTTATGTCAATGGCAAGGAAGTGGGAATGACCAAGTGTAGCAAGACTCCTGCGGAGTTTGATGTTACTCCATATCTCGTGTCGGGCAACAATAGTTTGGCGGTACAGGTGTATCGCTATCACGACGGCAGTTATATGGAGGACCAGGACTTTTGGCGTATCACGGGTATCGAGCGGGAGGTGTATCTCCAGGCTTATCAGAAGAGCAGTGTATGGGATTATGCCATTGAAGCGACCCCTACAGACCAATATCGCAATGGATCATTCAAGGCAGACGTCACTTTGCGAAACTTTGGCAATGCATCGGCAAACGGTTCTCTGCTTCTGCGGTTGCTTGATGCGAACGGCAAGGTGGTGTATCAGGAGAGCAAGTCTGTGAACGGTCAAGGTGAATACCAGACTCTGTCGTTTGCCAAGGCGATTAAGCAGGTGAAGTTGTGGAGTGCGGAAAAACCTAATCTCTACAAATGCCAGTTGGTATATGGCAAGGACACCGTCCGGGCAAATGTCGGGTTCCGTGAGGTAAAGATAGAGAATAGCCGATTGATGGTAAATGGCAAGGTGGTTTATATTAAAGGTGTGAACCGCCATGAGACCAACGACTCGTTGGGGCACGTGCCCACCAGAGACATCATGATGCACGACCTCAAACTCTTGAAGAGTCTCAATATCAATGCCGTGCGTTGCTCCCACTATCCCAACGACCCGCAATGGTATGACCTCTGCGACGAGTATGGCATCTACTTGGTGGATGAGGCCAACATCGAAACTCACGGAATGGGTAGTGTGCCCTATTTCAGCGATACCATTCCTCATCCGGCCTATCGCCCGGAATGGGTGGCAGTGCATGAGGACCGCATCCATCGCATGTATTACCGTGACCGCAGCCATCCTTCCATCATCGGTTGGTCACTGGGCAATGAGTGCGGCAACGGCAAGGTCTTCCATGACCAGTACAAGTGGTTGAAGGAGCATGACAAGACGAGATATGTGCAGTTTGAGCAAGCATGGGAAGATTGGAATACGGATGTGGTGGCTCTGATGTACCCAAGCTTTGGCAGAATGAAGGATTATGCGAAGAGTGGCAAGACTCGTCCTTTCATCATGTGCGAGTATGCTCACTCGCAGGGTAACAGTACAGGAAACTTCCAGGATTTATGGGACCTTATCAAACAGGCTCCAAATCTTCAGGGAGGTTTTATCTGGGATTTCCAAGACCAGGGGTTCAAGAGAACCATCAACGAGAACACCGACCACCGTACTTATTATATGTACAATGGTGGTATGGGCAGTTATGTATGGCCTGACGATGAGAACAGCGGTACCGATGGAATCATAGCCAGCGACGGAACCCCCAAGCCTGGGGCATGGGAGGTGAAGAAGGTGTATCAGAATGTCAACTTCCAACTATTGGATTGGGAAACAGGCAAGTTGATGGTTAAGAATGAGTATGCCTTTACAACGCTTAATGATTTCGATTTCGTTTGGACACTTCATCGTGAGGGCAAGCAGGTTGGCAAGGGTACTTTCGTAGCTCGTGCAGCCGCAGGAGACTCTACAATGGTAAAATTGCGTTTGCCGCAAATGGACAAAGACGCGGAATATACACTCGAAGTCTATGCCCTCCTGCATCAGGCAACTCCTTTGCAGGAAGCCGGGAGCGAGGTTGCCAAAGAGCAGTTTGTCAGAACAGCGCAGCAAGCGGCAACAGGCTCTATGGCAGGATCGGGTGAACTCAAGTGGAAGGATGACGGCAAAAACATCACCTTTGAGAACGACTCTGTGAGCGGTGCTATCGACCGCCGTTCCGGCAAGTTGTGGTCTCTCTCTTATAAGGGTAAGGATGTATTGATGGGTCGAAGCACGCTGGCCCCTTACTTTTGGCGTGCCCCTAACGACAATGACTATGGCAACAGTATGCCGGAGCGTTGCGGCGTGTGGCGTTCTGTCCAGACCAACACTTGGGTCAAGAAATGTACTGTAGGAGAGATGACGGAGGAAGGCTTGCCTGTTGACTTCGTCTTGTGCTTGGGCGACATAGACCAGGACTATCAGTTGAGTTACCTGATCCGTAAGGATGGTAGCATCAAGGTGTCAGCAGAGATGAATACGACAGACAGGAAACTTCCCGAGATGCCAAGGTTCGGTATGCGCTTCTCTTTGGCGAAGGGTTTTGAGGATGTCAGCTATTATGGCCGTGGGCCGATAGAGAACTATTCAGACCGCAAGACCAGCCAGTTTATCGGCTGTTATGACACAACGGTGTCGGATATGTACTATCCCTATTGTCGTCCCCAGCAGAACGGAAACCATACGGATGTGCGCTGGGCTAAGCTGACAGACGCACAACAAGGAATCAGTGTGAAGATTCAGTCTTGCGAGGGTATGGACTTCTCGGCATTGCACTTCTTGGACGAGGACTTTGATCCGGGCAATAAGCGCAAGATGCGCCATACCAAGGATTTGTATCAGCGTAAGGAAACCTACGTCATTATCGGCAATGTAATGCGAGGCTTGGGCGGTGACGACAGTTGGGGCGCCTTCCCTCATAATGAGTATCGCCATTATAACGGCAAGTATAAGTTCTCCTATATCTTGTCTTTGGAAGGTAAATGA
>CAVISR010000109.1:0-4694 GCA_963645405.1 Acutalibacteraceae bacterium
CTTCGGGCTACCAACAGACAAATTCTGATTCGGGTGACGCATTGACGAAGTCAGGAGCGCTTGTACGATCCAAATCAATCTGTGAGGAACGGAGCGATGAGAACACCTTCATTTCATAGCGTGCACGAGAGACAGCCACATTCAGACGACGTTCACCACCTCGCTGGTTTAACGGTCCGAAGTTCATGCTGACACGACCCTGTTTGTCCGGGCCATAGCCGATACTGAAGAGAATGATATCGCGTTCATCACCCTGAACATTCTCTAGGTTCTTGATGAAGATCGGTTCCTCTCCTCCCGTTGCCAATGTTTCCAAGTCAGGATGTTTTGCCAGGGCATCGGTCAGCATATCCTCAATGAGCGAAGACTGCACTTTGCTGAAAGCCACGACACCAATACTGCGGGTTACACCGCTTTCTTGCTGACTCTGCAGCCGCGCAATGATATCATCAACCACAGCCTTGGCTTCCGTCTTATTGGAACGTGTCTTACCGAAGTCATAGATGCCCTTGACAGGCTGTAAGGTTACCTTCCGTTCCTGGTCATCGACTGACGGGAAGGTGATAAGCCGTCCATCATAGTAATGGACATTGCTGAATGCAATAAGACTTTCGTGCTTTGAACGGTAATGCCAGCTCAAGTATTGCGATGGCAGGGAGAGTGAAATACAATCATCCAGGATGCTCTCCAAGTCATCGAATTCCGCATCACTGTCATCGGTCTGCTGTGCCTCAAAGAAACTGGTCGGAGGCATCTGTTTGGGATCGCCGACAATGACGGTTGCAGCTCCGCGGGCAATAGCACAAACCGCTTCGCTAGTCGGCATCTGACTGGCTTCATCGAAGATTACCAAATCGAACTGTTTACTTCGCATATCCAGATACTGAGAGACCGAGAGCGGACTCATGAGCATGCAAGGGCAGAGGGAAGGAAGAATATGCCTCGTCTCCTCCAACATCCGCCGAACGGTGTAGGAACGACCTCCGCCAGCAATCCGTTTGCGTAGGAATGTAATCTCTCCGGCTATTTCCTTCGAGGCAGACTCTGCTCTTGGGGTGTGTTGTGACAGACGGCAGAACAGTTCCTCTCGGGTCAGTTTCTGAAATGCATCTGTCAGACTTCTGTAACGATCAATGACCTATTCGAAGAGGAGTCCGTTGAATGAACGCAGTGCCGGATCCCTATCAATCGTCATTAGCGAGAACCGGCGATAATATCCTTTCAGCAAGGCATCGGCAGTTGCTTTGCCATTTGATCCATTCATATACCACTCCATGATGAATGGCAGTTTGTATTTCTGCAAGACATTGGCTCGCGTGCTGAAATGATACCATGATCGCAATCGGTCTATCTGAACTCTCCAACAGTCAGCGTTCTTGGCGAGTAAGACTATATCAGTCGTAAGAGAAGGATCCAAGCGTGCAACCTTCCTGAGTTTAACCAGCACCTCATCCTTTTGGAGAATCTCCATGGCCGAACGGCGGAGGAAAAGTCGGTTCAACCATCCCCGAGACTTCTTATTGGCACGGGCAATGGTCTGAGGCAGCCGTTCAATCTGCTCCCGGACACGAGTCTGATTCTCTAATGTATTTTCAAGCGGATATAGTCCCTGTAACGGATGTGCAGACGGATGACATCCGATAATCTCCTGCACTGTATCAAGTTCTCGCAACTGACGGCATATCTCCTCGATGACCGTCAAAGAAACCTGCTCCACGACTTGGTCCTGTATCTGCATGAATTCTCCTTCAATGTTCTGATAACGGTTGAGTGCCTCATAAAGAGAAAGGTCTCCTGCCCGCTTCAAGTGGAGTGCATTCACATAGCCGTTTAACTCCTGACGGGTTCGGAACAATTCCTCCGACTGCATATCGAAGCCGCTGACTGAAGCCTTGCGCTCCACATCCAATGCCATCTCCATCTGCGATAGGAAGGATTTCTTATCGACCTTATTGCTGTGCAGTTCCAGACAGAATGGTTCAAGGCCTATGCGCTTCAGTCGTTCCTGCACCACCTCGAGAGCCGCTTTCTTCTCAGCCACAAAGAGAACCCTTTTATTATGGTAGAGTGCGTTGGCAATCATGTTGGTAATGGTCTGCGACTTGCCGGTACCTGGAGGTCCGTAAAGGATAAAGGAATTGCCTCGACCAGAATTAGCTACAGCTTCCAACTGCGAGGAATCAACATCTACAGGCAAGGCACAATCCTTAGGTTGCATAGTTTCGTCCAGCTGTCGGGCATCGCAGAAAGTCAGGCCGGTATTCAGCTGTTCGTCCAACTTGCCCTCCATCAAACTCCGTAATAGCGGATGATTCTCCAAGACTTCGGGATTAGAGTGGATATCGTTCCACATGACGAATTTAGCAAACGAGAAGATACCGATCATGCATTCCTCGACAATCTGCCACTTGGCATCCTCCGGACGGCGCTCGTTGACTTCGTTCAAGGAAGTGTTCAGGATATCGAATACGCGACGCCAATCGGCCCTTTCCTGTTCATCTTCGGGAATCGGCGAAAGAGTCGGGATTTCAAGGTCGAAAATCTGGCGCATCATTTCAAGCAGGGTGATGTTCATCAGGGGTTCCTCGTCACGTGGCCGAATCACATATTTGCGCGCTCCGTGCCTTACCATTTCAACAGGCAGGAACATAATTGGAGCGAAATGCGGCTGACGGGCATCCTCCTCGTACCAGCGCATCGTACCGACAGCAAGGAAAAGTGTGTTTGCACCATTCTCCTCAAGACTGAGCCGTGCAGCGCGGTACAGTTCCTTTTGGGTCGAGAAATCCTCCTTTTCTTCTATGCACGACGCTAGCTCCTCCTTCTGCAACAGGTTCAGGATCTCGTCGATATTGAGATTCTTGAGAGGAATGACATGCTTCCCGGACTTCATGTTGAGCAGCGTATTACGAAGCGACAGATCAAGTAACTTCCGTTCCCAAAGCTGTTGCTTGCCCTTCATCTTTTCAGTGGAATTGCTGCCATGTATAGCATAAGGATTCTGTTCTGCCAGACGGTCAAAAAGCTCGTCGTAATCCGGAGTCTCTACCACCTCCCATCCTTGTGGATGCTGAATGCTTTGCGGCAGCGGACGAATCCGGTTCTTGCGAGCCTTGTAGATATTGACCATACACTCAAACACCTCATTATGGTCGAAGACATAATCTTCTCCCTCTTTCACCGCATCCTCGAACGAAGCTCCTTTCGTCAAAGACACGGCCTGTACAACTACCATCTGATGCTCCTTGACCGCGGTTCTGACGACTTGGATATCCTGTTCTACCATCGGGATGCTTTCGTCCGGATAGAGACTCGCTGCCACCAGGGCATGGCCGTAGTACAAAAGGAGGAATGTTTGAATGCCTATATTCTCCAGACAGGAACAGAGCAGCAGGGAAAGATCTATGCAATTGGCCATCTTTTCATTCAGCACTTTGTCCACTAAACGGATGCGTTGTCCTGTCTGTTCAAAACTTGCAGGACAGATCTGGAAGGTTAAGTGTTCATCGAGCAAGGCGTGATAAACACTCTCTATCTGCTGCAGAATCCGGCTGTCATCGGAGAAATACGAGTTTAAGGAGTTATCTCCTGATAGCTTCTCCAGGTATTGGGAGGCTCGCTGGCTTATTGGAGCAAGGCATGGATGATTAGGCGTGACGAACGCTGCAACCAACTCCGGACGGACCTTATCACCATGCCATTGGTCGAATGCCATGAGCAATAAGGGCAGCGTCTGACTCAAGACGAGCGTCTCCCCTACATGGACAGTAATGGTAAAAGAGGACTGTACGGCTTCAGTCAACCGCATCAGTTTTGAAGTTACTGGCAGCAGGTTTGCATCCTGGAAGTCGATTGTCTGGTGCGATTTTAGTTTGGCAAGGTTCAGTTGGCAAAGCTCGATCAGATCTCCACCAATCTGGATGTGGACATCTTTCCAAGTCTGCTCGGAACAGTTCTTCAGATGACAACGACTGATTGCATGATCTTCGTTCAAGGCCATGGCATAGTTTACGCTCGGCAGATAGTCCAACGTGAGCCGCCCGGGGAATCTGCCACTTAGATCAAATACTTTCTGCATTATTCATCATCCTAAGAATATCACTTCATCTTCTCCGATCTCATAATCCTTCTCTTCCAGAATCCGGCTATGCTTAGGCGCAGCGATGAACTCTGCGAAACCTCCTGCCGTCGCTCTGGAATCTTTGGGAACCGGAGAAACTAACTCTGCATCCGTCGTCTCCATTGCCTCTCGAAGTTTGCGCAATGGTAGCGCAGGAATTCTGATCCATCGTTTCTTGCCGTTTGATGGATTAAAGACATCAAAAGTCAGCTGTTCTCGTGGAACATTAATACGCTGTATGTGCTCAATATTGATGATATAGCTGCGACCTACCTGAATGAACTTCGAGGCTAAGTTGTGAGGCAGTTGTTCATCGATCATTCGGGCAACCTCGCCTTTCTGAAAGCCAACAGACTCCAGTTCTTCTCCATCAACAAGGTATATATTGCAATAGTTACCACTGGCCTCAATGCATAGGATATTGTTGGGATTCAAATATAGGATCTCACTCTGGTTCCCAATTTCAAGTACATTTTTGCGATTTTTCATCTTGCGTAATTTTTTGATTGATGGTGCAAACAATAGTTCGTTAAAAATTTGAGTACTAGGCCGCATGCGCGACCCCATAAAATAA
>CAVISR010000110.1:0-4683 GCA_963645405.1 Acutalibacteraceae bacterium
ATACATTGCCATGCCGCTGAGCTGGCGGTGGATGTTGGTTGGTGTACTCTGTGAACTGACACTGGCGCTCTTCGTTGAGCGGGTTGCAGACTGTGCTGCGGATGTTTTGTTTGTTTTCATACTGATTTTGAATTTGCTGAGTCGGACATCGGATTGTTGAGCTCTTTTACCATGGAATATTCTCCTCTGCCCCAACTCAAATGAATGATTTATTTGTTTGTCCCGGGTTTTCTTTTTCTTTTTAACCGCGAATTGAACGAATTATACGAATAAGCATTATCCGGTAAATTAGTGAGATTCGTGAAATTCGTGGTTAAATGAATCCTACCACGAATTGGCACTAATCTTACTGATGCCATGCGGCGTGCTTGTTTTTTCCCAACATTAATCTCCATATAATGGGCCGTTAATCTTTCATTGATATTTTGAACCACGAATCTTGCGAATCTTGCGAATGCCATGCGGCGTGCTTGTTTTTTTCCAACATTAATCTCCATATAATGGGCCGTTAATCTTTCATTGATATTTTGGACCACGAATCTTGCGAATCTTGCGAATTCGGGCGAATGCCCGCAAAACGTTTTCGCTTTGATAGGAGCCAGCGCTCTCCGAGCGCGTCGGCGATGACACTCGAGCGCCAGCTCGCAATGCGTTTCCGCTTTAACGGCCTCGGAGAGGCCTAGCTCCTAGTGCTGGTGCACTCGAGCGCAAGTTCGCAATACGTTTTCGCTTTGATAGGAGCCAGCGCTCTCCGAGCGCGTCGGCGATGACACTCGAGCGCAGCTCGCAAAACGTTTTCGCTTTAACGGCCTCGGAGAGGCCTAGCTCCTATTTCCGATGACACTCGAACGAATGCCCGCAAAACGTTTTCGCTTTAGGATAGGAGTCAGCGCTCTCCGAGCGCAGGCGATGACAGCTCGTTATACACCATATGTATTTACCAGCATCACAAAAGAACCAAGATATGAAAAAAACAAAAGACTCTATCAAGGAAGACCACATTCCTGGGGCAAGACAAAATGATTTCCGCAACAATATGTACGAACAAACCCACGCAAGGCACTGCCATCTGCAGTTTTATTGCTAACTTTGCACTTGAATTGCAAATATGCGAAGAAGAACAAACGATATGAAGGAAACCAAACACCTTTCTTCCAAGGCAAAGGTTGCATCCACATGGCGTGTCCTTGTGGCGACATTGGCGCTTGCGTCAATGATGATGCCGGGCAAAGCTGAAGCCCAGGAAGCATGGACGGAATATGACAAGACGACCAAGACTTTGACATTCATGTACGGCACAAAATCGGACAAAAGCAGCTCTGGTGTAGAACGGTTCAAGTTGAATTCGGGCGATGACACGCCGCAATGGGATTCGTATGCCGCAGATATCTTGTGCGTTGTGTTTGACGCATCGTTCGACGAGGTGCGCCCGACTACGTGCCACAGTTGGTTCAGTGGCATGCTTCACATGACGGGCATAATTGGCTTGCAGTATCTTCACACCGACAGTGTGACTGACATGATGAGTATGTTTGACTCTTGCGACGAACTCGCTGAAGCCGATTTGTCAGGATTCAACACTCAGAATGTGACCAACATGCAGTATATGTTCCGCTATTGCAGCAGCCTCACCTCACTCAATCTGGCCAGTTTCGACACCGGAAGGGTCACCAGCATGGAGGGCATGTTCCACGGATGCAGCAAACTCACGGAGCTCGATTTGACCAGTTTCGACACCCGGAACGTCACCGGCATGTCATATATGTTTGGCGGTTGCACGGCATTGGCTACACTCAGTCCCGGAAAGAATTTCAATACGGCAAAGGTGGAGGGCATGGCTTACATGTTCGGCGGTTGCCAATCGCTCACGTCGCTCGACGTATCAGGGCTTACGACGGACAAAGTAAAAAGCATGGACGGGATGTTCGACAATTGCGAAAAACTCACGGTACTCGACGTGTCAGGATTCAATACCGACAATGTCACGTCGATGACATACATGTTCGACGGCTGCAAAGGATTGACAGAAATTGACTTGCGCGGATTCAACACTGCAAAAGTCACTGATATGCAATATATGTTCAATGGCTGCGAAGGACTTGCGGAGCTCGACCTTTCGTCCTTCAACACTGAAAAAGTGACAGACATGAAATACATGTTCAACGGCTGCGCGAACCTGGCAACACTCGACCTTTCGACCTTCAACACCGGAAATGTCACGGAAATGCAGAGCATGTTCAACGGCTGCAATGTGCTTGCAGAAATTAACTTGCAGGGATTCAACACCGCAAAAGCCATCAATATGCACTCCATGTTCAACAGCTGCAAAAGTCTGACATCACTTAATCTGTCGAAATTCGATACAGGGAAAGTTACCGACATGCACCAGATGTTCAACACTTGCATCAATCTGGAAACCTTGAAAATGGGTCCGGGCTTCAACACAGCACGTGTCACCGACATGAAATACATGTTCTTCAACTGTTTCAAACTGACATTCATTGACCTGTCCGGCTTCAACACAGCCTGCGTAACCGACATGCGGTTTATGTTCTGCTATTGCAGCAGCCTCACCTCGCTCGACCTTTCGGCCTTCAACACAGCGCAGGTCACCAACATGAGCACCATGTTCTTCGGTTGCACCGGACTGGTTACGCTTGACCTTTCGACTTTCAACACAGCGAAAGTGACCGATATGCAGCGTATGTTCAGGGAATGCACCAATCTGAAAACCATTTATGCGGGCGAAGCATTCACCGTCAAAGGCGTTGTGTATTCCGACAATATGTTCAACAACTGCACGGTTCTTGTCGGTGCCGTGGAAAACGACGGCAGCATCATAGACGCCACTATGGCTAACTACAACACCGGTTACTTCAAGACATATTATAAAGTAGGAGAAACCCAGTACGACATGTGCGGCGAAACTCTCAGCGCAGACAATCTCGTGCTTGACGACGGCAAGGACTTTGTGGCTCTCGCACCGTTCACAGCCACAACCGCCTCCTACTCACGCACCATGGCAAGCAACTGGGGCACGCTCTGCCTGCCGTTTGCAGTGGATGCAGCGAGCATGACAGACTACAGCTTCTACACGCTGAAAAACGTGACAGGCGACTTGATAACCCTCACACAGCTTGACGGCACGATAGACGCAGGCACACCGGTGCTTGTGTATTCGGACAAAGGCAGTTTGAGTGTTTCGGCAAGCAATGCATCAATCGTGACCTCACCAGCCGATGGCACTCAGGCAAGCGGATGGCAACTCGTTGGCTCGTTCACCGAGGCAACGGTGCCCGACGACGGCTACATCATCTCGAAGAACAAGTTCTGGTTGACTTCTGATTTGAAGAACAATGCATCGGTAAAGGCAGTGAAGACCAAAGGACTGAGAGCATGGCTCAAATCGGGTTCTGAAAGCAGCCAAGCAAAGGTGCATGTGCTCGGCTTCGCATTTGACGACGAGGAGGAGACTTCTGCTATCGAGGCCGTAGAAACAATCGACAGCCTCACCGAAGGCACAGCCGAGATTTACGACATCCAAGGCCATCGCACAGACCGTCTGCAGAAAGGCTTGAACATAGTGAAGTTGGGCGGAGTGACTAAGAAGGTGGTGGTGAAATAAGTGTGCAACGAAAGGAATAAAGGTATGAACAAGAAGAAAATGCCCATTGCGCTGGCAACCGCAATGGGACTTTGCGGTGTTTACCGTCTTGGTAAACTTCGCCAATGTTCTCTTACTAACTCCCATCTGCCAAAACGGAAGCGCATGTAAAATCGGACATGGACAGGCTTTATGCGACTGCCTTGAACTGTTCTACGTTTTTGAGGCAGAGCTCTACCCTAACAGTTCTAAAAGGGATAGAGATGCCCAATCATGTTAGACATAATTGAAAGAGCTGGAGGGATAATGCGCATGGAACATCCATGCGCATGTCTCCAGCGGATTATACTGTAATGTGTTTCAAGTCTCGTCCTGTCATCGTTTAAATGCACCTGCGGAACACTTATCTCACAATAACTTTGCGAGTGCTTCCATCGCTCATCCGAATGATGTTGATACCTTTTTGTGGTGCAGCCAAACGAATGCCGTTAGCATTATAGCGTTCCAACTCTGTTGCATCGTCAACAAACTGAGATTCAACTCCTGCTACAATGGATTCAACATTGAAGAAGTCTCCCCATGGATACGCGTCTTTGTAAGCATCAATCTGCTCGGTCGGCACATAAAGTGTACATGCCTGTTTGTTGACTCTAGCAAATGCATAATCGTCACACTTAGGTGGTATTTGCGCATCCACGACAAACTTCGTCATCGCTGTGCAACTCCAGAATGCACCCCAGCCAATGCTTGTGACAGAATTGGGAATATCTATACTTTGAAGACTTGAGCAGTTATAAAAAGCACACTCGCCAATACCCGTGACTGAATCAGGGATAATAGAACATGCACACCCTACAATAAGAGTGCTTGTTGCCGTCTCAATAATGGCATTGCAATTACCTCGAGAATCGTATACAGAATTTTCACTATCCACACAAATCTTTTTCAGTGCATTGCAATGGTGAATATTTCAGCCTGCATGGGTGATTTGTACATTTAAAGGTAAAGAAAATTATCCGTTTCTGGAAATATTGCACCTTATAAAAAACAAAATCCTCACCGACAGCATATATTACATA
>CAVISR010000111.1:0-4287 GCA_963645405.1 Acutalibacteraceae bacterium
TGTACGCTCCCTCGAAATAAAGCATGATGCGCTTGTCGGCATCGTCCTTGTCGAGGGTGAAGGTCTTCCGGTACCATCCTTCGCCGCCAAATGTGTAGCCGGTCTGACTACCGCCTGGAGCGTTCTTGGTGAAAGGGCCGACATTGTTTCCCGCTGCTGTAGCTGCTTCTGTCTCCACGCTCCAGTCGTGCGGCAGGTCAATGGTGCGCCAACCGCTGTCATCGAAAGATTCGCCAATAGCATCGGTCACGGTCCCATAGTGGAACTTCCAGTTTTTGTCGATACACGTTTTTCTGTCGCCTGCCTGCATGCCTGTTGCTGCCAACAAAGCCAGGGCAAGGCAAAGTAGCGTTTTGTGTTTCATATCGTCCGGTGTTATATGTTTGTTAGTTTAGTTGTGAATGCTATGTTCAATTGTGAGTTCTGTGTTCAGGTGACTGTAATGTCAAGGTTGACATGTCAATAGAAATGTTCGTTTCATTTTCGTTTTCGTTTTTCTTCGGCTGCAAAGTTAGTCGCTGCATTAATCATGTACACCACAATCGTGCGTCATTGTGCTAAAACGTATCGTGAAAACAAGCGTGTGCAACATCTATTCTACCCATTTGCAACATACGGGACCAAAACGCCGATGAATTCGAAGGGAGAAGAAACATATCGCCAAAAGAAACGCGAGAGAGACAACGGTTGTTTTTAGTGCATCAGATGAAGCTCAATCCCGATTTTTTCGTAAATTTGCATGTACGCGTCCCATTTGCGGACACATCACACATTATATTATATGAAGCAACCTTCTTCAAAACATATCGTCCACTTTGCTGCAATCCTCACAATGCTTTTGTGGAGCACTGTTGCTTTTGCATACCAATACACCAAGTTGCCAACGCAATCGCAGTTGCCAGTAGCAAACATCCATTGCATACTGCAGGACTGCGAAGGCTTTTTCTGGTACGGCACCACGGGTGGCGGATTGTGCCGTGACGACGGCTACAGCATTGCAAAGTTCGGCGTTAGCGCAGTGAGTTGCATAGCGGAAGACCGTCAGGGGCGCATTTGGTTTGGAGCAGACAAAATGCTTTGCTGCATCGACAAACATTCCTACCGGGTCGACACGGTGATGCAGCGCGGCCATGTGTCGGCATTGATGTGCGACCGCCACGGACGGCTGTGGATTGGAGCAGACGGTGGGGTGAGCTGCATCGACCCGAACACACACCACACCCTGATGCACCGCAAAGATTTCGACGAACTGCCCGCACAAATATACGAAGACAGCCACGGCACGGTGTGGGTGCTGTTCTTCACCCATAAACTATGGCGCTGCAAATCCGGCACATTGAACCTGCAGCCCTTTCTGACCGACACATCACTGCAACCAGTGCGACTGTGCGAGGACAAAAAATCCGGTGGATACTGGTTGGCAACCTTCAACGGCGGTGTGGTGTATCTCGACGCCACCCATCGCACCATCATCCCACAACCCGTCACTGCCACATCATCGGACCAGAGCAAAATACTCGACATGGTGATGGACAACGTCAGAAACCTGTTGTACGTCAGTGCCAACGACAACCTGTACCTTTATGCCATCAACGGACACACGCTGACAGACCTGAGCACCTCGCTACCGATGAGCGAAGGCAAGAAAGTGCTCGACCGACTCTGCCTCGACCGGCAGGGCCATCTGTGGGTGAGCGGATTCATCCCCACCACCTTCATCCTCACACCATCCTACAGCTCATTCAAAAGAGATGCCATCACCGCCATGAGCAAGCTTACCGGTTTTCCACTCATAGCCGACAGAGCCGTGGCAAGCGGCAATCTGCTGTGGATTAGCCAAGGACGTGTAGGACTGATGATATACAATACATCAAGTCATTCGCTCTACGATGCAAGCCGTCATCCCATCAACAGCCGCTTGATCGTACGGCGCAATGGCGGAGGCATCTGGGCTGCAGGCAACAACACGCTTTGGGCTCTTACCAGCACCGACGGCATCAGTGTGCTGTCATCCGAAATAGGCCACTTCGACCAGCGCATCCGTTTCATAGGTCCTTCGTCGCATGGGCAACTGCTGGTTGGCACCAATAACGGACTGTTCCGCATGAACGCAAGCTCCACCGACCTGCAACGCATTTATAAAAGTGAACAGGCGGTACTGCGGGCAGTGGACGATGTCGACGGGCGTCTCTTCATGCTTGTCGACGACGGAAGTCTTATATGCCGAACCGCAGACGGGCACACCGTGAAATTAGCTCCGGCAAGTTTCAGAATCACATGTCTCGCCATTGGAAGCGACGGCACTCTGTGGACTGGATCACGGAAAGGGCGTGTCTACACACTTGCGCCAGGAGCAAAAGCGTTGACCGAAGACCAGACCCTGTCGAACGCATCGGGTGATGCAATACTCGACATTGCCGTCGACCGACTGCGACACGTATGGATTTTGAGCGACCAATATGTACGCGAATGCAATGCTGTCACCCATGCACAACGGCTGTTGCACAGCACACATCCGCAGGCAAACGTCTACAACTTCTACAAATTGGAGCAAACGGAGCAAGGCAACATCGGCATCGGTGCAGCCGGAGCCTATTTCGAGCTGGCACCGTCCGCACAGCTCGATGCACCAACGACAAGCGGCAATGCTCCTATAGTGTCCGCCTACATCATGGGCGACTCCACCTATCTCGCACCCCAATCTCTCCGTACCATCGAGATTCCCGAAAACATCTCCAGCGTCACCATACAATGTTCCACTTGCTCACCCATCGCAGCCAGTCACATCCGTTTTGCCTACCGGGTGGAAGGGCGTGGAGAGTCATGGCAAACACTGCCGCAGGGCTACAATGCCATTCACCTCAACAACCTGCCGGCAGGACGTTTGTCAATCGAAGTCAAAGCGACCGACGAATATGGAAGATGGATGGACGACAGCGTTTTGCAAATCACCGTCAACCACACGCCACACTGGTGGCAGACATGGTGGGCACGTTTGATTTTCTGCCTGCTCATATTGACACTGGGCATAGTGCTGTGGACCGTCACTCAACGCATCCACTTGCTCCAACGTCTCCAGGAGATGCGTCACCGGCTCTCACTGAAAGAGATTGAATTGCAGACCGATGATACGGAAATGCCTGACAAAGGCGAGGAATTGCTGGCTAAAGCCATTCATCTCGTAGAACAGCACATGTCAGATGCCGACTACAACGTACAACACCTGAGCAGCGACATGTGCATGAGCCGTGCCAACCTCTACCGGCGCATCACCGAACTCACTGGTCACACAGTCACCGAGTTCATGCGTGACATCCGGCTCAAGCAAGCAGCCCTGCTGCTACGCCGTCATCCAGACATAAATATAAATAAGGTGCATACAAGCGTAGGATTCACCACCAGCAGCTACTTCACCAAATGCTTCAAGGAAAAGTTCGGGCTTACCCCGTCAGAGTATCAGAGATCAATGCCGAAGGACGAAGAAAAACGAAGGAACTATTCGCACTTTAGCCCGACATAGTTAGCGAGACGATTCTTCTTTAATCAACCAATCAGTGATGGTGCGTTGCTGACTGTCGTAGTTCACACCTATCTTCACGAGACGCTTGCCGTCGGCTGAATAAAGGATGAGATAACCCTTGTCGTCTATCTACTTGAGAGCATCTTCCGCAGAGCCGTCGTACTTCAACTCAAACACATAGACTGCATCGGGCATATACACCACCGCATCTGCCCTACCCACAGCACTGTCCTCTTCCACACGGATATTGGCACCCATCAGATTGAAGATGAAATAGAACACCGTCTGGAAATCACGCTCACATTTATTGGAGAGGCGGTTGGAGATGCCGGCAAGATAAGTCCGCAGCCGCTCCATCGACTATTATATATACGCATGAGGATAGAAAGCCGACTCCTACATAGCAACGTTCGAGCGACAAATAAGAGCATAAGCGCCCGGCAAAAGCAGCGGTGCTAGGAGCTAGCTCTCTCCGAGGGCGTTAAAAATAGGAGCTAGCTCTCTCCGAGAGCGTTAAAGCGTGCGTGGGAACGTGGGCTGTAAAACATTTGCGGGCTTGCGCTCGAGTGCAACCGCCTAGCGCTCGGAGAGCGCTGGCTCCTATTCGCGCAATTCAACGCTCCCATCCGCATGGTAACACAAACCCCAAAACCCAACACATTTTTGTTGACTCCTACATAGCGAACGCTGTTCGAACGTGTTGTGTAGCCTATTTCGGGAATATAAACCCGTCGTCCTTCGTGCCTTTCGCTTACGAAGAAGTTGCA
>CAVISR010000112.1:0-4254 GCA_963645405.1 Acutalibacteraceae bacterium
CATGGATGCCGGAGCGAGGAAAAGATGATTTGGTGTTCCACCTTCCTGCCAAACCCAACATGGATGCTGCCCTCAAAAGGATAGCCAAGAAGGTGGGCATTGAGAAGAACATTTCCTTTCATACTGCCCGGCACACGTTTGCCACTTTGGTACAGGCGGCAACAGGCAACATCGAGACCACGCAGAAACTGCTCGGTCACAAGTCGCTGAAATCGACCGCCGTCTATGCCGATGTGCTGACAGAGGAAAAGGTCAAGGCAATCGATAACACCAAGCAAGTATTCCGAAGCCGGACGATGCAGGAGGAGAACAGACAGATACCCAAGACAAAGCGGACGGCAGCCACCAACCGCCATCCACGGAGAGTAACCCAAACGGAAGCAGACAACTAAGCAGAACTTTTACAGGATAACACCACTTTCATAGTCGTTTACAGACCCCATTTTCGGGCAGGGAGTTTTCTCTGCCCAGGGGATTTGTACACTCAAAACGACTCAAACAAGAATCGTCAAACACTTAAATTTCAAGACAATGAGTAAGACAATCGACAACGAAACCCTTCTTTTGAAGGTAGAGGCACATGAGCACAGAATCGAAGTTTTGGAGAACCTTCTGAGCCAGTCAAAGCAAGTCCTGACGCTTGAGGAAGCAGCCATCTTCATGGGCATTTCCAAGAGCAGTCTCTACAAGATGACCCACAAGCATGAACTTCCTTTCTTCCGTCCCAACGGCAAACTTATCTACTTTGAGAAGGAGGAATTGGTGGCATGGATGCGCAAGAACCGCAACATGTCAGAGAGTGAAACCCGAGAGGCTGCAGCCGCTCACATGAACGAACTTTGTAAATAATATGACCATGAACAGAAATGAAATGACCCAACAGGAGTACAGGGGCAAGTTGGCAGATGTAGCCGCCCTTGCAGTGAACTATGCCAAGACAGGCAGAGGCTACTTCACCATGCGTGATGCCTTCAATGATTTGGCAGAGAGATGCGGTGCAAACCGGACTATGACCGATGAAGATGCCATCGGCAGACGGAAGATACTTGCCCAGTCTGTTGCTATCCAATGCATCACCCCTTTGACCAAGGAAGCCAACAACAGACTGCAAGGGGAACTTGCCGAGATAGCCGAGGACTATCACCCGAGGAGATTCATGCACCGATGGTGACGGCACTCACGGGGAACTTCTTTCCCTTTCTTTTAGACCGAAACTTTTAATTCGTCACAACTATGGCTGAGAAAAAGATACACTATTGCTTCACGCTGTCCGAAGATCAGGTGGAGCATCTTCGCAGCAAGAAGTACAAGATTGACCGCATGGAATGCTTCATGTCTCTTGTAACACTCGCAGAACGAGAAACGAAACTTGTGCCTGTCAGCAAGACCCAACAAGTGGAAATCTTGCCCGGGCAATGTATGGTGGACAACACCCAACTGTCGAAACTCTGGAACAAAGACCGCAAGACTGTGCCCAAACTCTTGGAGGCAATGGAGCAGTTGGGCATTTCCTCATCGCAGAAGGTGGGCGAAAACCGCATCCATACGCTTCACGCCCTTACAGGTTGGTATGTGGACGGCACGTTTGTCAAGAACGGCTTTCTTGTCAGACCCAAGCCCGGCAGCACTGAAACCGTCCACGTGGATGTTCCTGCTGCAAGGGTAATCACCATCGACCCGGACAACCCCGACAACACAGACAAGGATGATGCCACTGCAAGCAAAGCCAATTCCACCCCTGCCACCGAGGGGAGGGTTTCTTCTTTTGGCGGCACATCATCAAACGCTTCGGCTCAACACCAAGGCAATTCTAATGATGCCAAATCAATGAGTGAGAGCCAACCTTCCGCATCTGCCGTTAATGGGCATTTCCCTCAGTCGGGCAATCCCAACCCTTCGTCCGGCAGTCCTGCCAACCATCAGCAGACCGATGGCAAGCAGAACCAAGGGGCGCAAGGCGGTCAAACTTCACCGCAGTCCGGCAATCCTCAGGGACAGCCTAACGGCTCTACCTATGGCGGATATAAGCCCAACGGCAGCCAAGTGCCCAATGGCAACCCTAACGGTGGCAGATAGCCTCTCATAGACTCACAGACTGCCCTTGCTGCACAATTCATCCCAAGGTATGTTCTTCCGCTTGTATCGGCAACCAAACCGACAGGCGAAGGACAAGCCTTCGGGAAGTTTTGCGTGGAGAGCACTGCTATTTTAGAGGTACTTTTCGAGAAATCCTTTTGTAATACAGAAGCCGTGACCGTCTTTCTGTATTCCTAAAAGTTCTCGGACTACTCGCAGGCTCGCAGTCGGTGTCCACCATTGTAAATTCATTGAAACCATCCCATTTTATACAGTCATCACAGATGAGAAAGAAGAACATCATCAAGAGACCGCAGACGGAGGTTCATGCCTACCGCTGCACTGATGAGGAGCACCAAAGGCTCCAGACCCTTGCCCGGGACTGCGGGCTCTCCACAAGCCGCTATATCGTGGAAGCAGCCCTGATGCACCACCCACGCCAACGGCTCACCAAAGAAGAGGTCGAAGCCCTCAACTCCCTTGTTGTTGCAAGGGCAGATTTGATAAAGGTCAGCAACGTGCTCTCCAAGAAAACGGACGAGGAAAAGCGTCTCTACTTCCGCAGCGAGAAGTTTATGCGGTGGTGGATAGAAGCCGTTGCCGGACTTATCCGCCATTGGTATAGCATTGAAGAGAACATCACATCAAACGTACAGACCAAAGACAAGAAAGAAACATGATTATACTCGCAAAATCGGTATCGTATGGCGGCAATTCCGTGCGGTACGCATTGGAGAAGGAGAAGGCAAAGACGGTCAAGGTGAACAATATGCCCGATGGTCTTGATGCCACATCCATCTGGTTCATGATGAAGCACCACTGCCAGCTGCACCAACAGGACAGGACGGTGGGGAGGAAACTCAAAAACTTCATGGTGACTTTTGTTGTTTCCCCATCCAAGGAGGAGTCTGCCAACTTCACCATGGATGACTGGGCAAGGCTGCAGGACGAGTGTTTGGAAGTTCTTGACTCTGTCGGTATCGTCCCCAAAGGTGACACGAAGGAATACAAGACCAATTTCCGCAACTCTATGAATGTCGGTGGACTGCACTCAGACTCCAAGTCCGGCACACTTCA
This sequence comes from Acutalibacteraceae bacterium, assembly GCA_963645405.1. GTDB lineage: Bacteria > Bacteroidota > Bacteroidia > Bacteroidales > Bacteroidaceae > Colivivens. Next base: position 3,154 of record CAVISR010000112.1, read on the forward strand.
CCTTCACATCGACTGTTGCCGTGTGGACATGGACGGAAAGACCAACGATGCCCACGATATTCACAAACGTGCTATGGCGGCTGCGGAGATTATCAACAGACGGCATGGGTGGACTCAGCCACTGTTCATCAGAGAGATTCGTGAGGACATGATAGCGGATGACTGCAAAAGCATTCTGCGGAATATGCAGGAGTACACTCACAGTGAATACTTCCAACAGTTGCGCAAGAAGGGCTACAAAGTAAAGACTCGCTACGACAGCAAGGGCAAACTCGTTGGCTACACCGTCAGCAAGGGCGCATCGGTGTTCAAGGCTTCACAAATCGGCAGACCCTACATGGCATCGAAACTCTATGCTACATGGAAGAAACTCCATCCGACACCTGTTCAAGTCAAGAGAACTTCCTCTGCTACCTCTGTTTCGCCATTCACTCGCACGGCACGTCCGACTGCTCAAACTTCCGCTTCGGTTAATCCCAATGTTGTACGTGGCACTCAGCCACTGCGTGAAGAGCCGAAAGTGCAGAAGCCTGCCACTTCGGTGTTCGACATCAGCACTGGCAAGGAGACCAAGCAAGTGACGATACCGAACGACATCAAGGACATCTTTACCGACAATATCCAGGTGCCGGAAGACAACGAGGAAGCCACAGTGAAGGACATCACCAATATTGCCATGCTGCTCTTTGCAGGCTATCTCGATGCAGCCACTTCCATGAGCGAGTCGCATGGCGGTGGCGGTTCTGCTCCCGAATCCGGTTGGGGCAGAAAGGATGATGAGGACGACCGTAAATTTGCCCACCGTTGTGTGCAGATGGCTCACTCCATGTGTAAGCCGAAGCAACGCAGCCGTGGCTTCCACAGATAAACAGACAAGTCTATGATTAAGCGCAGTAAGAACAACGATGAGATGCCCGACTTCGATGACGTGATGAACGATGTCGAGCAGGAGGTGGAGACAGGCAAAGCCGAGCAGGAAATCATTGACCGTATTCCCCAACTCCAACAGTTCGTCAAGAACGTTGATCTGGCGACAAACACCTTCATCAACTCCACGCTCGAATTAGAGAACGCCATCAACATGTACCTTCATGCCGAGGA
>CAVISR010000113.1:0-4243 GCA_963645405.1 Acutalibacteraceae bacterium
TACAAGGACTACATCGTGGCTTCCGACTACGTGCCGACAACAGAGGACCCCATCGTCAAGGACGGTATCACCTACGACTACGCCGCACGTTCGCTCAACACAAAGCCGACATCGGAAACCGTAAAGATGCAGGCGTCTTTGTGGAATATCCCGATTATTGCCGCTGAAATCTATCAGGTATCCTCATTGATACAAAGCATCGCGACTACCATCTCCTCATGCAACCAGGTGAAAATGGCGCAAGATTTGCTTGCACAGAAGAAAAACGAACTTGCCTTCTTCACCAAAAAGACAGTTGAAGGGGCTCCAACGTTCTATGATGAATTCTATTTAGACCTTCCATATAAGATTTACTTTGCTGAGCCTCAAGACTATGCAAACGTAAATCTGATTATTGAAAACCTCAAGAAGGGCATTAAGGATAAGCTTGACCAAATCTTCTACAGTTACTATGACAACGGGTGGTATCTTGTGGAGAATTTAAATTCCGAAGGCACCTTTACTTGTGAAGGAATATCAGCCATGATTGATTACATGAATGTCTATCTGGAATTGACTGACTATTTGACTTGCGCTACCCAAGAAGTGGCAATCACGAATCTTGCCCTTATCGGTGACCTTCCACAACTGGGTGCGTCAGCATTCAACACTGCCGCAAGCTATGCGGTAAGCCGTGCACTGAAAAACTTTGCAAAGAATCCTTCGTGGACAATCAACGGTGCAAACTGGGTGGAAACGAAGACTCGTACCAACGTTCCGCACATGTATGTCAAGTCAGTTGCCGATGATGTGACAACTGCCACTATCTATGCTGACCCTGGATACCTGTCTGGAGAAACAACCTACCGTTACCGCACCGTGAACATTGGTTCCGATGCCTTCCGCAATAAAAAGAATCTGAAGAAGGTGCAGTTCCAGGACCGTGAAGACAGAAAGTTGTCTTACGACCCGCTTGTGCTGGCACTTCCTGACTCTTGCTTCGCCGGATGTGAGAACCTCGATACACTGGATTTGGTGATAAGGAGCTTCTGCCGTCCAGGATGGACCACTTATAACAAGCGCTACAAGTCTCTCACCCCGGACAACTTCCTCCCGGTTGGTCATGACATATTCGCAGGAGTGGACACTACGAAGGTGAAAATCCTTGTGGGCAAAGATGTTATCCAGGACTTCAAGGAGGATGAGTACTGGGGCAAGTACAGCAGTATGTTTGTTGCCAAGGACGTGAAAGACGAAGTCGACTTCACTGCATGGGGTGCCAACTACAGTCTTACCTATGACACCAACACCATTCCGCTCGAAACCGAGGTGGAAAGCCATGACATCGACCATGTCGACATTGTAAGTGCTGACGACGAGAGCTTGAAAGACGACAACGGTCGCTTGTATCTCATCAATGACTACGGTATCTTCAACAACTACAAGCTCGACAACATCAAGGCGAAGGCATTCGCTAAGAACACCAACCTCAAGTCGATAGAAATCACTGACAAATACAGTGTTGCCAGTGATGTCTATACAGATTTCAATATACTGATAAACGACTCAGCATTTGCCGACTGCAAGAACTTGCGCGATGTGAACCTCCTTTATCCCAAGACCGATGACGACTATGAATTGGTGAAACTCTCTCCAAGTGAAATCACATTGGGCAACGGAGTGTTCGATGGGTGTGATAGTCTGCGTATCAAGTTCGACATTAACCTCGAACCTCAATTCAACTTCTATGACAGTTGGAGCCGATACAAGGACAAGTTCGCCCCATGTTTCTTCGAACCGCAAGACAGTAAGGTGCTGCAACTGCTGGACGCATACAAATATATTCCAAGTACAAGCGCAATTGATTATGCTTACATTGACGCGACACTTGCCACACCTGCCAAGTTGAAGACCCTCTTTGCCGGTACTGATATCGAGTCCTTCGATGAGTTCCGTGCTTTCGGAACCTGTGGTCTCAATACCATTTACAGCGGCATGTTCAGTGGGTGCAAGAAGTTGCAGAGCATATCACTGCCAGACTGCACAAAGACCATCGAGGGCGAGGCATTCAAGGGAGATGAACAGCTTGCCAAGCTCACCATTCCGGAAAATGTTGACTCCATCGGTGCCAATGCTTTCAACGGCAGCAACATCACCAGTTTCATCGTCAGGAATACCGTTCCGGCAAAGGGTGACATTGAATCTGCTTTCGCAGGATTGCCCGATGACTACATCATCTATGTGGCAGACGACGTTGTGGATGAATACAGAAAACAATGGGCAGCAGTGGCAGACCACATCAACGCTGTCGGCAGTTACCAGAGCCTGAAGGTAGTGAACGTGAAAACTCCTGGTACACTCGCAACAGAACTTGGACTTGTCTACGACTATGACAACCAGACGCTGACCGGCAACTATGCCCAGTACGATTCTCTGCGCATCATCGGTGATATCGACGGTCGCGACATCGGTGTGCTCCGCTATATGGGAGGACGTGATGTGGAGAACTGCGAGTCTACAGTGGGACATCTTACTTACCTCGACCTCTATGAGGCAAACATCAAGAAAGGTACATGGGAGTATAACCGCAAGGGAACGAATGACTATGTACAGGAGGACAACCACGTTGACGACTACATGTTCTGGAATCTCCACAAGCTGAAGACTCTTATCCTGCCGAAATCCGCTACCAGAATATGCAAGAACGCCGTAGCCGGATGTACAGCCCTTTCTTCTCTCGTCGTTGGCGATAATGTCACCGATATAGAAGAGGACATTGTGGAGGGCAACACCCGTATGAGCGAACTCATCATGTTGCCACGGAAAAAGCCGACTACAGACGAGGATGCTTGGAACACAGGCAGCAGCAGTGCCCGTTTCTCACAAATCATAACATCGAAAAGTGCCATTGCCGACTATTCCAGTGAAAAAGCCTACTACGACAAGGCTGACACCATTGCCTGCTGTTATAAAGACGATGCAGTGCTGGAGGCAATGACAGAGCACCATGTGTTCTCGACAACAGACTTTACACGGCTTGCCAACATTGACGGCATGGTGAGCAACTCTTCTGCAATCTGCAAGTTCAATGAACTTATGAGTACCGCTGTCACAGCATTGGGCGCAAACTCGCTGTCGGGCATGTCAGCCCTCGAAGAGGTGATTTTGCCATTGTGCCTTAAATCCATCTCTGCCGATGCATTCAAGGGTTGTGTCAGTCTGAAGACGATTTGGGCTATAAACAGCGATTGTCCGACATTGGCAACGGATGCTTTCAGTGACCTTCCAGCAGACTTCGTCATTATGGTTGCCGAGGGCAATGAAGATACGTATCGCAAGGCTTGGCCGCAGTACAAGGACCATATCCAGGGCTACCGTCCTACCACAAGAACCATTCGTGAGGTGACTGTGACAGAACCCAATACACTTGCCGAAGAACTCGGTTTCTCTGTGGTAAAGGAGAAATATGCCGATGGCTACATTGTTAAATCCATAAGCGGCGATATGTCCGGCATTACAGCCTTGAAGGTCAATGGTCCGTTGGGTACTGAAGACATCGCTGTGCTGCGTATGCTTGGAGGTCGCGACCCGTTTAATGGTGACCGCGTTTATGTGACAAACATGGACTATCTTGATATTTATAATACGGAGATACGCAAGGAGACTGGTACCTTAATATATTATGGTCCAAACACTGCCTTCTCTGCAAGAATAGAGGCTGACAACACTACACCTAAGATGATGTTCAGCGAGTGCGACAACCTCGAGACGGTCATCTTGCCACGCACAGCAACAACCATCGGAGGTGAAGGACTCTACAATATGTACTCGCTCAAGAAAGTCGTTGTGGGTGACAATACCACTTACATTGACGACGATGCGTTTGGCGAGGATGACAACCTCAAGACCATTGCCTTCCTTTGCAACAGCAAGCCAACACTCAATGGCGATGCTTTCACCGATCCGTTCCTGCCGACTGAGGATGTGTTCAAGGTGGAGAATATGTACGTCCGCAAGGGACTGCTCAACAACTACACCGGTGACACGGAATTCTCAGACCATGCCAATAATATTAATAATGTGTTTGCCGAAGATGCCCTCTTCTGTGCATACGGCAGTAAGGCTGTTGTGACGGAAGACGAACTTGCAAGTGTTGGCGATATCAGCGGATGGTTCAAGGACTTCTCTGAATTGAAGGATTTGAGTACTTTGAGCAAGAGTAGGATAACCGAACTGTCATCTACCGAACTGGAGAACCAGACTG
>CAVISR010000114.1:0-4161 GCA_963645405.1 Acutalibacteraceae bacterium
GCCTGCGCCGCGGCAAGGCGTGCGATTGGCACGCGGAACGGAGAGCAACTGGCGTAGTTCATACCAATCTTGGCGCAGAACTTCACCGATGAAGGTTCTCCGCCATGCTCGCCACAGATTCCGGTGCGGAGATTTGGACGGACTTTGCGGCCGTTCTCCACTGCCATCTTTATCAGCTGACCGACTCCATTCTGGTCGAGTACCTGGAACGGGTCAACCTTCAGAATCTTCTTCTCCAGGTAGGCTGGGAGGAAGCTGGCGATGTCGTCGCGTGAATAACCGAAGGTCATCTGGGTGAGGTCGTTGGTTCCGAATGAGAAGTACTCTGCCTCAGTGGCAATTCTGCCTGCGGTGAGGGCTGCACGCGGAGTCTCGATCATTGTACCAATCTCGAACTTCACTTCTACGCCTTCTTCGGCAAACACTTCCTTGGCTGTCTTCATGATGACTTCCTTCTGCTGCTTCAACTCATAGAGGATGCCTACGAGTGGTACCATGATTTCCGGACGTGGGTCGAAGCCTTCTTTCTTCAGCTTGCATGCTGCACCGAGGATGGCACGGGTCTGCATGGCTGTGATTTCGGGGAAGGTGATGCCAAGACGGCAACCACGGTGACCGAGCATCGGGTTGTTCTCGGCAAGGGAGTTGACACGCTTCTGGATTTCCTCAACGCTCACGCCCATTTCTTTTGCCATCACTTCCTGGCCTTCGAGGTCGTGTGGGACGAACTCGTGGAGTGGTGGGTCGAGCAGACGGATGTTGACTGACAGTCCGTCCATAGCCTTGAGTATGCCATAGAAGTCTTCCTTCTGATAGGGGAGCAGTTTGGCAAGGGCTTTCTCGCGTCCTTCGACGTCCTTGGCAAGAATCATCTCGCGCATTGCCACAATTTTCTTGTCCTCGAAGAACATGTGTTCGGTACGGGTAAGTCCGATTCCCTTGGCTCCGAATGCACGTGCCACTTCTGCATCGTGTGGAGTGTCGGCATTGGTGCGCACTTCCATCTTGGTGTATTTGTCGCAGAGGTCCATGAGTTCCTTGAAGTCTCCGCTGAGTTCGGCTGCCTTTGTTGGTACTTCGCCTGCATAAACCTGGCCTGTTGAACCGTTGAGTGAGATGTAGTCTCCTTCTTTATATGTAACGCCTTCGATTTCCACTGTCTTGGTCTTGTAGTTTACGTTGATGGCTCCTGCACCGCTGACGCAGCACTTGCCCATTCCGCGTGCAACGACTGCTGCATGTGAGGTCATACCGCCACGTGCTGTGAGGATACCTTCAGCGCTTGCCATACCTGCGAGGTCTTCAGGACTGGTCTCGATACGTACCATGATGACTTTGTGCCCGTCCTTGTGCCAAGCCTCAGCATCGTCGGCATGGAACACGATTTGTCCGCATGCTGCGCCCGGTGATGCTGGCAGTCCCTGGGTGATGGCTTTTGCCTGCTTCAGTGCCTTCTGGTCGAACACTGGGTGGAGAAGCTCGTCGAGTTTCTGTGGTTCGCAGCGCAAGATGGCAGTCTTCTCGTCAACCAAGCCTTCCTTGAGCAGGTCCATTGCAATCTTCACCATTGCAGTACCGGTACGCTTTCCGTTACGGGTCTGGAGGAACCAGAGTTTGCCCTCCTGTACGGTGAACTCCATGTCCTGCATATCGTGGTAGTGGTTCTCGAGCTTAGTCTGCAGTTCGTCGAGTTGCTTGTAGAGTTCAGGCATTGCCTCTTCCATTGAAGGATATTTGGATATGCGTTCTTCCTCAGAGATACCGGCACGCTTAGCCCAGCGCTGTGAACCGATCTTTGTAATCTGCTGAGGAGTACGGATTCCTGCCACCACGTCTTCACCCTGAGCATTGATGAGGTACTCACCGTTGAAGAGGTTCTCTCCGTTTCCTGCGTCGCGTGAGAAGCAAACGCCTGTGGCACTGGTGTCGCCCATGTTGCCGAATACCATTGCCATGACAGAAACTGCAGTTCCCCACTCGTCAGGAATTCCTTCCATCTTGCGGTAGAGGATGGCACGCTCATTCATCCAGCTGCGGAACACAGCGCAGATAGCTCCCCAGAGCTGCACGATTGGGTCGTCGGGGAAGTCTGTGCCAGTCTGCTTCTTGATGGCTTCCTTGAAGAGCTTCACTAGTTTCTTCAGTGAATCAACTGAGAGGTCCTTGTCGAGTTCCACTCCCTGTTCTTTCTTCACTTCCTCTATGATGGCTTCAAATGGGTCGATGTCTTCCTTGTTCACTGGTTTCATTCCGAGTACGACGTCGCCATACATCTGCACGAAGCGGCGGTAGGAGTCGTAGACGAAGTGTGGGTTGTTGGTCTTAGCCACCATTCCCTCAGCTACGGTGTCGTTCAGTCCGAGGTTGAGGATGGTGTCCATCATGCCTGGCATTGAAGCGCGGGCGCCAGAGCGTACAGAAACCAAAAGTGGGTTCTTTGCATCGCCGAACTTGCAGTTCATGAGGTTCTCGATGTGTTTCACCGCCTTTTCAACGTCGTCGTTGAGGAGTTCCATGATTTTCTCCTGACCTACAGCGTAGTATTCGTTGCAAGTGTCAGTAGTGATGGTGAAACCAGGAGGTACGGGTACCCCAATCAAGTTCATCTCTGCAAGGTTGGCACCTTTGCCGCCAAGCAGCTCTCGCATGTTTGCATTACCTTCAGCTTGTCCGTTACCGAAGGTATAAACTCTTTTTTGACTCATAATTTGTAATTATTGTTGTTACTTAAATTGTGAATAGTCGTTTCCCTTCTGTCTGCGAAGCTTGGGGAATCGTGATTCCTCATCCCCGGTTCGCATTGTCGTTTTGCAAAGATAAAGGATAAAAAATTAATCGACAAATTTTAATTGATTTTTTTTTGATTTATTCCTCATTCTGTCTCCATTCATGCTTTTTCCTCCTGTTTTCGGGCAATTTTCAGAATCACCATATTCATGCGGACTAAGGTCAGTGGAAGGACGTCCGGCATCGGGTCTTGCTCCTCCATGCGTACTTTTCTTCTTGCTTCTTGGGAATATTGCTTCCTTCTGTCATGTCATTACTTATTTCAAGTCCAGTCTCATATCAATATGCATCAGTCCTTCCATCATAAATGGTTCCGATGTGGCGACGAAGCCCAGACGTTCGTAGAACTTCTGCTTGGTCAACTGTGCCTCTATCTCTATATAGTCGGCAACTGGAATGCGTTCCATGACGGTATTGATGGCAACCTTCATTATCAGCATGCCGTAGCCTTTGCCACGCTCTGTAGTGATGACGCGTCCTATGCTCGTGTCGGGCATCTTGGTTCCTTCGGGGCATATGCGGCACATGGCTACAACTTTGCCGACTTTAGTCAACCACACGTGAATGGCCGTCTGGTCATTGTTGTCCACATCCTGATAGACGCAGTTCTGTTCCACCACAAACACCTCGGAACGTATTCGTAAAAGCTCATAGAGTTCCCCTGTTGTCAGTTGGTCGAATGTCTTGATATGAAGTTGACAATTGGATGGAATCGCATAGTGCCATGTGTTGTTGTCTTTATCTGTCATGTTTTGTTCCTTTCTTCATTTGGTAAACCGTTTACGGAGATATTGCAAACGAACGGCAAGAGCATTTGTTCTCAATTGCCCGAGTGCAGCATATCTCATGCAAAGATACTACATTATCTTGATAAACATATTACGCATATCAATGTTTTACATGATTAGAAACGAAGAAGAACAATCCAATGACGGCACATGTGGACCTTCGGGAAAGTGGAATTGACAAATGCTTTGATGAATATTTTACTCCATATTCATTATTATGGCGAATTTGAAGTGCTGAAACAAGCAAAGCCACGAATTCATGCAGACTATTATCTGATTCTTTGATTTATACTTTTGTAGCGCATCCAGGCTTGATGCGCTCGGAGAAGGCAGAGTCCTTGAGCGAAGCGGAAGGACGGCACCTTGGGTAAATTATTCCAGTGTATCATGTGCGTCCTGTAAGGACAATTACATACCAATTGCGTTATGCAGCTGCTCTTACAGAGCGCTGGAAGGGGGGGCGCTTGGTTACCCAGGGCGTTGCCCTGGGCTGATAGTAGCTGGGCTTTCAGCCCGACATGTACGCTGTCGTTCGAACTTCGTTCGCTTTAGGATAGGAGACAGCTTTCTCCGGAAGCGTCGGCGA
>CAVISR010000115.1:0-4094 GCA_963645405.1 Acutalibacteraceae bacterium
GCGCTAGGAGTCAGCGCTCTCCGAGCGCGTCGACGAGAACGCTCGAGCGAATGCTCGCAATTCTTACAGCCCACAAGTCTTCGCTTGCTTTAACGCTCTCGGAGAGAGCTAGCTCCTATTGCCTCGCTCGAGCCAGCCCGCGCAAGTACGCTTCATATACACATGCCTTTTATGTTCACATGCCGCATGGGGTTTATTAGCTGCGAAGCAGCTGGTTTATCGCCCGGGGCGGTTCGTGGTGGCGCAGCCACTGCAGATGCGGTTGTGGTGCTGGCGTGGAAAACTTGTTTTCCTAAGACAGCGACGGAACCACTGCGGCATGAGCACGAAGTGCGAACGAACCGCCTCGGGTGTTTTTATGGTTTTTGTCTATAAAGCACACCGCATGGCAACACAAAACACAAAACGTAAAACCCAACACATTCTTCCCTCATGCACGTCTTTTTAATGCGGTTAATCAATTTTTCTCTGCTTTTGTTTGCAATATGAAAAAACTTGTCTATATTTGCAGCTGAATCGTTTGATGTGCGTTCTTTTGACGATGAATGCGCGGAGGCGATAGGGGTTATTTACTTATTTGAGAAATACTTTATTTTATGGGAACAAGGAACAATGTAATGAAAACGTGGGCACTGTTACTTGCTACGGGTGCAGTGGCTTTGGGCTCAGGTTGTGCTGACAATGACTATGATTTGTCGGACGTGGATTTGACTGTAGGTATAGGCGGAGACAGTTTGGTGTTGCCCGTCAGCAGCACTGAGAGCATTATGCTTGATGATGTGCTGGAACTGAACAACAGTGATATCGTCAAGATTCAGGCTAACGGTGATTATGTGATAAGTAAGGTAGGCGGTTATATCGAACCGTCACACCCCTGCGTGAGCAAGGTACATATCACCAAGCGCAGTACTGAATCGGAGCATCTGTATGTGGATGTCAATTCGTTCGCTTCTGCCCGCAGACGTGCCGGGTCGCGCATTCAGATTGCCGGGCAGACGGTTGAAGGTGTAGTGACGAAGTTCAAGTACAGTGGTGACGCTCCCTATGAAATCAAGGATTTGCAGGAGGCAGATGTGGATGCAAAGGTGTCGATCAAGGTGCAGGTGTCACCGGCTTTGAAGAACTGTGTGCCTCATTTCACCACGATGAAGGTGGATCTGCCTGATTTCATGACAATGAAAGTAAACAGCGCCAGTCCTTCAGGTTATGAGACCGACGGCCATTCACTCACGTTCCGCAACGTGAGTACCAGCGATGCGATAACCATCGATGCAACACTGACCAAGCTCGATTTCCATGCTGGCAGTACGGAAGGCAACAGACTCGAGTTCAAGGACGGGGTGGTGACGATGGACGGTGTGGTCTCCGTAGGATTGTCTGTATCTGAGTTCAATATCCCGACCTCCCCGGTGTCGGCTTCCGACTGTTATGTGTATTGCCAGATGACTATGGAGGCATTGACCGTGTCGGGCGCAACCGGTAAATTCGCACCTTCCATCGATTTGACCGACCTCGGTGAAATCGAGATAAACAACGTGCCCGACTTCCTCAAGGGCAACGACGTGCACGTGGCTTTGCACAACCCGACAATCAGTCTGAAGCTGTCGAACGACATGAACCTGGCAGGCAAGCTTTCCGGCACCATCAACTCGGTGGATGACGATGGTGCGCTTATAGCCTCGGTTGATGTGCCCGAGATGACTGTCAATCCGAACGGCACGACAAACATCTGCATTTGCAAGTATGCGACAGATGAGGACAGACAGAATTATGACGGAGTGTATGAGGTAAGCAACTTGTCGGATGTGCTCGACAGAGTTCCCCACCGCATATTCTTCAAGGTGAAGGCAGCTGCCGATTCCACCAAGGTGAGCAGCATTGAGCTCGGCAAGAAATATACGATTGCTCCAAGTTACACGTTCCAGGCTCCCCTTGCTTTCGATGAAGGGGCAGAAATCGTGTATCGCGACACAGTAGACGGTTGGCACGACGACATCGAGGACATCGACTTGATGGACGGAGCCTATATAACGGCAGCAGCCAATATCGACAACAAAGTCCCGGTATACCTGAAGGTGAGTGCCTTTGCAATAGACGAGAACGGACGGGAGATAAGTTCCGACCGCATATCAGTTACTGTGGACAGGACGGTGCGCCCGTCTGCCGACGGTGTGACAGCAGTGACAACACCAGTGGTGGTGACCGTGAAGGAACTCGAGAAGGGCGCTCTCAAGACATCTGACGGACTCATACTGAAGGCTGAGGCGATGTCGGGCGAGGACGGTTCGCAGAGCATTGTGGGGAAGACCGTCAATGCCTACAACCAGACCCTTCAGGTGAGAGACATCAAGATCAAAGTGATTGGAAAAATTATTGCAGACTTAAACGACTAAAACCAACCAAGCTATGAAACTATTCTTTAGATATATACTGACAATGTCGCTTGCTGTGGTATGCGGCAAGATGATGGCTCAAGGACTTAACTCTGCTTATTTCGTTGAAGACTATAAGTTCAGGCACAACATGAACCCTGCCTATGGCAATGAACAGAACTACATCTCATTGCCGGCGCTGGGCAACATCAATGTAAGGATGAACGGCAACTTCGGACTGGGCGACGTGTTGTTCGACAATCCACGGTATGGCATCGACAACTACAAGAAGAAAACCACGTTCATGAATCCGTATCTGTCGTCTTCGGATGCCTTGAGCGGATTCAACAAAGGGAACAACCGAATCAATGCGGATGTGGACATCACCATCCTGTCCGCAGGCTTCAAGGGCTTCGGCGGATACAACACCATCTCCCTCGATGCGCGTACCAACGTGGGCGTGGTGCTGCCTTACGAACTGTTTGAGTTTGCACGCAACACAGGCAACAAGACTTACGATATAGGTGATATAAATGCGCATGCACAGTCATTCGTGCAGTTGGCATTCGGACATTCGCGCGACATAAACGAGAAACTGCGTGTGGGCGGTAAGGTGAAGTTCCTCTTTGGAGTGGGACGTGCCGACCTGCAGATGTCGAACCTGCGTGCGGACTTGTCGTCCGAGGACAAATGGACTGTCTCGGGTGATGCAACGGCAAATGTGTCGTTCAAGGGATTTACATATATAGAAGAGGAGAAAGACTACAAGCAAGCCGATAAGGGTACATACCGCTATGTGAACGATGTGGACGTAGACGGTGCAGGACTCGGAGGCTTCGGATTGGCAGTTGACCTCGGTGGAGTGTACAAGATAAACGACGATTTCACCGTGAGCGCAGCTCTGATTGACCTCGGATTCATCGGTTGGTCGAACAATATGCAGGCAGTGAACCGTCAGAACAGTTTTGAATTCAACGGTTTCCACGACATCGCAATACACGATGAGGATGCAAACGGCAATACCAAACCAAATGCGTTCGACAGCCAGACCGACAAGTATTCCGACCAGTTGGCAGACTTTGCCAATCTCTCCGACGACGGTGACCAGGGCGGACGCAGCACTGGCATTGGTGCTACACTGAATGTGGGCTGTGAGTATTCATTGCCTTCCTACCGCAACCTTAAGTTTGGTTTGCTGAGTTCCACCCGCATCAACGGCAAGTATTCATGGACCGAATGCAGGGTGAGTGCCAATGTGGCTCCGCTCAAGTGGATTGACGGTGGAGTGAACTTTGCAGTAAACAGCTATACAGCCAGCTTCGGTTGGGTGGCAAATTTCCATCCGAGAGGCTTCAACGTGTTCATCGGCATGGACCATATACTTGGCAAGACAAGCAAGGAGTTTATTCCGCTTAGCTCAAATGCAAGCGTGAACCTCGGCTTTAATGTTGCGTTCTGAGTGATGGGACGTTAACTACTTTCCGAACACGGAAGACACGGAAAGAACGGAACCATGCGGAGGGTGTTTATCCATGCGGTGCGTGTCTTGATTTGAACACGGAAGACACGGAAAGAACGGAACCATGCGGAGGGTGTTTATCCATGTGGTGCGTGTGATATAGACAAAAACCAGAAAAACACCCTTTGGCGGGCACGCTAGGAGTCCTCGCTCGCTTTAACGCTCTCGGAGAGAGCTAGCTCCTATTGCGCTGCATTCATCTG
>CAVISR010000116.1:0-4090 GCA_963645405.1 Acutalibacteraceae bacterium
GTATCGGGCAACTGGTGATACTTGTGGTAAGGGATAATCCGTACCACCGCCGAATTGTGTCTTCTTTTGGCGGCAATACATTCGCTGATGAGGTCGACATTGGCAGACGAGTCGGTCGGCTCTTTGTCAAAGTTCTGGATGTACGAGACATTGGTAAGGAATACGAGGCTGGAGCCTTCAGAGACACTTACCATTGCATGAAGCATCACCGTGAGCATCATGCGGAACTCCGTGGTGCCGGTGTCTGCCGTGACGTAGGTATCAATGACCTTGTCATCCTTCTCCATAATGTACGCACCGCCTCCGGCACGTTCCTTATGGGCATAGTCGCAGCTGCCGCCCACCCAAACATAGTAGGTGCCGGCATCCATACGGAGCTTTATCGGTTTGGTCTGCTTTATCATATTATCTTTATCTCTCCAAGTGAATAATCGGATAAGGCTTGCCGTCGGCATCCATTTCGTCCCTCGCTATCGCATGATAGCCTCGGTGGATGTAGAATTGGTATGCCTCTGTGTTCTGCTCGTTCACGTCTATCTTACGAATATGCTTCACCTCAAAGGCGAAGTTGAGCAAGGCAGAACCATAACCTTTGCCTTGCTCTGACGGGAGTACGAAGAGCATCTCAACCATTTCCTCGCTCAGCCCCATAAACGCAGCGATATTGGGATTTGTGATGACATACAAATCGACAGCATCGAAATATATGTCTCTTATGCGAGTACGGTAATACTCCAAGTCTTCTTCAAGCAAGAACTGATGGGAATTCCTTACGGACTTTTCCCACACGACTATCAGCTCATCCTTCAAGGAGTCTGTCAGATGCTCTATCTTTTCTATTGTTGCCATATCGAATTTATTTTCTTCATAACCTGTCGCTTAGCAGAAGCCAAGCCTGGAGATAACGTTTCTTGCTCTAACATTTCCAATGCCAATTTGAGTTCTTCAAGAAGTTCGGGATAGAACTTCATTTGCGCCCAAGCCAATTTGATGCATAAGGCTCGCACTGCGTAAGGTTGGGAACTAGCTGTGATCTTTGCAATACAGAAATCTATGAAATCGGAACGAAGTTTCTCTTCTGTAAAAGATAACCGAGATAGAAGAGTCAGCATTAGGCGGCATTTAGTGACGTTCTTTTCGCAGAGTACGCGATTTATAAAATCATCTTGCTTTTGATAGAGCCATTTTATGTTGTCTGTATCGAAATGGGTAAAAACCCACAACGCATTGAAGGCTACACGGTCATTGTCATCGAAAGTCAGCTGGTACAAATCCTCCATTCGTTGATTGTTACCTTGTGTTTCGATGCAAATCTTGTGTATGTCAGTTAGTCCTAACCTGTTTGATAGTTCTCTTCTCATATTCTTCTATATTGGCATCGGTGTCTGTGCCATCTTGTTGATTATCCATACCGCAAGGACGACTTGCAGAATGAATATTGCCGGCACACCATATTTGAACTTCTTGTGCATCGTCTTGTGGTGCCATACTTTCATGCCGCACCAAGCGCCGATGCTTCCGCCTATGGCTGCAAGCAGGAGCAATGTCACTTCTGGAATGCGCCATCTGTCATGCTTTGCCTTATACTTGTCGATGCCATACGCGAAGAATGTCATGACATTGATAATGAGGATGCAAATGACTATTGTTGTCATATTTTGCCAATCTGTTTCTCTATCCAAGCCATCAAGACGCTGACGGCATAGTTCTGTTCTTCTTTCGTAAGTGCCCTTCCTGCTGGGATGTGGTGCCATTTGGCGAAGCATCCACGACAACAACAGCCTGTGGCATGCTGGGCAAGGAATACGGGATGGCCTCGCATCGGAGTCTGCTTGCCGTCATTCGGTATTACGGCAGGAGCAAGGCGCTTAGCCACAAAGTCCCTTGCATGCCGACGTATGGTGTCGAGTCCTTTGGCAGAGATATAGTCGCGGTCTTTCTGCGAAAGATGGAAACGGCTGCGAAAGGTGGACTTTGCTAACCTGTTAAACAAGTCGGATAAGTCGTATTCCTTTTCCTCTGTCATCGGAGTCTCCTGCAGTTCCTCTTCTGGGAACAAAGAGGGTTCTATAGGACTTTCTTCTGCCATGCCTGTCATTTCATTTTCTTCACTTGCTCTTTTTCGTATTTCTCCCGCAGCCTTTTGGGCAACTTACTCTTCACCAGTTCGTAAGACTCCCGAATCCATCCCTGAATTGTCTCGTCCTGGAACGTATTTTCGATAACGATGTCGCTCCAATGTTTCTTGTTCAGGTGCCAGGCCGGGGTTATGGCAGTGTATTTGTCTTGCAGTTCCTCCCCACGTTCGGGCAACAATTTGATGGCAATGAGCCGCCGATCCAAGGAGATATGCAGGAAAATCTTCCCTTCAATGCGGAACACGACCCAGTCCGGTCCGTATGGCATGTCCTCGGTTACTCCCGGCAATGTCAGGCAATACGTCCTTACTTCTTCGATGTTCATTGTCGCCTATTCGTAAATCGTCGCCACAATATTCCGTTCGCCTCCACAGTCACGGAATTCACATAGATAAATGCCCTGCCAGGTGCCGAGGTTCAGCTGCCCATCGGTAATCGGAATGGTCAGACTCACTCCGAAGAGCGAACACTTGGCGTGCGCCGGCATGTCGTCGGCACCTTCGAGCGTATGGTCGTAGTAAGGCTCGTTCTCCTTCACGAGGCGGTTCATGATCTTCTCCATGTCACCGCGCACATCCGGGTCAGCATTCTCATTGATGGAAAGTGCACAGGACGTGTGCTGCACGAAGAGGTTGAGTAGTCCGGTCTTTGGCAATGGCGATGGCAGATGTTGCAGCACCTCACGTGTGATGAGATGGCAACCGCGCCGCTTTGCCGAGAGCCGGAATGTTGTTTGCTGTATCATAGTTTTCCGCTTATTTATACAGCATCACCAGACTGCCTGCCGTTATCAGCAAGGCACCGGCGATGACCTTGGCATTGACCGGTTCGTTGAGGAACAAAAAGGAAAGGCAGATGGTGATTACCACGCTGAGTTTGTCTATTGGCGCCACACGCGAAACGTCACCCAGCTGTAGTGCCTTGAAGTAGAACAGCCAGGACAAACCGGTTGCGCAGCCCGACAGGATAAGGAACATCCACGTGTGGTTGCTGATGGCTTTCACTTCCGTCTGGTGATTACCGACAAAGACAATGCCCCATGTAATCAGGAGTATGATGGTAGTTCGGATAGCCGTAGCCAAATCCGAGTTCACGTCTTTCACACCGATTTTGGCGAAGATTGCCGTCAAAGCGGCAAAGAAGGCTGACAACAAAGCATAGTACTTCCACATAACTTACGAGTCTATCCTTAGTTGTTGACAAACGGATCAAGTAACGAAAGCAGGTCGTTTCTCGACATGGCTCCGCTTTGGCGAAAAAGCACTTCGCCGTTTCGGAAGAGCATCAAAGTCGGTACAGACTGTATCTGATACGCAGCGGCCACCTCTTGATGCTTGTCCACGTCCACCTTGATGATGCGTATTCTGTCGCCGAGCCGGGCTTTCACGTCTTCGAGTACCGGGTGCATCATTTTACAAGGCTGGCACCATGTGGCGAAGAAGTCAACCAATACGGGCTTTTCGCTCATTATCACGTCATTGAAAGTTTCCATTTGATTAAAAAAAATAGTTTAACGTTTTTGCCGTCAAAGAAAGTATAACCCAACCTTCTCTCTATCGGATGAAATTAGTAGGATTCCATTCCTCATGTTCCGGCAGTCCGTATTTCTCTTTACCGAGTCGGATGCTCTTCACAAGGAATGCCATGTTGCGAGCCAATTGACGCATCGTCTGCAAGCCTTCTGCATCCTGTGCGGCTTCGCCCGGCATACGACCGTGCACATTGTTCCAGTATTGTGAAGGTACGATGGGCATATTTGAGATGGTGAAATACTTGTTGAGTACATCGAATGTGGCTGTAGTTCCTCCACGGCGAGCTACTGCTACAGCGGCGCCCACCTTCATGCTCTTGTCGAACGATGCGGAATAGAAAAGACGGTCGAGGAATGAAATCAATGTGCCGGCTGGTGAAGCGTAATAGACAGGGGAGCCGATAACAATACCGTCTGCCTC
>CAVISR010000117.1:0-3655 GCA_963645405.1 Acutalibacteraceae bacterium
TTCCGCATCAAGGTGCTGCCTGAATACTACGAAGACTTCATCAACGATGCCAACTGGAGTCAGTACAAGGACTACATCGTGGCAGCCGACTACCTGCCGGTGGACGCAAAGGACATAGAGTGCAATGGTGTGAAATACAGTTATGCCACCAAGGTAATGAATGACATGTCCACCAGCTCGCTTGTTTCCATGAAGAGCTCTTGGTGGAATGCGCTGGTCATAGGAGTGGAAGCTGCGGTTACTGCGGTTACTGCCGGTGGACCGTCTGCTGCTATATCTCTTACGCAGGCATGGAACAGCAGTATGCCAACTTTCATTACTCCTTTCATTGACAATCTCGTTGAGTCTGCGATTGTCCCACTCGCCTGGAAGAACGGTTTGTCCAACTTTGGTATTGCTGTCTTTGGAGGTATTGCTGCTCTTGATGCAGGTATTATCGTCGGAACAAATGTAGCCGGTGCCGCAAATTCCCAAGACATCCCCGTCAACTATATTGTCAACCGTGCGAAGAAGAACTTCGAGCGGTCGTCTACCTTCTCAATGCAGGGACAATGGATTTCTACCGAGCAGATTACAAACATCCCTCACATGTACGTGAAGACTGTGGCAGACCAAGATTCAGTAACCATTTACAATGACGTAGGCACTAACAACAGCGACTATCAGACTGTAGCCATTGCCTACGATGCCTTCCATAACAAGACAAAACTCACCAAGGTGAAGTTCCAGGAGCGCTATGGCGAGGATTCACGTTCACTGGCTTCAGGCATGACGATAGCCCTGCCTGAGGGAATGTTCAAGGGATGTACCAACTTCACTACACTCGACCTCATCAACTACACCACTGGCGCTCACAGTGAGAACCACTGCAAGAAAGGTCTCACACCAGACAACTTCGTTCCTATGGGCGACATCTTTGCAGGACTTGACGAGGCAGCACTCAAGAACATCCACATCATCGTGGGCAAGGAAGAACTCCAAGACTTCCTCGATGACGAATATTGGTCGAAGTATAAGGACATGTTCGTGACTGAGGAAACTCCCATCAAGAACAAGCAGACAGAGTGGAGCTGCAAGTACGCACTGGCTTACGACAAGAACACACTGCCTCTTCGCACCACCGTTGGCACCCACGACATCGACCATGTGATGATTTACGGTGCTGACGACACTGAACTTAAGAGCAACAACGGACTGGCAGCCCTCATCAACGACTTCGGTGAGTGGAACAACTACAAGCTCGACTATGTGAAGGCTGGCGCATTCAAGGGCAACAGCAACCTGAAGACTCTCGACATTACCGACACGCATACCAATGTGGCAGACGTATATACCGACTTCAGTGTCATCCTGCAAGACTCCGCCTTCGCCAACTGTGAGAACTTCACCGACTTGAACCTGCTCTATCAGGTGACCGACGGAAGCAACCATACTGAGGCAATGAGCCCAAGCCAGTTCACCCTTGGCAAGGGAGTGTTCGAGAACACACCGAAACTGAGAATCAAGTTCTGCCTCGGTCAGGAAGATGCCTTCCTTGCCGACACATGCTGGAACAAGTATAAGGACAAGTTCACCCCTTGTTTCTTCGAGCCTCTCGATGAGAAGGTGGGCGATTTACTCCTCGGTCCATACCGTTTCCTCACAAAACTCAACGACGGCACCAACTTCGAGCATGTGGATGCAACCCGTGCAACACCAAAGGAACTGAAGACGCTCTTCCAGAACAATACGGAAATCAGTTCATTCGACGAGTTCCGTGCCTTCGAATGCTGCGGACTGGACACCATCTACAACAGTATGTTCAGTGGCTGCACTGGTCTACAGACACTCCAGTTGCCCAAGAGCATCATCACGATTGAAAGCTACGCATTCAGCAAGTGCAATAAACTGTACAGTCTCACCATTCCTGCAAGTGTGAAGTTCTTACAAAAGATGGCATTCGCCAACAGCGGTATAAAGGAATTCATAATGGAGGGTTCTGTTCCGGCTGACTATAACTGTGTAGCGACTGGAGGAGTGTGGAGCGTAAACGATCATGCATTCTCGGAGGACATGGGAAATAAGAAGAACTATATCATATATGTTCCCGATGCTGCAGTTGAGACTTACAAGACCGCATGGCCAGAAGTTGCAGACCACATCAACGGCATCAGCAAGCGCCAGGGACTGAAGGTCGTGACACTCACGGAAGCAGGAACTCTTTGGAAACAGCTTGGTCTTCTCTATTCAAGTGATGAACTCGGCGGCAACTATGCCCAGTATGACTCTCTCAGAATCGTTGGTCCGATTAACGGCCTGGACATCGGTGTGCTGAGATTTATGGGTGGACGCGATGTTGATGACAGTGACCCGACCATCGGACACTTAAAGTATCTCGACCTCTACGATGCAGAAATAAAGGCGAGCGACGACGATTATCTCTGCGGAACATACGAAGATGCGTGGTACACCATAAAGTTCAATGAGAACATCAGAGAAGACAACTGCATCGACAACTATATGTTCTACGGCCTTGACAAGCTCGAGACCCTCATCCTGCCTAAGACTGCAAAACGCATTAAATATCATGCATTGCGTGGATGCAGCAACCTGAAGTATCTGGTTGTAGGCGATGACATGGAGCAAATCGACGACTACGTGGCTGGTTTGACTGACAACAAGTCCGTTATGGTAATGCTTTCGAAGAAAGTGCCTTCTCTCAATTATGAGGCATTTGCACAACAGGAGACCATGGTAACCGGCACCTGGTATGCTTCTTCAAAAGAAGAGGAGAAGTTCGATGCCGTTATTGTTCCTGCCGGAACGCTTGACAACTATTCTGCAAAGGCTGGTATCACTGCAGCAACTGATAGCATCATCACCAACTTTGAGGACGAAGCACTTGCCACGGCACTGAAGAACCAGCATGTGTTCTCTGTGATTGACTTGGCAAATACAAAAGACATCACGGGATGGTTGAACGGCAACGGCGATATTGCGAAGTTCAATGAGTTGTACTACGCCGGAATCACCGAACTTGCCGACAGCAGCATGACCAACATGGCTGGTCTGCAGGAAGTGACCTTGCCTTACGGACTGAAGAAAATCACAGCCAAGGCATTCGAAGGATGCGAGGCGCTCGGCACTGTCAATGCCTTCGGTACGGAAGTGCCTGAACTGGAGACAGATGCCTTCGAGAGTCTGCCTACCGACTTCGTGGTATGGGTACCGGAAGGAATGGAAGACACCTACCGCACGAAATGGGAGCAGTACAAGGACCATATCCAGGGCTACCGCTCACAGCGCACCACCATCCGTGAGATAACGCTTAGTGCGCCTAACACCCTTGCCGACTCGCTCAAGGCTACGATAACCATGGACGGCGACAAAGTAATTGCTGTAGGCGGCAACCTCAGTTCAATAACCGGACTGAAGATAAACGGACCTATCGGTGGCAAAGACCTTGCCCTCATCCGCTATCTCGGAGGTCGCAAGCCGGACTACAACCAGCATGTGTACACCACCAATCTGAAGTATCTCGACCTTTACGATGCCAACCTCAAGGCTGACGATTTCTACTTCCAGCTCAAGGGAACAAACCGCAAGATTGAGAGCGACAACGTAGTGCCGAAGGACATGTTGTGGAACTGCGACAATCTCGAGACAGTTATCCTGC
>CAVISR010000118.1:0-3563 GCA_963645405.1 Acutalibacteraceae bacterium
CCGAGCGCGTAGACGATAGCGTTCGAACGCAAGTTCGCAATACGTTTTCGCTTTAACGCCCTCGGAGAGGCCTAGCTCCTAGTGCAGATGCTTTCATCGGACGCTTGTATTCCTATTGCCGCCCACTTTCCCACCCTACTCCATCCGGACAGCTATGCTTCCTCTCTACGTGGGGATGGCTGAGAAGAGGCTTCCCCTTCGCCATCGTAGAGCGCTAGTTCCTAGCCCGGAAATCCATCCTGAAAACGGCATTTACAGCCTCGAATGTATAAAAGATGTTATAGTTGCGTAGATTTCACGCAAAACATTTGGTCAGTCAAAGCAAAGGCTGTACCTTTGCGTAAAAATAACGCATACACATCACATCAATATGGAAAACAAAGAATACACTTACAAGTATCCGCATCCGAGCGTGACTACGGACTGCGTGATTTTCGGCTTCGACGGCAACAAGCTGAAGGTGCTGCTCGTCGAACGTGGAGTTGAACCCTACAAAGGCAAATGGGCACTCCCCGGAGGATTTCTCAAGATGGACGAGTCGGCAGAAGAAGGAGCACTTCGCGAACTGAAAGAAGAAACCGGACTGACAGGAGCCTACATCCGCCAGTTCCATGCATTCACCGCCCCCGACCGCGACCCGCGCGAGCGAGTGATAACCATTGCCTACTATGCACTGGTACGCCTGCAAGACGTGCAAGGCGGCGACGATGCAGCCAGGGCACAGTGGTTCTCGCCCGACGAAGTGCCCGCACTGGCATTCGACCACGACCAGATACTGCGCAAGGCAGAAAGGTCGTTGCGAAAGCAAATCCACTTCGAACCGATAGGCTTCGAACTGCTGCCGGAGAAGTTCACGATGAAGGCATTGCAACAACTCTACGAGGCAATACTGAACGTGAAGTTCGACCGCCGCAACTTCTACAACAAGATGCTGCACCTCGGACTGCTGAAGCAACTCGACGAAACCACCAAAGAGTCGGGAAGAAAGGACTCACTGCTCTACACGTTCAATCCCCAGATGTACGAAGAGATGAAGCAGAAAGGATTCCGGCTGGAATTCTGACCGGCATGCAATCCTTGTCACCGGCAGCCACAAAAATCATCAATACAGGACAACAGTCAACCATTTACATCAACAATCTAAAAAACCAACCATTATGAGTCTGTTTACAAAGAAAGAAACAAACGGAGAGAAGAAAGAAATCGTGACAGTCCACCACCTGATAGTACTCGACGAGAGCGGTTCGATGTCACATGTCACAGCCCAAACCATCTCAGGATGCAACGAGACACTCGGCACCATCCGCCAGATGCAGGATGACAACAAAGAAAGCCAGCGCCACTTCGTGTCCATCTATGCCTTCGACACCGACCTGCGCCTCAGCCGCTACATCATCGAAGACAAAGCTATAGAGAAAGTGAAGGACGTGACCCAAAAAGACTACCACCCATGCGGAACCACACCGCTCTATGATGCAGTGGGACTCACACTCACCAACCTCAGTACCAAGCTGAGAAAAGGCAAGTCGATGGGATACGTCACCATCATCACCGACGGATACGAAAACAATTCCAAAGAATACACCCTCCTGAAAGTGAAGGCAATCATCGAGGAACTGAAGGCAAGCAACGTGATATTCTCCTTCATCGGAGCCAACATCGACGCAGCAGAATACGGCATGAACTTCGGCATCGTCAACACCATGCAGTTCACCACCGACGAAGCAGGCATGAAAGAGATGTGGGAAAACGAACGCCGGAGCAAACTGCGCTCAAGCCGCAAGATGCGCTTCTACACCGAAGAGAGCCACTGCAGCCGCAAGACAGTGGAAGACTTCGGTGCATGTGAGAACGCAGGAGTGTTCTACGAAGAATTCAGGACCGACAAGGAGGCAGTGCCCGACATGATAACCTCACTTGCCCCCAACGAAGTATTCGTGTTCGGAAGCAACAAGCAAGGCTTGCACACAGGCGGTGCTGCCGGCTATGCCCACGAGCACTTCGGAGCAGTGATGGGACAGGCAGAAGGCATGCAGGGACAGTCGTACGCCATACCTACAGTAGGCGTTTCACAATGGGAAATAGAGCAAGCCGTGATGACTTTCATCGACTATGCCCGCCAGCATCCCGAGAAGACCTTCCTCGTCACGATGATCGGATGCGGACATGCCGGACTGGAAGTGAGCCAAATCGCACCCTTCTTCTACCGTGCAACCGACTGCAAGAACATCCGTCTGCCAAAAGCCTTCATCCGCTATCTCAACGGCGAATCCATCTTCGAAGCATAAACATATTGACATAGAACAGTATAGGACAGTACATAACCACACAAGAAAAAGCAATCATTATGAACAGCAACCGACCAAACATAACCAACATGCTGCTGAGCGAAGCCATCGGCGACATAGCCGGAATGCCCTACGAATTCGTCGGGCGAACAAAAGACTACAACAAAGTCCGGCTGCTCCGCCCCGACAACGACTACACCGACGACACCGTCTGCACCTTTGCCTGCGCCGAAGCACTGTTGCACCACTCCGACATGGCAAAAGCCCTGTGGAGCAGAGGACGTGCCGACTTCCACCGAGGCTTTGGCGGCAGATATGCCCACTGGCTCATGTCGCCAGAAATCAAGCCATCCTACCATTCCTTCGGCAACGGCAGCGCCATGCGCTGCTCAGCCGCAGGCTTCATGGCAAGAAGCAAAGAAGAATGCATCGACCTGGCAACCCAGACAGCCCTTCCGACCCACGACCATCCCGAAGGCATCAAGGGAGCAGTAGCCACAGCACTCGCAATCCACTATGCCATGCAGGGCGAAAGCAAAGACTTCATCCGCAAGCAAGTGCTCGACGAATACTATCCCGACTGGAGCACCAGGACATACGCCAGCATACTGCCAGGATACCGGTTCGACGAGACCTGCCAACAGACAGTACCAGCAGCCCTCATCTGTTTCCTGCAGAGCCAGGACTACTCTGACTGTCTGAAACTTGCCATCGCCCTTGGCGGCGACTCCGACACCCTGGCAGCCATTGCAGGACCCATGGCATACGCCTTCCACCGCGAAATGCCAGTCGGCCTCATTGAGAACGCCAAGAACAAACTCCCCCGCTGGATGCTCGACATCAACACAGAATTCGACAACTATTGCAACAACAAATAAACATGAAATGATATGGAAACAAACAACGAATCAAATTACACATACAACGGTATTGTCCGCCCAAGGTACACACCAGGCAAACTCTCTGTACTCAAGCCCGACGAAGTATTCGTCTTCGGAAGCAACTTGCAAGGCTTGCATGGAGGTGGAGCAGCGCGTGCTGCAGTGAACCACTTTGGTGCTATATGGGGTCAAGGTGTCGGTTTGCAAGGACATAGCTATGCCATCCCCACCATGCAAGGCGGCGTAGAAACCATCAAGCCTTATGTGGACGAATTCATTACGTTTGCCATGGAACACCCAGAACTGTTCTTTTATGTCACAAGAATCGGTTGCGGCATCGCCGGGTTTAAGGACGAAGATATTGCACCCTTGTTCGCTGCGGCTCAATATGTAG
>CAVISR010000119.1:0-3397 GCA_963645405.1 Acutalibacteraceae bacterium
CCGCACCCCAATGCCTGCTACCTCATTCGCGTGGAAGGCGACTCTATGATAGATGCCGACATACACAGCGGTGACATCATCATCGTGGACAAGAGCAACCGCACCCCGTCACCATCGGAAGTGGCAGTATGTGAACTCAACGGCGAATACACGCTCAAACGGTTTGAGAAACGCGACAACGGCGAGGGTTGGCTTATTCCTGCCAACCCCAACTATCCCGAAATCCGCGTCACCGAGAATGACGACTTCAACATTTGGGGTGTGGTGACGTATGTAATCCACAAGACAAGAAGATAAAGGATGTTCGCCCTCGTTGACTGCAACAGTTTCTTCTGTTCTGTGGAAAAGGTTTTCCATCCTGGCTTGAAGAATAAACCCGTGGTTGTGCTTTCGAGCAATGACGGATGCATTGTTGCGCTCACCCCAGAAGCCAAGGCTGTCGGTCTGCACCGTGGCGACCCTATCTTCAAGGTGAAGGACATTGTAACACATAATAAGGTGCATGTGTTCTCTACCAACATGATGCTCTATGCCGCCATGAGCAAGCGCATCGTCAGCATCATGCGAGAAAGCGTAAGTCATGTGGAGCAATACAGCATCGACGAGAGTTTCTGCGACCTGCACGGTTATGAGAAACACTTCGACCTTGTGGAGATGATGCATGAACTGAAGGAAAAGATACTGCTCTACACAGACATCCCTGTGAGTGTAGGCATTGCGCCATCAAAGACTTTGGCGAAGATGGGCAGTAAGTTTGCCAAGCAATACAAGGGCTACCATGGCGTGTGCATGATAGACACCGATGAAAAGCGAAGAAAGGCTCTCAGTCTCTTTCCGTTGGATGACGTGTGGGGCATCGGTCGCCAGACGCTTGCCAAACTGGAATACTTCGGCATCCATACGCCCCTGGAGTTTGCCGACAAGAGCGAGTCGTGGGTGCGTTCGCATTTCACCAAGCCCGGCATTCAGACGTGGCTCGAACTCAATGGCCATCCTTGCATCGACACAGCCGAGATACGCCAGAAGAAAACCATCTGCACCTCGCGAAGCTTTGGCGAGATGGTGTCCGACTTCGACTCCTTGAAAGCCTCCATAGCCACCTTTGCCAGCAGTTGCGCCAATAAGTTGCGCGGACAAGCCTCGGGAGCCAGGAGTGTCACCGTTTTTATTGCTAGCAACCGTTTCCGTGAGGATCTTCCGCAATACGGCAATTCCGCAACCGTATCGCTCCTTGTACCGACAAGTGACACGCTGGAAATAACCAAAGCTGCCATCAGTGCCCTGCAGAGCATCTGGCGCGAGGGGATACAGTACAAGCGTTCCGGCGTCATCGTGAGCGACATCCAGTCCAACGAACACATCGAGGGCAATCTCTTCGACCCCATCAAGAACCGCCCCGAGCGTGCCCGACTGATGCAGACGATAGACAACATCAATCACCAATATGGCTTAAAGACCATACAAATGGCAGTAGAAGGCGACGACAAGCAGGCATGGAAGGTGAAGTGTGAGCATCGAAGCGGCAACTACCTCACCAATGCATATGAGTTGCTGACGGTAAGGGGGTGATATTACATCCGATTCTCTAATAGCCTAATCTGCGTCTTGTTTTTAGACAACTATTCACTTCATAGACAAGGTCTCTCAAGTTATCATTATTCTTAGATGAAGATTTCTCCATCTCTGACTTTCCTGACGAGTTTCTCTGCATCGTATTCCGGGTCATGCCATTCATATGATACGCGTCGTCTGTGCTCGGAATTGAATTTGCTGATAACATCTTTGATGTCCTTCGGTAGTTTGTCTATTGCAAAGCGGTAAAGACGATATGGAATCTGGTGGTAATAAGCACCAGCTATAGCACCCGTGATAGCTCCCATGGTATCTGCGTCCCCACCAAGTGAAATGCATAGTTTCAAGGCATCCTCATAGTCTTTGCTGTCAAGAAAGGCGATGATAGACTCCGGTACCGTACCTTGACAACTGCCGTCAAAGGCATATGTAGGACGAATGTCATCACAAGTACGGTTCAGGTCATAACCGAAATTATCTGTTATGTACTTGCGTATATCTTCCTTAGCAGTTCCTGTACGAGCCAGGAATATTGCTACAGCGACAGCCTGTGCACCCTTTATCCCTTCCGGATGACTGTGAGTTACCTCAGCCGACCTCTTTGCCACCTTCAACGTATCTTCCAAAGTATTGCAAGCAAAACCTACGGCAGAAACACGCATTGCAGCACCATTGCCCCATGATTTATAAGGCTTTGGATTTTCGGATTGCAGCCATTCTGAGAACATTCCGCCGTAAGCACCCATAGGATTGGGATATTTGCGACCCCATTTCTGCAAACAAGACACCAAACCTTTCTTCGTAAGCCTCTTGTCGCTCAACAGCCAGTCAGCCACAGCGACAGTCATGATGGAGTCGTCGGTGTAATCCATACCCACGTCACAAAGGTTGATGTCAGTTGATTTGTGCGGACTAAACTCGTAGATACTGCCTGCTATATCACCAAGAATTGCCCCAATAAGCATAGGATTGTAATATGCCGTCGGATCGTTCTGCGGTTCGTCAGACCGTCTCTTTACATTCGTGTAGTCAATACTTTCGTACCATTCACGGAATGTATCAGGCGTTTCACAATATCCCCAATGACAGAAACGGTTGTAAAGGATTGCTTTCATTGAAATGGGTACACCATCGTCTACGCAGAAGTTGCCGAGCCCCTCCCTAATATAATATATGGTATTACCAAAAAGATAATTGTCATGGTTAAAATGAAGATGTAGCCAGGTGCCCTCATACATATGGCCAACATGTGCACCATAATCATCCGGTACATTCTTTCCATAATAGAAGCAATGCTCTAAATATGGAGCAACAATTATGTCATAAAACTGTTTGGGCAGATATATGTTGCTGACTCCTACAGCATCTTTGAATAGTGGAGCAATCTCTTCATCTTTGAAACCGGCAATGCCGCAGCCTATGCGAGTCACAAGGAATTTGAGTTCATAATGCTTCGCTGCGAACTCAATGAATTGGTTAACATACGGCTTGATGGTATCAACGCCGCCTTGCATAGTCGGTATAGCATAAGACTGTCCAGCCAATCCAACGCCAACTCCCCATTGTGCTCCAAACTTCTTATGTGCAGCTCGAGCTGCGCCACCTATATGCTTACCGGCAAGGTTGCTGCCAAAGACAAACACCTCATCCTTTTCGAGGACATCTATTCTATCCGAAGCGATGTTTGGATTTTCTGCTCTATTATTGCTCATCGTTCTTTGTTTTAATGATGGGGTTATGTTGATTCGTGTGGGTAATGGAAACGCAACTCATTTTGGCTCGCAACGTATTCCGTTTAAGTTCCATACAAGTTCTGCGGATAAAA
>CAVISR010000120.1:0-3394 GCA_963645405.1 Acutalibacteraceae bacterium
TGTTTTACAACGCACAAACCCACGCTCGCTTTAACGCCCTCGGAGAGGGCTAGCTCCTATTACAATGCACTCGAGCGACAGCTCGCAATGTTTTACAACGCACAAACCCACGCTCGCTTTAACGCCCTCGGAGAGGGCTAGCTCCTACCATCCGGATGGATTTGTGATAATTCGTGGTTCGAAAAATATTAATGACAGATTAATGGTCCATTACACGATGATTAATGTTGGAAAAATTCGTCAGATTCGTGACAATTCGTGGTTAGATATAAAACCCACCGCATGGTCATTCGATTTTTCGGACATTCGCTTCGCGTAAATTTTCTCGCCATGGCATAGCTCAAGCAGGCTTGGCTCTGCTCATCTGGCTTATCGAAAATATTCGCTTCGCGCTCGGAGAGCGCTGACTCCTACATAGCGAACTTGCGTTCGAACGACAGATTGGAGCACAAACGCCCGACATGCGCCCATGCGCTGGGAGCTAGCTTTCTCCGAGAGCGTTAAAGCTAGCGATGGCTTGTGTGTTGTCTGGCGAAAACAGAACAAGGTGCATCTTTGTGGGATGCACCTTGCTTTGTTATAGGAGTTGGACTGTATTCTTATTTTACGAGAATCTTCTTGCCACCCTTGATGTAGATTCCCTTTGACGGATGTGCCACCTTGCGTCCTGCGAGGTCGTAGTAGGCTGCATCGTCGTTGTTTGCTTCCACTGCGCTGATTCCAGTAGCATCGCCATTGACTACAATGTTGTAGGCATAGATCTTGTTGTTGTACTGGAGGTAGAGGGTAGTGGTGTAGGTGTTGTTCAGGTTGGCGTCGTCAACCACGAATGAGTGGATTGTGCCGTCGATGAATCCTATCTGGAACACTGCCTGGTCGGCTGACACTGCTTCGCCGTCGGCATTGAAGCTGAATCCGTACATGTCGTCGAAGTCGTCGGCTGTGAGTTCGTTGTCTGCGCTCTCCACAATCCATTCGCCGTTTTCGAGGATGTCCTCTTCGTTGCAGACGAGCTGTTCGCATGCATTGGCAAGGCTGAGGGTTACTTCGTCGAAGTCGTCGCCGCTGTCATTGCGTGCTTCTACGTAGACTGTCTCTGTCCCGACTGGCTTGATTTCAACGATGGTCTCCACGTACTTGAGGGTGAGGTTGATTTTCACTGCTTTTCCGTCCCAGAGGTTGGCAAGGTAGAATGTGCTGTTGACCACGTCGCCTGCCTGTGGAAGTCCTGGTACGTTGAACCATGTGATTTCGCTGCCGTAGTACCACATTGCGTATGCTCCGTTGCCTGTGTAGCTGGCTGCATAAGCTGTTCCGTTGTCGTCGGCAGCTGACATCCAGAAGCCGCCGCCTCCGTAGTCTGATGCTTCGCTCACTGAATAGGTTGTGGTGAGGCTACCGTCTGAAGCCACTCCGTAGAGTTTGGCGTCTGTCATTCCGATTATCTCCTCGATGTCTTCAACTGAGGTGCTTCCTACTTCCCATGATGAGGATGGAACAACTTTCACCGTGAGGTCGTATTCAGACATCTCGCAGGTCTCAAGTGTGTATTTGGGAGCCGTGATTGTCATGTTCACGTTGATTGCATAGTAGAGAGAGTCGCCTACTACGAGGTAGACTGATCCTGCTACTGATTCGCCGCCTTCGAATACGCTTGGTTTGTTGCCAAGTCCGAGGGCTTGTACTGAGTCGTTGTGGATGTAGTCGATGTAGTACAATGTGCCGTCGTCGCTGTAGTTGCCGATGATTCCTTCGTCAGTGAGCCAGAATCCCTGTACCTCGTCGAGATAGTCGGCTGTGTAGTTGTCGCTGATGCTTCCGTAGGAGTTGGTTGCGATGAGCTTGAAGTCGGCTGGAGTGACTTCCTTGCCAGCCTTTGCTGTGAAGAGGGCAGCGATGGAGTCGGCATTGAGCATGTAGTACTCAAGGGTGTTCCATGTGAGCTGTGGGTCACGGTCGGTGATGGTCCATGTAGTTTCGCCCACCTTGGTGAGGTCGGTGATGAGTGTCTGTTCGGGCAGGCTGAATGTGAAGTGGATGATGTATGCCTTGTCGCCATAGACGATGTAGATGTCGGCTTTTCTTGTCTCACCCGGTGTCATTCCGTCGGGATACTGGCCTGCAGTGCAGTAAATGGCATCGTCTTCCGGCAGATATTCAAAACTGTTTATGTAGAACAGGTTTCCGTCCTGGTATGCAGCATTGCGGCATTCTTGCTCTTCAACTTCCTGCTCTGTCTCCGGGTCGATGTGGATGATGCCGCCGCTGAAGTAGAATCCAGGTGATGGAGGTGCAGCGCCGTTGCTTGTCAGTCCGCTCCACTGCTCGTTGCTGGTGTCGTATTCTTTTGCGAACACCATCTGGCGGAACACTCTTGCCATGTAGTCGGTGTCGATGCCCAGCGCATCGCCGATGCCGGTGGTTGGTATGGTGTATTCATAGCTCCAGCCTTCGCTGTTCTGCTCCTGTACGATGTCGTAGGATGTCTCGCCCACGACTGTCAGTTTGGTGATGTCGGTTTCCGGAGTCTTGTCAATCTGCTCGCCTGCGTCAATGGAGAAGGTGAGGTCGAATGTTGCCTGACCGTTGTTGAGGTTGAGCGAAACGGTTCCCTTGCACTCGATGCCTGCATCAAGTGGGTTTGACGGGTTTTGGCAGATGGTCAATGCCAGTGTGTTTGACTCGACGTCCATGTAGTGGATGTAGACTCCCCAGAGTGCACCTGTGGTCCATCCACTGAAGTTTCCGTACTGGTCCATCTCGAAGCCGCCGTACTGCTCGCTGAAGAAAGTAGGGGTTGAGGTGGAGTTCTCCAACATGAAGAAACCATTGAACTCGTAGCCGTTGGTGTCGCCGTTGGCATTGGCAGTCCATTCGTCGAATGCATCCACCAGTTGAGTGACGGTTACGTTCATCTGTGCTGCAACTTCAGACAGACTGAATGTGACGTCGGAACCTTCGCAGAATTCTGTGCGTTGTTCGTCGGTTAATGTTGCAGAGAATTGAGCCTTCACGCTACCGCTCACGAGCAGCATAATGGCCACGAATAAAGAAGTAATTGTTCTCTTCATACGCATTTCTTATTTTTGGGTTAAACTAATGTCCTGATTCATCATAGTACAGCAAATTAGCACTTAGAGTTCTTCCGATTGCAAAGATATACGAAAAATTCCATTCGGCATACACTGATTCGGATTATTTTTTTTGCTCCTAGCCATTTTTTTGCTCCTAGCACGTTTATGAGGCAGTGACACGACGGTAAATGGGGCGGAACTGTGCGCAGCCTGGCTAAGAGAGATGGAACTTGGTAGAGAAAACCAAAGCGAGGAGAGGGGTCGCAAGGACTGAAAGTGCGGACAGTAGGACAAAAAGACAAAAAGACAATAAGAAAATG
>CAVISR010000121.1:0-3353 GCA_963645405.1 Acutalibacteraceae bacterium
AAGGCATCCGTTCAATCCGCTCAATCCGTGGTCAGAAGAAAAGATTCGTAGTATTTGCGAGATTCGTGGTTAAATAAAAAAACGCACCGCATGGTTTCCGTTAGTTCCGTGCTTTCCGTGTTCGAAAAGACTCTCGATACTCAATATGCCAGAACGACAAACGAAAATAGAGGTCAACGATGGTCACAATCAAGTGGCTGGGCATGTAGGTGAACAGATTCAGTACAACTACGAAGCACCAGCCCCGGAGACGCGCCTGTCCTGTTTGTTCCGCAAGCTTCAGGATGAGTATGCCAATAACATACAGTTGCAGAAGAAGCTCGACGACATCAAACGCTACCACACCAAGTTGCGCCACACAGTCGGACTGAAGCAGAAGCTTACCGACGGACACTTCTCTGCCTCCGATATCGAAAAGGCAGAGCGCAGCAAGATGCATTATGCCAAGAAAGCGACGCGGTTTCAATACTACGAGTCCGCACAGCGCATTGATGCCTATCTCTTTGCCAAGGTAGCCTGCAGGTTCGACACCTACATCATGCCGCTCATACGCAATGTGCGTCCGCTCGACAACATAAAGACTGCAGTCTATGAGCAGGTGGTCAGCCCCATCATGCAAGAGATAGAAGCCAATGGAGCCAACGACACTTGCCTCTGCTATACCGAGGACAACATCTTCGGCATACTCTACTATCTCACTGGCAACTGCCACATCAACTGGAAAGACTACGACAACGATGTACATCCCGGCATTTGACCCGTTCCACACCATCTACCGCATGCTCCAGATACTGAAGCATTTCGATGGTGACGACACAGTCGAGGTGGACCGCCTGCGCATCTTCGACTTCTACCTGCTCTTCCCCTACAAGGTGCACAATATACGTCTGAAGAAGACTGAAACGGAATTCCGCCAGTCGCGCAACGAACGCATCAAGGAAAGAACAGCAAACCCATACAACGCCGTGACCCACGACCGCCAGTTCTTCGAACGTCTGCGCCCATACCAGATGATAGCACTCAGCCATCTGGCAAGCTATGGACTCATCGACCCCGAACTGTTTCAAGAGCAACAGGTAAAAGTGCTCGACAAAGACAAGATGCAGCAAGTCATGGCACAGTTGGACAATAATATTTTGACAGAAAGCGAACGTAATGTCGTTTCCTGGCTCTGCTACTGCTTCCGCACCACACCGCTGAACGGTGTGTATGGATTGAAATACCGCACACAACTATTGGAATCAAAATACGATGGCTGTTAATCTCTTCGTCAACCGGCTCTATGTGCTCACCGACAACGACGAGGTGGCTTACGACGAGCATTTCCACCATGGAATCAACATCATCCGTGGTGAAAACAGCAGCGGAAAGTCCACCATCACTCGGCTCCTGTTCTATGGATTGGGTGGTGACTACACCCACTTTGTGCCCGAAGCACGTAAGTGTGCTTCTGTGTTGGTGGAGGTCAGTACAGGTGAAGCCACCTTCACGCTCGTACGCCACATCGAGAAGAACGACAATGGTGAGGTGCTGGGCAAACGGGGCATGACCATCTATTGGGGACCGCTCGACGAGACGCTTGCCGGCAACTGCGACAGCAACATGTTCGGTTACAACTCAACGGCAAACACCCGCAGTTTCTCCAATGTCCTCTTCGAAATGATGGGTATACCCATCGTACAGGGTGACAGCAACATCACCATGCACCAGCTGCTCCGTCTCATGTTCATCGACCAGGAGTCGCCACTCCCGTCGCTGTTCTACTACGAACAGTTCGACAATCAGATTACACGCGAGACCGTAGCCGACCTCCTCATGGGCATCTACGACTTCGACCTCTATAAGGCAAAAATCCGTCTGAAGGAACTTGCCACTCAGATAGACGAGGCAAAAGCTGAACGTCGGGTTCTTGAGGCAACCCTGCCCAAAGGACAACGCTCAACAGACTATTTCTGCAACCTCATCGAGGAGAAGAACAAAGAGATAGAAAACATCGAAAACCAAATCACAAAGGCGCGCCGTGGTGAGGAAATCAACGTCCAGCAAAAGTCGCAGACCCAACAGCAGAAAGACGAACTCTGCACCTTGGCACGCCTCTGCAACGAGAACGAAGAAGCGATAGACTCATTGGAGCACGACATCCAGGATAGCAGAATATTCATCGCCGAACTCGAAAGCAAAAGCCGTGCACTGCAGCAGTCAATCTCCACCCGTCAGGTGCTTGGCAACCTTCGGCTGGAATATTGTCCCGAGTGCCTCACGCCCCTGTCCGACAACACCCCCGAGGGAGTGTGCCGACTGTGCAAGAGCCATGTGGACAACCACACCGGCGTGACACAGGCAAAGCGGCTCATCGCCGAACTCACATTCCAGATAGACGAGGCGAAAGCCATTCTGTCACGTGACGAGGAGAATCTCCTCAAAACGAAGTCACAGTCACGCAGTCTGCACCGCAAATACACATCTGCCCAACGCTCGCTCAATGCCCTCTTGGGCACAGCCCGGAGCAGTATGGCAGAACAGATAGAAGACCTCAACTACCGCAAGGGAGAGGTAAAGGGAGAACTTCTGCAGCTCTACACACTCCGCGACCGCGCCGACTACTACGAGCAGTTGCTGAAGAAACAGGACACCCTGAAGAAAGAGCACGACAAGATTGAGCGTTATGTCGATGCCAAGATTTCCCGGCAGCAACAGCGTCAGCGGGAAGTGATGGCGAAGATGCAGATACATGGAGTATATCTGCTCCACCACGACGAGAACCGACAGAAAGCCTTCGTCCACGCCCAGGAGCCTGAGTTCCATGTCGATTTCTCCAACAACATCTTCTATCTGCATAAGCGCAGCGACAAATACAGTGCATCGTCCACTTTCTTTTTGAAGCTTGTGGCACGCTTCTCTCTCTTTTTCGCTTCGCTCGATATAGAATGGATGCGCTATCCTCGTTTCATCTTCACCGACAACATGGAGGATAAGGGAATGGAAGAAGCACGCGCCCGGAAATTCCAGCAGACACTGATAGAACGTCTGAGCAAGTACAACCCCGACACCTATCAGGTCATCTACGCCACCTCATGCCTCGCCCCAGAACTCGAACACAGCGAGTATGTGGTAGGCGACCGCTACACATGGCAAAACAAGAGTCTCAAGAATGTGTAAGAAGGAGTTTAACCACGGATGAGACGGATATAACGGATGATTATTGAACACGGAACTCACAGAATACGCGGAAGATATCTCCCACAGATATCACAGATGGACACAGATAATTTTGACCACGGATGAGACGGATATAACGGATGATTATTGAACACGGAACTCACAGAATACGCGGAAGATATCTCCCACAGATA
>CAVISR010000122.1:0-3252 GCA_963645405.1 Acutalibacteraceae bacterium
GGTTTGGGTACAAAAATCCGTTCAATGCGCCCAACTCCAGCAAAAAGAGTCCTCACGAATATACTCTCGCTCCACTGAAGAAGTCGGACCCCGAACAGAAAGTCATCTTCCCCGAAGGAAAGACATGGCAGGATTATGTATTGCTCAACCGCATGGAGGTGACTTGCGGCGAGGCTCCGTATCTTGTCAACCGTTACGACAGCGACAGCCCTGCGGTGCGTTTCCGCAGCAAGGTGAAACTGCGCGTCGGACTGCTTGACAGGAAGATGCGTGTGATATGCGAGAATGCACAGTCAAAAGAAGAATGGATGGCTTTCACAAAATTGGCATATAAGCACATATACGGTTTCGAGTGGCAGGGCGACAACTTGCTCCTGGCACGCGAGAACCTACTGCTCTCGCTCTTCGACTACTACCAGTTCCAGTTTGGCAAGGAAGAAATGCCGCCAATCGAATATGTCAGGGAAATTGCGGATGTCATTTCCTGGAATCTCTGGCAAATGGATGGGCTTACATTGCAACTGATATACTCTCCAAAGAAGAAATATGAGCAAAATTCTCTCTTCGAAGATGCCAACGACACATTCTGCAAGATAATGGATTGGGACGAGAACTGCGCCATCCACTTTGCTTCACTCGTAAAGAACAAATAGCCTATGATAAAAATAGCGACATACGAATTTCCCGTCATCTATGTCTATCGCATCGATGATGCCAAGCACAAAGGTCTGTTGAAGGTTGGCATGACCTCCATAGAGGCAGAGAGTGCGGACGTGCTTGAAGCCGATTGCCATGAGCTTCGGCAGAAAGCCACTGCACGCATCAACCAGCAGACCGGTACAGCTTCCATCGACTATGAACTGCTCTACGCCGAACTTGCGTTCTTCGAGGAAAATGGCATTAAATATCATTTTGCCGATTACGACGTAAGGGAGGTTTTGGAGAATAGTGGTTATGCCAATGCCTGTCTGACCAACAACAACGGCGCTGTGGCAAACGAATGGGTAAAGGTGAACGATGTGGAGACAGTAAAGAAAGCCATTGCTGCCGTCAAGGAGCGCCGCTCGTCTTTGGACTTGAATGATTTCAAGAAGGTCGAGCCCTCATCATGCATGGCAATCAAGTTCCGCGATGAGCAGAGCAAAGCCATCTGCGAAACGATTGCCCGGTTTGCCGTAGGCAACAAGATGCTCTGGAATGCCAAGATGCGTTTCGGCAAGACACTGTGTGCGCTGGAGGTTATCAAGCGCCAGCAATACCGCCGCACACTCATCATCACCCATCGCCCGTCGGTACGCAGCGGATGGTTCGAGGATTTCAATCTGCTTGGATTCGGCGACGACTATTTCTTCGGACACAAGAAGGTGAAGATGCCAGAATCTTCCACAACTGACACAGAAGAACAGAAAAGCCTCAAAAGCTTGATTGGCATCAAAGTAAAGAACTTCGATGTACTGGAGAAGAATGCCGGAAGCGGCGATATGCGCTACATCTATTTCGCCTCCATCCAAGACCTTCGTGGCTCGTGGGACAAGGAGACGGGTGAGTACAAGAAGAACCGCAAGATTTTCGAAGCTGACTGGGACCTGCTTATCGTGGATGAAGCACACGAAGGAACGAAGACAGAATTGGGCGAGAGTGTCATCGCAGAACTCCAGAAACACGAAAAGATGCGCACCCTCTATCTCTCGGGCACGCCCTACAACATCCTCGACAACTTCAGGGCCGAAGAAGTCTACTCGTGGACTTACGAGATGGAGCAGGAAGCCAAGCTGCGTTGGTATGATGAGCATCCCGATGAACCAAATCCTTACGAAGACCTTCCGCGACTGGAGCTGCACACCTACAATATAGACAATGTGTTCGATTATGAATGCGATGAAGAGAACGACTTCTTCAACTTTGCAGAATTCTTCCGTGTGGACAAGGACACTGACAACTTTGTGCACGAGAAGGAAGTGAACGACTTCCTCGACCTGATGTGCAAGGACAGTGCCGATTCCAACTATCCTTACTCCACCGAGGAATATCGTTTCTCCCTCAGCCACACGTTGTGGGTGCTTCCTGGAGTGTCGGAGGCGGCCGCATTGAGCCGAATGATAAAAGAACACCCTACGCTGAAGCAATATTATGTCATCAATGTAGCTGGCGAGGGTGATGACGACCAGGACAATAGCGACTCGGTAAAGAACGTGAAAGACAACATCGCCGCCCATGATAAGACCATCACACTCACCTGTGGTCGCTTGACCACTGGCGTGAGCGTGCCCGAATGGAGTGCGGTGTTCATGCTTTGCGGTGGTGCAAAGATCAGTGCTGCATTCTATCTGCAGACCATCTTCCGTGCCCAGACACCGACCAGGCGGAGTGTGTTCCCCAAGAAGAAAGTGTGCTATGCCTTCGACTTCGCTCCCGACCGCACCATCGAAGTCGTCAACGAATATGTGGACCAACAGTGCACAACCAGCCAGCATCACTCGTCAGAGCCTCGCGAGAAGACACTTGAAACCACCTTGCACTTCATGGCAATCATTGCCCATGAGGGCAGCCAGGAAAAACCTTATGACACCATTTCCTTCATGAAGGATGTGGGCAAGGCTTACAAAGAACATATCAAGCGCAAGGGATTCCGTGACCGCCGTCTGTTTGTTGACCTCGGACATCTTACGGATGACCAGTATCGTGCCATTGGCGAGATTGGTCTGAAGATGGTCAAGAGCGGCCACACCTTTGCCGCAGGCGACGGAGGCAACGATGGCATCGTACGTCTTGCCCAATCCGGACTCGACGAGAATGAACCTGGAAAGAAACCAAAGAAACAGAGGAAAACAAAGCCCGACACAAAGAAGTCAAAGGAAACCGTCACTGCCGAAACCAGAAAAGCTGTCGACAAGTCGAAAGAAGCCTTCAAGGTGTTGGGAGAAATCTACACCCGTCTGCCGATGCTCATCTTCGGGTGCGACCTGGAGGGCAAAGACATCACACTCCAGCGTATTCTCGACGAGGTGGACGACACTTCGTGGACCACATTCATGCCAAAGGGCGTGAGCAAAGCGGAGATGCAAGCCCTTATGAAACTCGGCATATTCAAGGAAGACCGTTTCACTGCAGCCGCGTCCGACATACCTGTCGACATAAAGGTTGCCGACACACTGCCCATCACCGAGCGGGTGAAGGCAATAGCAGAGATGATAGCGCGCTTCCGCTTCCCCGATAAAGAAACGGTGCTCACTCCTTGGCGTGTAGTGAATA
>CAVISR010000123.1:0-3152 GCA_963645405.1 Acutalibacteraceae bacterium
CTTTGGTCTTCACTGCCTTTACCGAT
This sequence comes from Acutalibacteraceae bacterium, assembly GCA_963645405.1. Classification (GTDB taxonomy): domain Bacteria; phylum Bacteroidota; class Bacteroidia; order Bacteroidales; family Bacteroidaceae; genus Colivivens. Next base: position 27 of record CAVISR010000123.1, read on the forward strand.
GCATTGTTCTTCAAATCAGAAGTCAACCAAAACTTGTTCTTCGAGATGATGTAGCCGTCATCGGGCACAGTAGTCTCGGTGAACGAGCCTACGAGCTGCCATCCGCCTGCCTTATTGCCGTCGGCTGGTGAGGTTACGACTGATGCATTGCTTGCCGAAATACTCAAACTGCCTTTGTCAGAATACACAAGCACTGGAGTGCCGACCTCAATCTTACCTTCCATCTGTGTGAGTGTTATCAGGTCGCCTGTCACGTTTTTCTGCGTGTAGAAGCTGTAGTCTGCCATGCTTGATGCGTCCACTGCAAACGGCAGACAGAGCGTGCCCCAGTTGTTTGATATGGTGCGTGAGTAAGTTGCTGTGGTGGCTGTGAACGGTGCGTAGGTCACAAAGTCCTTGCCGTCCTCCAATACAAGCTCGTTCACGCTGAGAGTCTCACCGCATAGGTCGTGCTTGGTGTCACCTACTCTATAATATGTCTTGAAGTAGCCGGTCTTGTAGTTTGCCATGTCCAGGTCTACCTTGTTGCTGTTGTAGCTTGCGGCGCCAACAAGTTTGGAGCAGCGGTTAAACATCTCGATGCCGTTGGTTACTGCCGTCGTCACGAATTTGTCGCTGACGTAAATTGTGGTCAACGACGTGCACATGTAGAACATTGTTTCCATGCTTGTCACTTTCTCCGTGTTGAAATGCGTCAGGTCAAGTTCTTTGAGCGTGTTGCATGAGTGGAACATTACTGCCATGGTCGTCACGCTGTCGGTGCAGAGGTACTCCAGACCTTCAATGCTCGCCAAATCGTACAGGCAATAGAACCATCTGAAGCACGATGTGGGGCGCACTGAGGCGAACGACGGTTCGAAAACGACTTTCAGGACTCTGCATGCAGTCCACCCTGGACTGTGCGTTTCATCGTTCAGCGAATACACCCTCACCGTTTCGGTGCTGCTCGGCTTCACCAGCCCATATTTGAAAGTGAGCGTTTGGGTTTCACTGTCGAACTCCGCCCATGCGGCGTCTATTTTGAGGTAGCCGTTCTCATAGTTGGCCATGGCCACGCCGGTCTTGCCGCTGTCAAACTCCACGGCGCCCGCCAGCGAGGTGCAGCCGGCAAACATGTCGGCGCCGGCGGTGACGCTGGTGGTGACAAAATGTTCGCTTACGTAGATGGCCTTCAGGCTTGAGCATCCCGAGAACATCGCTGTCACCGTTTCCAGGCTTTTCGTATTGAATTTGCACAGGTTGAGCTCTTCCAGGTCTGAGCATCCGGCAAACATCGAGCTCATGTCGGTCACCTTTTCCGTATTGAAACTGGAAACATCGAGTTCGGGCAGCGACGAGCAGTTCTGGAACATCGATGCCATTGTCGTCACGTTCTTCGTATTGAAAGTGGTGAAATTGGGCAGGAAAAAGCCCGAACATCCTGCAAACATGCCCGCCATGTTTGTCACGTCGTCAGTGCAGAAGTTTTTAGTGCCGTCAACCCTTGTCAGCTCCGTCTGGCCGTAGAACCACTTGTAGCACGACGTGGGCCGCACTGAGGCGAACGACGGGTCGAAAACGACGTACATAATGGCATCGCCCATCCATTTTGGGTCGCTCAATTCATTGTCCAGTATGTACACGCTCAGGTTGTCGTAGGGGTAAAAATTCTCATATCCATACTTGAAGGTGAGCGTCTTGGTGTCGCTGTTGTATTCCGCCAGCGCTTTCGCAGTCTTTTTTGTGAAGTAGCCGGTCGTGTAGTTCGCCATCGAGGCGTTTACCTTGTTGGCGTCGTAAGCCACAGCGCCCGACAGGTTGGTGCAGTTGGTGAACAGGATGCGGGTAGACGCAATTTGGTCAACAGTGAACTTGTCGCTCACATATATGGTTTTCAGGCTGCTGCATTTCTCAAACATATTAGTCAGATTGGTCACGTTTGCCGTATTGAAACTGGCTAGGTCGAGCAGAGTCAAGCTGCTGCAACCACTGAACATGCCCGACATGCCTGTTACATTGACAGTGTTGAACGAGGAGAGATTGAGAGAGACGAGCCCGCTGCAACCACGAAACATATAGGACATTGATGTCGCAGCCGGCGTTCTGAAGCTCGCCAGGTTGAGCGTAGTCAGACCGCTGCAGTTGCTGAACATGCAGCCCATATCCGTGACCTTGGCAGTGTTGAAGCCAGACAGGTCAAGCTTTGTCAAGCCAGTGCAGTTGGCGAACATATAGTACATGTCGGTCACCTTGGCGGTGTTGAAGCTCGACAAATCCAGCGCTGTCAGTTTGCTGCAGTAACAGAACATGTGGTTCATCGTTGTCACGTTGGAGGTGTTGAACGAGGAGAGCTTGAGAGAAGAAAGGACTTTGCAATTATTGAACATGTGGTTCATGTCTGTCACGTTGGCGGTGTTGAACGAGGAAACGTCGAGAGAAGTAAGTACGCTGCAATTATTGAACATGTTGCTCATGTTGGTCACGTTTTCCGTGTTGAAGTTGGACAGGTTGAGAGTCTTGGCGTTGTAACCACTGAACATATAGCTCATGTCTGTCACTTTGGCAGTGTTGAACTTCGACAAATCTAGTTCTGTAACCGAGCAACTCTTGAACATATACGACATGTTCCGCGCGTTCTCGGTGTTCAAGTATTCCAAGCCCGTTATGCTTTTCAGGCAGATCATGTCACTGAACCAGCAGTAGCACGAACTGGGACGCATTTTGGCAAACGAAGCGTCGAACACCACACTTTCCATGTCTGACGCATAATCTTTCCATTGCGGGTCGGCGGTGCCGCTATTGAGGTAAAACACCTCTATGTCGTCGCTGCTGGCTGTACTTTCTTCGCCACACGTGAACGTCAATGCCTCGGTCGTCTTGTTGTATTCCACCCGTGCTCCTCCGGTAAAATATCCGGTAGAGGTATTGGCCATGGTGACATCAATCTTTTCGGCATTGTACGTCACTGCGCCCGACAGGCTGGTGCAGCCGTTGAACATATTCGTAGACTCCGTAACGTTGTCCGTCGTAAACCCTTTGAGCACATATATGGCTTTTAAGTTCGTGCAATTGCTGAACATAGAGGTCATGTTCGTCACGCTAGCCGTATTGAAGGGTGACAAGTCAAGGTATTCCAGTTTGTAACAA
>CAVISR010000124.1:0-3084 GCA_963645405.1 Acutalibacteraceae bacterium
TCGTGACGGGACTCATAGTCCTGGTGGCTTCGGTCAGCGTGGGTGCAGCCCTTATACTGTTCAAACAGCGTAAGGGTTTGCATTCCAAGCACGCCGACAAGGGAGTGTTCATTTATGCACGGTCAAAGAGTTGGTAAACGAAAAGTGTTCATTGTCAGAACCGTACAAAACCAAAGAAGATTATGAATGTTTTCGGATAGTTGATAAGTTTGACATGGTAGGTTCATTTCGCTACATCGTGGTGGATGAGCCTACCTTTTATTGTAGATATTATGTAGCTGCCCTTACAGGGCGCAGGGTACTTAAACGCCTGTTACCCAGGGCGATGCCCTGGGCTGAGTGTAGCTGGGCTTTGACTTTCCCTTCGGCCGTCGACCGTTGGTTCAGCCCGATGTTGTCACACAATGGTACTCCGCATGGAAAACCCAAAAACATAAAACACTACACCCAAAACATTCTTGCCCTGGGCTATGTGCAGGTTGCCCCTTCAGGACTCAGTTACCTAAGCAGGCTCAGCAAGCATTTGAAAACCAAGGTATAAACCCTTAGTAAATACATTTGTTTATATGTAAACAGAACACAGATGATACTATACGCAATACTGTTTTTCGTAGCCCTCTGCATCGGCATGGCGATTTCCGTCTATGCTTTCGGCACAGGCGGCAAGCGCAAGAAAATCTTCCAGGACATCTACTTCTCCATCGAGGATGTGGACGGCATCGGCGTGCTCTACACCAAGACCGGCGAATACTCTGCCGTGCTGAAGATAGAGAACCCCGTACAGAAATTTTCTGCCGATGTGGACAGTTACTACGAGTTCACCCACCTGATGACCGCCATCTGCCAGACACTCGGCGAGGGCTATGCCATCCACAAACAGGATGTGTTTACCCGAAAGCAGTTCAAGGACGACAGCGAAGGCGGTCACGAGTTCCTCTCCGAAGCCTACTTCCGCTACTACAACGGACGTGAATACACCGACTCCGTCACCTATCTCACCATCACGCAGGAGAACAAGAAGAGCCGGCTCTTCTCGTACGATAGCAAAAAATGGCGCGACTTCTTGGTGAAAGTCAGAAAAGTTCACGACCAACTGAAGGACGGAGGCATCAAGGCAGAGTTTCTCGGCAAGAAAGAAGCATCCGAATATGTTGACCGCTTCTTTGCCATGAACTTCCGTGACAAGACGGTGAGCATGACCGGCTTCAAGGTGGACGAGGAGACCATCGACATGGGCGACCGACGCAGTAAGGTGTACAGTCTGGTGGATGTGGATTGTGCCAACATCCCCACCATCATCCGGCCCTACACCAACATCGAGGTGAACAACACGAGCATGCCCGTGGATTTGCTCTCCATCATCGACAGCATCCCGAATGCCCAGAGTGTGGTGTATAACCAAGTCATCTTCATTCCCAATCAGAAGAAGGAACTGGCTATGCTCGACAAGAAGAAAAACCGCCACGCCAGTATGCCCAACCCCAGCAATATGATTGCCGTGGAGGACATCAAGCGAGTGCAGGAAGTGATAGCCCGAGAGAACAAGCAACTCGTCTATACCCACTTTAATCTGATTGTCACCACCGCCCCCGAGGTCGATATACAAAAGTGTACCAACCATGTAGAGAACGCCTTTTCGAGAATGGGCATCCACATCTCCAAGCGAGCCTACAACCAGTTGGAACTGTTCGTGTCGTCCTTCCCCGGCAACTGCTACAGTCTGAGCGAGGACTACGACCGCTTCCTCACACTAAGCGATGCCGCCACCTGTCTGATGTACAAGGAGAAAGCCGTTCATGGCGAAGACACTCCCTTCAAGGTCTATTACACCGACCGCCAGGGCGTGCCCGTCTGCATCGACATCTCCGGCAAGGAGGGCAAGAACAAGCTGACCGACAACAGCAACTTCTTCGTTCTTGGTCCTTCCGGCAGCGGCAAGAGCTTCTACGTCAACTCCATGGTGCGCCAGGCACACGAGCAGGACACCGACATCGTGCTTGTCGATACCGGTAACTCCTACGAAGGACTCTGCGAGTATTTCGACGGCAAGTACATCAGTTACACCGAAGAGCATCCCATCACGATGAACCCGTTCCAGATACGGCGCGAGGAGTGGAACATTGAAAAGCTCGGTTTCCTCAAGAACCTTGTCATGCTCATCTGGAAAGGCAGTCAGGGAACGGTGACGAAGACGGAAGACCGCCTCATAGAGCAGGTCATCAACGAATACTACGAGGCATACTTCGACCGAAAAGCCATCGACCGCCTCTGTTTCAACACCTTCTATGAGTTCTCCACCAAGCGCATCCCCGACATCTGCAAGGAGAATGCCCTGCACGGCATCGACATGGCAGCCTACAACTACCTGTTGCAGGAGTTCTACAAGGGCGGCACCCACGAGCAGACACTCAACGAGGACATGGACAGCAGTCTGTTTGACGAGACCTTCATCGTCTTCGAGATTGACTCCATCAAGGACGACCCGCTTCTTTTCCCTCTTGTCACGCTCATCATCATGGACGTGTTCCTGCAGAAGATGCGCATCAAGAAAAATAGAAAAATGCTCATCATCGAGGAGGCGTGGAAAGCCATTGCATCGCCCATGATGGCAGAGTACATCAAGTACCTCTACAAGACTGCCCGAAAATTCTGGGCAAGTGTGGGTGTGGTGACACAGGAGATACAGGACATCATCGGTAGTGAGATAGTGAAGGAAGCCATCATCAACAACTCCGACGTTATCATGTTGCTCGACCAGAGCAAGTTCCGTGAACGTTTCGACACCATCAAGGCGATTCTCGGACTGACCGACGTGGACTGCAAGAAAATCTTCACCATCAACCGACTGGAGAACAAGGAAGGACGCAGTTTCTTCCGTGAAGTTTTTATTAGGCGCGGACAGACATCGGCAGTCTATGGAGTGGAAGAACCGCACGAGTGCTACATGACCTACACCACGGAACGGGCAGAGAAGGAAGCGTTGAAACTCTACAAACGTGAGCTGCACTGCAACCACCAGCAGGCTATCGAAGCCTATTGCCGTGATTGGGATGCCAGCGGAATAAGCAAAAGTCTTGCCTTTGC
>CAVISR010000125.1:0-3037 GCA_963645405.1 Acutalibacteraceae bacterium
GCTTACCGCCGACATCGACATCACTCCCGAGGGCAACACCACATGGGAGCCTATCGGCAAGAGTACATCAACATGCTTTAAAGGCAAGTTCGATGGACAGGGACACACCATTACCGGCCTGACCATTCGTGCGGACGCCCTCTGTGGACTTTTCGGACGTGCGCTTAGTGCGACAATAGAGAACGTCACTCTTGTGCGCCCAAGCTATAGCACATTGAATCCGGGAAGCACTCCTTATGCCATCGGTGCTGTGTGCGGTTCTGCTGACGGCACTACCATACGCAACTGTCACGTAACCCAAGCAAGCCTCAACTTCGCAGACTTCAATAATGCAAATGCAAAGAAAGTGCGGGCGCTTGGAGGAATCATCGGTGAAGCTCAGAATAGCTGTAAGATTGTCAGTTGCTCCGTGAGTGGATACATTTCATCGGCAGACTCCAATACTGGAAAGATTGGCGGCATCGTGGGTAATCTCATGTTGTCTGATGTCGACAGCTGTAGCGTGAAGAACCACAGCTTGGGCAATAGCCGCATTGCGGGCGAGACATGTGTCGGTGGTATCATCGGCTCATCATTGCAGCGCTCGATAGCAGCATCTGTGCGCAACTGTACCGTTGCTGACGGTGTGGTCATCGCCTGCACCGACACTACCACTGTCGGCACTATGGGCGGACAGGAACTCATCAGTACGACAAATATCTACGAGTATGACGGCACTTACGAGATTTACAATCCCGAGCAGCTCGCTCTGTTCCGCGACATAGTAGCACAGAAGAGTGAAGCCAATGGCCGACTGATGAATGACATCGACATGACTAATGCCGGTGAGTTTACTCCTATAGCCTCTTTGAAGAATGGCTACCGCGGTACTTTCGACGGTCAGGGATATACCATTAGCAACATTACAATTAAAGACCAAGAGTATGCCGGACTGTTCAGCTCGGTTTGCTCCGTGAACGATGTGGCGGGTACGGTGAAGAACGTCAACCTCAGTTCTCCGGAACTCTTTTGCAGCAGCAATAGCTATCTTGGCTTGATAGCAGCCCACGTTTCAGGTAATGCTGTAGTGAAAAATTGTAATGTGACAGACGGAACCCTAGAACGTAGTTCAAAAGAGGGCGAACCAAACAACGTCGGTGGTATCGTCGGCGAGATAGTGGAAGGCGGAACTGTAGACCACTGCTCGTTCCAGGGCAGCGTGCAGTATGTTGAAGACAATGTCGGCGGCATCGCTGGCTATCTTGACTCTGGCTCCACTTTGACCAGTTGCTACGTTACAGGCGCATCAACAATCGGTGGCGACGACAAAGTGGGAGGCATCGTTGGCTCTGTCAGCGACGGTGACTGCACACTAAGCGACTGTTTTGTAGACCAGTCTGCCGGAGTGGTGAAGGTGTATGCTTCAACGGGCAACACCGCCAACCTTATTGCCGGCAAGAACGTAAGCACAACATCCTATAAAGAGGATGGACTCATATATCAAAAGATAGGAAAGAAGGACGGCGATGCCGAACTGCTTGTAGTAACGGGTTGTTACGATCAAACACTCTCTTGGCATAATGTCGCCAGCGATATCGGTTCAACAAACGACTATGCAACCGAATCCATCGCCTACCTCCCGGGAGTCAAGAAACTTAATTTCCACGACGTCGTCAGTGGCCTTCCAACTACGTCTGCTTACCGCTGGCCTAGCATAAAGATTGCCGATGGAGCATTCGACTCTTGTTTCGAAGGACTCTATCTTAGCTACCTTATGGCTCCCCGCCTCCGCGAAACTTTTTATATGCCATTGCGCCCGGGTGACATCGTGCCTGCTGGCAGCGATATGTTCAAGAACTGCCCGAATGCCAAGGTGTATGTCGATGCAGAATACTACGACAACTTCATTGCCGATCCTAAGTGGAGCCCTTATAAAAAGCACATTGTGCCAATAACAGACATTAATGTAATACGTACCAGCGACTTCACCGAAGCTGGCGTGTGGTATACCTACGACCACAACAATGATGCTACCGCTACCAGGGTGACGAAGACTGGCAAGGACGGATCTGAAGTCAGAATGATGCACGTCATTGGCTGTGATAGTACCAAGATTGCCGACAACGGCGGTGTTCTGAAGATATACCAGGACATAGGCGAAACCTACAACTACAACACTACAAAAATCTGGGCAAGCTCGTTCAAGGGCATCAACACCATAAAGCATGTGAAGTTTGAGGAAATAATGGCCGATGCCCGCGAGACCTACTACGACTTCAATATCGCTTTGGGCGACTATGCCTTCGCTAACTGCAAGAACCTCGAATACTTCGACCTGGTGCTCTCGTCTGACAAGGGCACCGACCACTACTCTGTCATCCACCCAAGCCAAATGCCTGTGGGCAAAGGTGTGTTCGATGGATGCAGCAACCTGAAGATACGCATTCCTACCACCGTATACGAAGAATTCCTTGCCGACAAGGACTGGAACCAATACAAGGACCTGTTCGTAAAGACCGACTTCAATGTCAACTCGTTCACAGAGAAGGGTGTCAACTACGCCTACTTCGTTTCTAATGACGGCAAGACACAGTATACCAACAAGAACACCGAGGAAATGGAGAACATCGTGACTCCATGGATGAGCACCTACCGCAACTTCAAGACAACGAGCGTGCTCGTGCCGGACAACGACAAGACCATCTACTACCTCAAGGCCTCTGGTGTGGACAATGACGACATCGATGATGCTAAAGGCGAACTGCGCCTCTACAATGATATAGGTACCACCTATAATTATAAGACCATCGCTCTCTCGGAGAGCGGGTTCCAGAACAACGAGCACATCAAGAGCATCGTGTTCGAGGATTGTGCCAGCAATGTGAGCAATGCCAACACACAACTCTCGCTCGTAATTCCTGATGAAACATTCAAGGGCTGCAAGAACCTGAAGGAGCTGAACATGTATTACCTAGTGACCGACGGTGACAACCACTACGAAGCCATTAAGCCTTCGGAGATATTCATCGGTAAGAACGTGTTCGACGGTGTCGACTCA
>CAVISR010000126.1:0-2971 GCA_963645405.1 Acutalibacteraceae bacterium
GACAGCCGAGGAGCAGTCCGTGAAGGATTTCGTGGATACCATTGAGAGGGCGTTCGGTGACGCTAGTGCAGTATATAGAGGAGAGGCTCAGATGCCTACGCTGAAGGGCATCGCTACCAGGTTGGCGCAGATGTTTGACAACTTCACTCCACAAGCTATGCCGATAGAGGAAGGTGTACTGACTGGCGAGGCATCCGCTCCGAGTCGCTATAGTATACGGCAAATTATAAGCGGAGCCGGGTTGGAGGCTAATATCGAACAGGACGGCAAGGTGTCGTTCACGCTTGGAGGACGCACGTTCGACAAAGAGCATCATCTGTCAGTGGAAGATGTGAGGGGTATAAGCTCTCCACTCACTACCCTCGTTGACGAGTGTGTCAAGGTCGGTTCACTCAAGGATGCCGATATCGTATACCGGAAGTATACGGACTTCCTTAATGCGGTATTGGACAAGGGTGACAATGGATTCGAATATCTGAGTTCGCAATGGGCTTGGGCAGGAGAATCTCTCTACAAGAGCGTGAGCAACAATTCGGATGCCCAGTACGCCAAGAGCGTGGACATCACAAGAGTCTGCAAGAAGAACGAGGCGGTCATCAACGCTATATGCGAGTTGCAGTTGCGCCAACAATATGGTGTCACCCCCGGCCAGATTCTTGACCTCTATAACGCATCCATAGGGAGCGGATTCCAAGTTCCATGCCCCGTATGCTATGTCTTCAGCCGATACATCCAGAATGGACAATATGCGTCAGCACTCATCCAAGGCAAGAAGTTGTATGGCCATCTCATCAAGGATACGAGCAAGATGACCGCGGAGCAACGCAAGTCCTATGTCCAGACGTGGCTCGATGAGTTGGCCGCGCTGAAGGAGTGGAAAGAGACCCACGCAAAAGAACTGGCCGAGGCGAAACAGAACCTTTCAACAATCCTACAGGCCGTGGACGTTCTCGCGGAGGATATCACATCTGGCAAGCTGAAGGGAGAGGCAAGGACTAATGCGGAGGAGCGCATCAGAGTGATGAGCGACCTCTACCAAAAATCCCTTGAGATAGTAAACTACGCTTCTCTTGACGGATGGATTACGAACATGGCTATACAAAAGAAGAAGAGCGGATGGGTTCCATACACGGATACTTATCGAAAGAACGGCGAGATATATCCCGATGAGGTTGCTTTGGATTTGCGCAGAGCAGCAGAGGCATCCAGCGCATACCCCGGCATCCAACGTTTCCGCAATAGTCGAGGTTCGGCTGCCGGCAAGTCTATCCAGTTGGCATCGGACAACGCTCTAGGTGAGACGGCTGAACTCTTGGGCGTGGGCGACCCTGAGAAAAAGAATGCGAAGTACTCGGCTCTGCAAAAAGCTTATGCCGATGCGAGCGAGAAAGGTCGCCAAAAGTTCATGAAGGAATTCTCGAGGAGAATCAAGAAGGCAAGAGTGTATGCGGCACAACAGACTCTCCGTGGTGGTATACGTCAGTGGTCTTGGTCGGACAACATCGAAAGACTGAGTCCTGATGTGTTCGTGAACCTCATGCAGATACATATGCTAGGCGGTGCATTGCAAGCCTATAGCAAGCAGCTGGAAGGAGTTGAACTCGTCGCCACAATGAACGGATATGTCAATGGCTCTCTTATGGGCAAGGGCATAGGATACAAGGAGGTAGATGAGAAATACAAAGATGCTCCTGTATGGCAGGATAAGAAGACAGGTAAGTACTACACCCTGGAATTCGACAACGTGGTGGGTATTGAACCGTTCTCCAATAACGGCAAAATGGGTTTGTTCGACCTTAACAAGATGCATGACCGAGCTGGAAACATCCTTGTTGGAATGGATGACATTCACGTAAGTGCTGCTATGGCTGACCCGCGGATATTCTTCATCATACCTTGGCACGCTTCTGGCATGAGCAATCATATACTCATGCAGATGTACAACTATCTCGGAGTGCCGAAGAAGGGGCTGGAGAATGCCCGAGACTACACAAAGGTTCAAGAGGAGAAGAAATTCGATGAGGACTCAAAGGTGCCGGCAGATGTACAAGACTTCTGGAAGAACCACGATTATAGCGGCGAGTTCCGTAGCGGTCTTGGAACAATAGAAAGCGGACAAGTAGTCGAAGAAGGTGGAGGTCAAGTAATCCGTCTTACCGACAAGCAGCTACACTATCGTGAGCTCCGTAATGCATTGCTTACCCACAACTCCTTGAATCCGAACGATAAGTTTTGGAAGGAGCACACCGATTGGCTGAAGGAGATCGAGGCGGACGAGTTCCTGTCTCAAGTGAGGGAGAAGGTAGGCAGAACGGTCAACGTGCTTGGCGAGTGCATGACGAAAGGAGATTGCCAATTCATCTACCCGTATGAGTATTGGGATGCCAATTCCACGTATGAAACCGCTGACGTGAATGCCAAGCGTTACCTTGAGTATTGCCGAAGAATGGGATTCCAACCGAAGTTTTGTGGAATAGCCAATGGCAAGTATGCAACCTATGGTGCATTCGCTGATAAGACCGGTTATTGGAAACTCCTTATTGACCGAAGGATGTACGACACCAAGGGTAACTACCAGGACTTGACCCCGGTAACCGTTGACGGATTCACTCCCGACCTTTGCGACCCGGAGAAGACAAGTCAACGGTTCGATGTGACGAGAGTCGCTAACACAGAGAAGACGAAGGATATCGTGGACAAGGCGATGGAGATAGAACGCAAGAGAGGTGTTGTAGAGACGGAGAATGAGCGTGACCAGCAGTTTGTCCCGGCCCCCAATTACGACACATCTGCCACGGCTGAGGAGAGAGCATCGGCTAGAGATAGAGCGGTCAAGGAGTACGCTAAGGCCGCGAGGGCTGAGTCCGCCGTGGTCGCTGAAGCCAAGGCCCTTGTCGAGGGGTCCAAGAAAAAGAAGGGCAAGAAGTTCAGTCTGCGGAGCGAGGAAAATTCTTCCGAGGAGGATTTGTTG
>CAVISR010000127.1:0-2922 GCA_963645405.1 Acutalibacteraceae bacterium
TGCAAAGGTACAATACAAATTAATGTAAATCAAGTGATTGATTATTGAAAAATTATTTGTACATTTGCAGCCCGCAATTTTAGGCGGATAAGATTAAAGTATTTATAAACAATTAATTAACAAACCAATGCCTGGATTAATTGGAAAGAAAATCGGAATGACTTCCGTTTTCAGTGCCGAGGGTAAGAACATACCATGCACTGTTATTGAGGCTGGTCCTTGCGTTGTCACACAAGTTCGCACGGTTGAAAAAGATGGTTATGCCGCCGTACAGCTTGCCTATGACGAAACTACAGAAAAGCACGCCAGCGCGCCTCTTATGGGGCATTTCAAAAAGGCAGGAACCACTCCTAAGAAGAAGCTCGTTGAGTTCGAGGCTGATTTCGAGGGAGAGCTGAAACTGGGCGACACCGTTTCACTTACTGATGTCATCAGTGATGATGTAAAGTTCGTGGATGTCGTCGGTACTTCTAAAGGTAAAGGTTTCCAGGGCGTAGTACACCGTCACCACTTTCAGGGTGTAGGCGGCAAGACTCACGGCCAGCACAACCGTCTCCGTCACCCTGGTTCTATGGGTGCATCCTCCTGGCCTTCACGCGTATTCCCTGGAATGCGTATGGCAGGTCATATGGGAAATGAGAGAGTGAAGGTGTTCAACCTTCAGGTTGTCAAGGTTATCCCTGAGAATAACCTCATCGTTGTCAAGGGCTCTGTTCCAGGAGCCAAGGGTTCTTATGTAATTGTGGAGGCTTAAGATTATGGAATTGTCAGTTTTGAAAATTGACGGATCAGAATCCGGAAAGAAGGTCGTTCTCGACGAGAAGGTATTCGGCGTTACTCCGAACGACCACGCAATTTATCTTGATGTAATCCAGTATCTTGCCAACCAGCGTCAGGGTACTGCGAAAACCAAGGATCGCAGTGAAGTTGCCTACAGCACCAAGAAGCAGGGTCGCCAGAAAGGCGGCGGCGGTGCACGTCACGGTAGCTTGAAGGCTAATATCTATGTAGGCGGCGGCCGCGTTTTCGGACCGGTTCCACGCTGCTACAGAAACAAGTTGAACAAGAAGGTAAAGTCCCTCGCACGTTGCTCAGCCCTTACTTACAAGGCTCAGGAGAACGCTATCACCATCGTGGAGCCGTTCGCAATGGAGGCACCTAAGACCAAGGAGTTCATGAGCATCCTCGCAGCCCTCAAGGCAGGCAGCCGCAAGGTTCTCGTCGTTCTTCCTGAAAATTCAACGAATATTTACCTTTCGTCTCGCAACCTCGATTGGGCAAAGGTCATCACAGTCGATGAGATCAACACCTACACGATTATGAATGCAAATTCCATCGTGCTCGTTGACGGCGTGCAGGACATTCTCGCTTCTAGAGCAAGACGCTAAAAAGACAAAGAAATGGGAATCATTATTAAGCCAATAGTTACTGAAAAATTGACGGCTCAGGGCGAAAAGTTGAACCGTTACGCTTTCATCGTCGATCGCAGAGCGAATAAGATTCAGATCAAAGCTGCCGTAGAGCAGATGTACAATGTGTCCGTTGCAGACATCAACACCGCCAACTATCACGGAAAGAGAAAGTCCCGTTATACAAAGGCCGGTCTGTTGAGAGGTCGCATGAATCACTTCAAGAAGGCATATGTCACACTTGCAGGTGAGGACAAGATAGATTTCTATAGCAATATTTAAGGGAGGGAAAGACAATGGCAGTAAGAAAATTCAAACCGGTAACTCCCGGTCAGAGGAACAAGGTCATCAGCACTTTCGAGGAAATAACAGCCAAGAAACCTCAGAAATCATTGTTGGAGCCTCTCAAGAGAACAGGCGGTAGAAATAACACAGGTCAGATGACCATGCGTTATATCGGTGGCGGTCACAAGAAGATGTACCGTATCATCGACTTCCTCCGCGATAAGGATGAGTGCACTGCAAAGGTTCTTACCATCGAGTATGATCCTAACCGCAGCGCCCGTATTGCTCTCGTTCAGTATGAGGATGGTGAGAAGAGATACATCATCGCTCCGAACGGCATCAAGGTAGGTCAGGTTATCGCTTCCGGCAGCGGCGTCGCTCCAGAAGTCGGCAACTGTCTCCCTCTGAGTGAAATTCCAGTAGGTACTCTCGTTCACAACATCGAGCTTCGTCCTGGCCAGGGCGCCGCTATGGCACGTTCAGCCGGTACATTCGCACAGCTCGCAGCACGTGAGGGAACTCACGCCGTTCTCCGCCTGCCTTCAGGCGAGACCAGAATGGTGCTCGTTTCCTGCCGCGCCACCGTGGGCACAGTATCCAATCCTGATCACAATTTGGAGTCTTACGGCAAGGCCGGCCGCAGCCGCTGGCTCGGTCGCAGACCTCACAACCGCGGTGTCGTTATGAACCCGGTAGATCACCCTATGGGTGGTGGTGAAGGTCGTGCTTCCGGAGGTCACCCGCGCTCACGCAAGGGTTTGCCTGCTAAGGGATATAAGACACGTAATCCTAAGGCGTCTTCAAATAAGTTCATCATCGAAAGAAGAAAGAAATAAACGGAATTAAACTTTAGAGATTATGAGTCGTTCTTTAAGAAAAGGTCCATATATCCAGGAAGCCCTGGAGAAGAGAATTCTTGCCATGAACGAAGGCGGCAAGAAGAAAGAGGTGGTCAAGACCTGGTCACGCGCCAGCATGATTTCACCTGACTTCATCGGCCATACTATCGCAGTTCATAATGGAAACAAGTTCATTCCGGTTTATGTAACTGAGCAGATGGTAGGTCACAAACTCGGCGAATTCGCCCCTACCCGTACATTCAGAGGTCATTCAGGTAACAATAAGAAGTAATAATTATGGGAAAGCGTAAAAGACTTATGGCAGAACGCCTCAAGGAGGCTAAAAAGGTAACAGCCATTGCCAAGCTGAATGACGTCCCTTCATCTCC
>CAVISR010000128.1:0-2652 GCA_963645405.1 Acutalibacteraceae bacterium
CTTCAGGATGGGCTTGAACCAACGACCCCCTGATTAACAGTCAGGTGCTCTAACCGACTGAGCTACTGAAGCAGTTGTACTTGTCTATGAAGAAGTGATGCAAAGTTAGTGATTTATTCGTTATGGACAATACACAAGCCGTATTTTTTGCGTCTTTTTTATGTTTATTTTTGTGTTTGTCCTCATTCCATACCTGTTTATGGCAGAATTTGCGTAACTTTGCACTCGGAATGAGAGTACTTATTGTCAACACATCGGAACGTACGGGAGGTGCGGCTATTGCTGCCAACCGCCTGATGGAGGCCTTGAAGAATAATGGAGTCAAGGCCAAGATGCTTGTGCGCGACAAGCAAACCGACCGCATGACAGTCAGTGCCATCCCCTCATCCTGGTTGCTCCCTTTGAAATTCATTTGGGAACGGCTCTGCATCTTCATGGCAAACGGATTCAGACGGCGCAACCTTTTCCAAGTGGACATTGCCAACACTGGCACCGACATCACTCAGCTCTATGAGTTCGAGCAGTCGGACATAATCCATTTGCATTGGGTCAACCAAGGATTCCTCTCCATGAAGAATTTGGACAAAATCATACATTCCGGCAAACCCGTAGTCATCACCCTTCACGACATGTGGTACTTCACTGGCATTTGCCACTATTCCGGCGATTGCACCAAGTACCAGAACTGTTGCCACAAGTGCGAACTGCTTACTAACGGAGGAATAGGAAGTGACCCGGCAATCAAAGTCTACGAACAGAAACGCCGCATGTATAAAGGCGCAAAACTGGCATTCGTAGGTTGCAGTAAATGGATGGCAAACCTTGCGAACAAAAGTGCGCTGACCGAAGGACAGTTCGTGACCAACGTGCCCAATGCCATCAACACCCATGTGTTCCGTCCACTCGACAGGGACGAAGTGCGCAAGAAATGGAGACTGCCACAAGACAAACAGCTCATCCTCTTTGGAGCTCAGCGCATCACCGACGAACGCAAAGGCTTCAGGTTTCTTGCCGAAGCATGCCAGATAATTGCATCCCAAGACCCGGAACTGAAGAACAAACTTGGCGTTGTAGTACTTGGAGGCGACTCAAAGAAAGTGAAAGACACCATTCCGCTCGATGTCTATCCAGTGGACTATGTGAGCAACGAACACGACATAGTGGAGATTTACAATGCTGTCAATCTCTTCGTCACCCCTTCGCTTCAGGACAATCTCCCGAATACTATAGTTGAGGCAATGACCTGCGGCACACCTTGTGTGGGCTTCAGAATCGGTGGAATTCCCGAAATGATTGACCACAAGAAGAACGGATACGTTGCGGAATACAAGAACGCGCGGGACTTTGCCGAGGGCATCCGCTGGTGTCTCGACAAAGAAAACTACGGAACATTGTGCACTGAATCACGTTCAAAGGCAGTGAATACTTATAGCGAAGACCGCATTGCACGCCGCTACACAGAAATCTACGAAATGCTTCTCGGACTATGAATCCACCCTTCCTTTCAATCATAACCGTCACGTTCAATGCAGAAGCCACTATTGAACGCACCCTCAAAAGTGTTGAGGAGCAAACCTACCGCGGTTTCATCGAGCATCTGATTATCGACGGAGCTTCTACCGACAAGACTCTCAGCATCTGCGAGGCTTACAAGAAGAGAAACTCAGTGACCGACGTAACCATCGTGAGCGAACCCGACAAAGGGCTCTACGATGCAATGAACAAAGGTTTGCGACTGGCAAAGGGCGAGTTCGTTTGCTTCCTCAATGCAGGCGACAAACTCCACGACCCAAAGACCATTGAAGATGCGTTCGACGGACTCGACAATCCCGATGGAATCGGTGTAATCTATGGCGATACACATATCGTGGACAACGATGGACGTTTCCTGCGCTTCCGTCATCTGAATGCCCCCGAAACGCTCACTTGGAAATCATTCAAGCACGGAATGCTTGTGTGCCATCAGTCATTCTATGCACGGCGCGAACTCTGCGTGCCGTTCGACACCCGTTTTCGTTTCTCAGCCGATGTCGACTGGTGCATCAAGGTAATGAAAGGCGGTTGTGCCAAGAAACTCAAGAACCACAACACCCAGATGGTGCTCACCGACTATCTCGACAGCGGAATGACAACCCAAAACCATAAGGCTTCATTGCTTGAGCGTTTCCGCGTCATGACCCGTCACTATGGACTTCCCTCAACCCTCTGGCACCATTTCCTTTTCCTCTTCAGACAGAAGAAATAAGAGCTGGAAAGGTCAGCAAGGATAAAGGCACGTCCAAATCACTTTACTCAATTCTCAATTTGTATTCCAGCTATACGGGAAAAATGGCTCTCGTTGTTAGTTACCATAATCAAGTCTTTTGCAACGGAGGTACAACCAATGAGCAAATCAAAGTCTTGAATATTCTGGCCAATGGTTCTTAGCCGCTTGCGCTCGAGTGCCATCGCCTACGCTTTCGAAGAAAGCTGGCTCCTATTCCAGCTCGCATTTCAGCCCACCCATCCGGACGGCTGACATAAACCCCAAAACCCAACACATTTTTGTTGACTCCTACATAGCGAACGCTGTTCGAACGTGTTGTGTAGCCTCTTTCGGGAATATAAACCCGTCGTCCTTCGTGCCTTTCGCTTACGAAGAAGTTGCACAAT
>CAVISR010000129.1:0-2647 GCA_963645405.1 Acutalibacteraceae bacterium
CGGGAGTTTGACACTTCATTAGTTTGAAAAAAGTCATAAATATTTGATAGAGTTTCGTTTGAAACTCTTTTTTTTGTCAAATATTGTTTGTATATTTGTAATGTTATTTAATGTTACGAATATGATTTTACGCACTGTTTCTTCAAAGAATACCACGTTGTACTACGTTCAGAAGTCGTTTCGGCAGGAAAACGGCAAGAATGCGACCAAATATGTGGAGCGTCTGGGCAATATCAAGCAACTTGAGGCGAGGTTCGGGACGGAAGATCCCATAGGTGAGGCGAAAAGATATGTCGCCGAACTCACGCGAGCAGAAAAGGATACCCAGAAGTCGATAATGATTGAATGCAAACCAAAGGTGCTTATCAAGAAGGATGAGCAGCGCTGCTTCAATGGCGGCTACCTTTTTCTCCAAAAAGTATATCACGAGCTCGGTCTGGACAAGATCTGCAGGAAGATAGAGAAAAGGCACAAGAACGAGTACGATCTTGACGGCATCCTGTCGATGCTGCTCTACACGAGGATCCTGTATCCGGGGTCCAAGCTGTCGTCACTTGAGGACGCGAAACGCTTCATTGAGCAACCGGAGTGTGACATACATCAGGTGTACAGGGCTCTGTCCCTACTTTCAAAAGAGAGCGACAGCATACAGGCGTCGGTATACAAGAACAGCCTCAAGCTCGGCAAGCGTCGTGATACGGTGGTCTACTACGACTGCACGAACTACTACTTCGAGAGCGAGGAGGAGGGCGGTCTGCGGCAGTACGGCCACTCGAAGGAGAGCCGTCCCAACCCCATCGTGCAGATGGGGCTCTTCACCGACATGGACGGCATCCCGCTCGCGTTCTGCGTCAATCCGGGAAACAAAGCCGAGACAACAACGCTTAAGCCTCTGGAGGACAAGCTGCGCGACAACTTCGACCTGTCAAAGGTCGTCGTATGCACCGACGGAGGCCTCGCATCGTACGAAAACAGGAAGAACGACCATGTCGGCGAGCGGGCCTTCAT
Source organism: Acutalibacteraceae bacterium (assembly GCA_963645405.1). Classification (GTDB taxonomy): domain Bacteria; phylum Bacteroidota; class Bacteroidia; order Bacteroidales; family Bacteroidaceae; genus Colivivens. The sequence goes on from CAVISR010000129.1 coordinate 1,009, forward strand.
CACTGTTCAGTCGCTCAAAAAACTTGAAGGGCACCTCCAGGACTGGGCCACGGAGACTAAAGGGTGGCGCATCGTGCTGTTCGACGGCACTGACAACCCCAAGTTGTCGGATGAGGAATATGACCTATCGGAGCTGGATCCAAAAGCATATACGGACTCCCTGTTCTGCCGCGAGCGCTGGATAAAAGTCGGGAAGAAGGGCCAGGAGCTGGAGCAGAGGCTCATCGTGACCTTCTCGTTCAAGTATCGGGAGTACCTGCAGTATGTCCGAGACAAGCAGGTTGCAAGAGCCGAGAGCATAATCAAGCGCGGTGTCGCAGGCAAGTACGGCAAGAGCCAGAACGATCCCAAGCGCTTCATCAAGAGCGAGAGTTGCACTGCGGACGGGGAACTCGCACAGTACAACAGCTACTCGCTTAACCAGGAGATGATAGATCAGGAGTCCCGCTTCGACGGCTTCTACGGCATCTGCACCGACCTTGAGGGTGACGCCCCTGCAATCATCAGGATAAACGGCGGACGCTGGATAATCGAGGACTGCTTCCGCATCACGAAGACGGACTTCGAGGCAAGGCCCGTCTATCTGCATCGTGACGACCGTATCACAGCGCACTTCCTCACGTGCTTCCTGGCTCTGATACTGTACAAGTATCTGGCGAAGAAGATCAATCGTGGAGGCAGGCACTTCACTCCCGACGAGATCATTACGACGCTACAGGATATGAACTTCCTCTGTATCTCAGGCGAGGGATATATACCCACTTACACCCGTACGGACTTGACCAACAACCTTCACGGATCCGCAGGCTTCAGGACCGACACGCAGATAGTGACAAAGAAAGCTATGAGAAGCATCATAGCAGCAACGAAGCAAGGACTCGAGAAAGATGATGATGTCCAATAGGAATAACGGCTGTGGCCGTGTCGGCGAGACTCCCTGTTGCCGCCGGCGGGCGTGGCCACCCCACGGCCACGGGAAGTGGGAGGGGCCCGTTGGATACAAGTTCGGCGAAGCCGGACGAAGGAGACAATGGGAGGGTCGAAGGAGCGGCAGCGACTGAGCCCCGCCGGCGACAAGCAGGGAGCGAGCAACACCACAGACGCCATTACATTACATACCTGAAAAATCGGAAAGTCCCCAAATCGCTACTACAGCGGTCTGGGGACTTGATATCTCAAAAGTGATGTGTCAAAGATGAGAATATACAAATTCTTTCAAAGAAAACAAGAATTTGAAACGATTTTTTAACATCATTCTTGTACTACAACGGTAAAATCATGTAAAGACACTCTGTTTGACTTCAAAAAGTTGCACAAACAAAGCAAATTCATTCAGCCCCGCTGGCGGTTTCAAGAATGTTTCTGACTTCTCTTTGTGCCTTTGCACTAGGTTTCAAACCTAAAACCACCACCTCGAACGCAAGGGCAAAGCCGGCAAGCACAGTAATAACATCCGGGATTCCGCTTATTCCGCATATTCCCGAAACAACAATCGCGACTGCCGCAAAAATCACGAGAAAAACTTTGAACTTCCTGTTCATGTTGCCTTCTTTCATGCAAAGCGCATAGCGCCGGATTTCTTCTCCTTCCTCGTCAGTCCCAGCAAAGCCGGCATCCTCCAGTCTGCATGAAATGGCAC
>CAVISR010000130.1:0-2398 GCA_963645405.1 Acutalibacteraceae bacterium
GTTGCCAAACGACCAGCACACCGACACATAAGGGTCTGTGTCCTTCAACTTGGAGAAATCCTCACGGCTTATCCACCGCTTCTCGTCTGCATACTTGCCGTTAACTGCATCACAGAAGAGCCGTATCGCCTTGCCGTCTATGTCGTTGACGTGGTAGTATCCGAATGCACGTTGCAGCATCAGTGCGTGCGTCACGGCACACCCACCAGCAAAGAGGTCGTAAAAGTGCGTGCAGCCCTTCGGGTGTGGAATGTGCTTGACCAGTTCCGCCGCTATTGTGTTCTTGCTACCCTTATAGGGGGCTCCGTAATTCATAATTCATAAATTGTTTAATCGTTATTTGTTTCGCCTTCTACGACTACTAATCCGATACGCTCTGCCGTAGCTTCACGTACTGCCGAGCGCTTGGTCTCGGAGTCGTAGCATACCCAGTTTGCGTGTTCAGGGTCGGCGAAGTAATTGTTCTTGGCAATCATGCTGGACTTCTGGCTTGACATTTTGCGCGTCATCGTTCGCACCCGCAGCTTCGTGTGCCGTTCAAGCCCGTATTTCTCACGCAGCGCCTCCTTACGAAACATCTCCTTGCGCTGCTCTGAATTCTTCTTCAGGAACTGATTGTATCTCCGAGGGTCGCTCGCCTTTAACTGCTTTAGCGGGCAGAAGCCTGCCGCCCGCAGCGCTCTCGCTGCTTCAATGCACGCTTCGGAAGGCTTCTTTCCTCGAAGAGAGTCATAATAGCCGTTCTTCTCGCATATCTTCTTCACGTCTGCCGCCAGTTCCTTGCGTATCTTGGCCATATCCTTTTTGAGGCCAAGCTCTCGTCTGAAGCGCTGTACCGTAGAGAAGCTCAATCCGAACCATCGCATTATGCGGCGGTTGGAATGGATTGGAAATAGCGAGATAAACTTCTCCAACACTTCACCTTCGAGGTAATATTCCATAACACCCGTTCTGGCGTGCTTCCTCATCGGTACGATGTACTTCGGTTTGCGCGTTGACTCATTCGGTGCCTTAGTGTTACGAAACGACATGGCTCTTGATCAGGTTGATAATTGCTCCGTAGTTATCGTAGCGATTGATTATACTTCCGTACTCGTCAAATTCGATGACTACTGGCAGGTGCTGCACGTCGTAATAATTGGCTCGCTCCATACCTTCGTCGGTTGACACGTCGATGACCTCGCAGTTGATGCCAGCCTTGGCCATCCGACTCGCCACGTTGTGACACATTCCGCAGGTGGGAGATGTAAATCTAATTAACTTGCTCATAAAAAATCTACTTGTGTGTAATACTCGTCGTTAAATGTCGGCTGTCCGTATATCTTGCGCCACAGCCACGGAATGGGAAGGAGCAACCGCCATGTGAACCAGTACAGACCTTGAAAGCCCTTAACCAGTGTTGGCCTATTATCCGAAGTCCAGAAGAACGTGCCAAATGGCGACTTGCCTTGCACGCTCATCAGCCACAATAGCTTCAAATACTCGTAACCTTCCTCGTTGAAGAAGGAATTGGTAGTATCAACGGCGGCGTGCATGGAATTGACAAACGCTTTCTTCTTCGCCTCCGTCCAATCTGATACGTCACCCTCCCATGTAATGTCGAGCATGATGTGTTCGCCGAGAGTGACAGAGTCGAAGCATTCCTTTAGCACTTCCATAAGCGTTGACGTACGCCATACGCCGTGACAAACGTAGAATTGCCCGTTATACTTGGTGTCTTGCTTGACCCTAATGTCAAACCACCGACACCCTGCATCGTATTGTTCCTTGATGCTCTTGCTCTGGCAGCGTGCAAAGGGCGTGGCAAACCATGAGAGCAAGCCTTTGCCCTTGTTGCACGTTGCGCTGTTGTGTGTTGCTATCTTCATTGCCCCTGATGTTTTAGCCTCTATCCATTACTATCTTCTCAAATTCTCCGCAGCCGCAGTAATTCTCTGATTCGATGCGTTCCACGAGCCACTGAATATGCCGCAGCTCGTTAAGCGTTGCTTGCTGCTCATCTCTATACTTGGTGATGTCGTCAATCTCGCAGAGCACCGTCTCGATGGCTTCTCCGTTGGGGGTGTACCGCAGAGCTTCTTGTCGCTTCTTGATGCGGTCGTTGCAGATCTTTACTTCGCTCTCCTGCTGCTCGCAGACGTTCTGCATGACCTTCGAGGTCAGTTCTGAGTATTGCTCCTTGTCGTTAGAGTACGGTACACACACCTCTTCGGTGATAGTGTCAAACTCGTTTGTACTGCGTGAGTAGCAGGTGAGGTAGACTGGCTTCTTTGGAGCCTCATCCTTACTATGCTTCGGGACGAGGTATAGGTTTAGATATTCGCTCATAAGTTGCGTGCTTTATTTAGCAACCGAATGATGCCATGTGCAGGATGTCAACGGCTGCACGTTGGCGTTC
>CAVISR010000131.1:0-2380 GCA_963645405.1 Acutalibacteraceae bacterium
TGTACGCTCCCTCGAAATAAAGCATGATGCGCTTGTCGGCATCGTCCTTGTCGAGTGTGAATGTCTTTCGGTACCATCCTTCGCCGCCAATGGTGTAGCCGGTCTGACTGCCACCTGGAGCGTTCTTGGTAAAAGGCCCGACATTGTTTCCCGCTGCCGTAGCAGCCTCTGTTTCCACACTCCAGTCGTGCGGCAGATCAATGGTGCGCCAACCGCTGTCATCGAAAGATTCGCCAATAGCATCGGCCACAGTCCCATAGTGGAACTTCCAGTTTTTGTCGATACATGTTTTTCTGTCGCCTGCCTGCATGCCTGTTGCTGTCAACAAAGCCATGGCAAGGCAAAGTAGAGTCTTATGTTTCATATCGTCCGGTGTTATATATCTGTTAGTTTAGTTGTGAGTTCTATGTTCAATTTGCGAGTTCTATGTTCAGTTGACTGTAATGTCAAGGTTGCTGAATCCATCCGCAGTAGGCTTTCACGCTTGAGACTGAGGTCCGTTTGTGGAAGGTCGAACCGTCGGTTTGCATGATGTAGATGCCAGTCATGCCATCCCGTTGCCGGAAATTACCCTGCAGCACCACTCCGTCCACACTTGCAGAAGTATCGGCTGTCATGTCTACCACTACCCTGTCGAAAGTATAAGTGGAACGGCTTCCGTCTGTAGCCTTCACCACATAAGTCTTCCCGCGTTCAATGGACTTGACCGGGGTTGTAGTCACCACATAGTCGTTTCCATGTTGTGCTACTGCTGTTACTTCGCCTACCTCACTGAAATAAGCGGCAGTAGTGGTGCTGTCCACAGGGAACGGCAGACACAATGGAGTGTATCCGTCGGCTGCGACATTGCGTTTCAGCAGCACGTCAGCATAACTGTAACCCTGCACACAAGTCAGGTCGAAGTCTTCGCTCAAGGCTACCTTCTCAGGCTCACCCATTCCCTGGCACTCCACCGTCACTCCAGCAATACTTGTCCAGTCGTTCAGGTTTGTTCCGTCGGCAGTGATTCCAATCTTCAGTTGCTCTCCAGCCTTGACGGTGCATGTCACACTCAGCCGCTGCCATTTGTTCTGGGTGATGGCAACACGCTCGTCGTTCGCCATCAGCCAGAGTCCGCCGCCATATTGTCCTTTCTTGCTCGTGTCATTATATATCTGTCCGACCACGTAGGCCGACACAACATAAGTGCCGGGCAACAGACCGTCGACCGTCTGCCAAATCAAGTCGGCATTGGTAACCGGACTCCAGTACCATGATTCAATGCCCTTGCCGGCATACACGGAACTGTCGAATTCAGTGTTGTGTTTGTTGTATCCGGCGGCAACGTCGTTCGCATTGCGCGACCATCCGTAGTTTTCCGTGCCTGTCGGATTCTTCAACATACCCGACACGTCATAAGGGTTGTCCACTGTGGCGGCAATGTACTTGTCCAAGTCCACTCCGTCGTCAGCCCATGCGGTCTGTTGAGCCACTGTCATAAGCAGCAAGACCGATGTCAATAGAACTGTTAGTTTCATTTTCGTTTCCATTTTTCTTCGGTTGCAAAGTTAGTCGCTACATTTATCATGCACAACACAATTCTGCGTCATTATGCTAAAACTTATCGTGAAAACACACGTTTGCAACATTCATTCTACTCGTTTGCAACATTCGGAGTCGAAAACATCGATGAATTCGAAGGGAGAAGAAACATATCATCTAAAGAAGCACGAGAGAGACAACGATTGTTTTTAGTGCATCAGATGAAGTCCAATCCCAAAACTTTTCGTAAATTTGCATGTCCAAGTCCATTTCACGGACACATCACACATTATATCATATATGAAGCAACTTTTTTCAAACCATATAGGCAACCTTGCAACAATCCTCACAATGCTTTTGTGGAGCACTGTTGCATTTGCATACCAGTACACCAAGTTGCCGACGCAATCGCAGTTGCCAGTTGCAAACATCCATTGCATACTACAGGACAGCGAAGGCTATTTCTGGTACGGCACCACGGGTGGCGGATTGTGCCGTGACGATGGCTACAGCATTGCAAAGTTTGGTTATAGCGCAGTAAGTTGCATAGCAGAAGACCATCAAGGGAGAATTTGGTTTGGAGCAGACAAAATGCTTTGCTGCATCGACAAACACTCCTACCGGGTCGACACGGTGATGCAGCGCGGCCATGTATCGGCATTGATGTGCGACAGCCACGGACGGCTGTGGATTGGAGCAGACGGTGGGGTGAGTTGCATCAACCCGAGTACACACCACACGCTGATGCACCGCAAAGATTTCGATGAACTGCCCGCACAAATATATGAAGACAGCCACGGCACAGTGTGGGTGCTGTTCTTCACCCATAAACTATGGCGCTGCAAATCCGGCACATTGA
>CAVISR010000132.1:0-2315 GCA_963645405.1 Acutalibacteraceae bacterium
TTCTATACCACCATCAAGAATGTGAACTACCCACCTAAAGACGAAAAGTGGGTAGCTAAGGTGGGTAGTTCCGCCCTAATGGATGTCATCTATCGGAGGCTTACCGATTTTTGCATTGTTAATGAAAAAGGAATATCCTTGCCGTTGAAAAAACAACAAAATTTCAAAGGTTTTATGCAAAACCAATACACATCAAATGCAGGCGACCTTGAATCCGCTTATTGCTCAGGTTATGTACTACGGGCAAGTAGGACCTAAGCAGGGCCCAAGTTCTTCTGTTGTTGCAGAACCGATTTCAATAATGCCTTCATTATCTCAACAGAGAAGCGTAACGAAATTTTGGCGAACTGCGCCGACGAGGCTGAACGTGAAAGAACAACTGAACTTATTCGACCGCCATCTCTCGCCAATATCCTGCCGCTACAAGTCTAAGCTTTCCGGATGCAGCAGGAAATCGAAGAGTCCGAGAGTGAGGATACCATACTCGTCCCGGCGAGGCTTGATTCTGTCCTTGACGATGACAATCTTCTTGAATGAATCGCTGATGCTGCGAAGGGAGCGGGTCTCCTGCTCGATTTTCTCCCTGGTAGGCATATCGAGAGCCGACTGGATGTAGTATCTGTTATTCCCGATGTTGGCAACGAAATCCACTTCCAGCGATTTCCGCACCGTCTTGCCCAGTTTGTCCGTGGTGCGGATCAGGAGATTACCCACATCCACGCGGAAGCCCCTTATACGCAGTTCGTTGAAGATGATGTTTTCCATAATGTGGCCCTCCTCCTGCTGGCGGAATCCGAGTATAGCATTGCGGATGCCAATGTCAGTGAAGTAGTACTTCGACAGCGAGCCGATATACCGTTTCCCTTTCAGGTCGAACCGGACAGCTTTCTCGGCCATGAACGCATCACAGAGGTATTCTATGTATCTGGCAACGGTCGCACTGGAAATATTTGACTGCTTGGCACTTTTGAAAGTGTTGGCAAGTTTCAGCGGATTCACAGATGAGCCTACAGAGGATGCGAGTACGGACGCGAGGTCTGAAAAGTCAGTGGCGTGCCGTATGTCGTGACGCTCTTTGATATCCGCCAGATACACTGTGCGGTAGAGGTCAGACAGATAGTCGCTCTTTGCAGTATCTCCTTCAAGCGACAGTACGAGCGGCAGGCCTCCGTATGTGTAGTATTCCGCCCAGGCCTCATCGATGCTGCCGTCAAATGCACTTACATATTCCGAAAAGGAAAGGGGGTGCAGATTGATGACATAGCCTCTGCCCCGGAAGTCGGTGGCGATGTCAGATGAGAGGAATCGGGAGTTGCTCCCTGTGACATAGACATCAACATTCTCGTTGTGGAGAAGACTGTTCAGCACATCGGTGAACCCCTCGACTAACTGGACTTCGTCCAAAAGCACGAAATGCATTCCACCGTCTTTGAGCAGACCCCGGATATGAGACAGCAGGGTCTTCCCGTCACGGAGATGCTCGTTTTCCAGATCATCAAGAGCTATTCCGATGATATGGTCTTCGCTTACACCGTCTTCAATCAGGAACTTCCTGAAGATCTTGAACAGAAGATAGGACTTTCCGCACCGGCGTAAACCGGTCACAATCTTGATCAGGCCGTTGTTTCTTGCAGCTTTCAGATCTTCAAGATATTGATTTCGCGCTATATACATAGCCCCATCTAAAACTTTTGACATTTATGACCAAAATTTTACATAGCAAAGATAGTCAATATCTTTAAGATGACAATAGGAGGATTTCTTTAAGCCCAAAAATGTGTATGGCCAATTTCAAGACGGAGCCTCTTGATCCTGCCCCTGACTTTGAACTTATTCCACACAAGCTGGAAGGCAAAATCATACTTGAAGTTAAAGTCTCTGAAGGCAGGCAGACTCCGTACTACTATTTTCTGGACGGGACTCGGTCAGCATTTGTCAGAATCGGCAACGAAAGTGTCCAGGCCGCACAACATCAACTGCTCGCCCTTGTTCTGAAAGGAAGCAACTCGACATTCGATGCCCAGAAAACGACTTTGCGACGGGCAGACAACTCTTTTGCAATTCTGACAAATACCTTTGCCAATCGGGTAGGACAGCCTTTCGACGAGAAAATGCTTGAATCAATGGGGCTTGTCACCTCAGATGGATTTCTGACGCAGGCGGGAGTACTATTCTCCGACAATTGCAACGCCTACAACTCCAAGCTCGTCGGAACGCGTTGGGCCGGACTCACCAAAACAGACGCCATCAATGACCACGAATATCAGGGGAATCTGCTTCTTCTGCTCCGCGCAGGCGTGGATTTCGTGAACTCG
>CAVISR010000133.1:0-2199 GCA_963645405.1 Acutalibacteraceae bacterium
TGGTGTGGCTGCCGCAAGAGATAAACGCGGTGAAACCGGCAGGCGAATGATAGATTGAACTGAAAACCGATAGACAATGAAAAGAACGGTACTGTTTTTATGCGCCTGGCTGGTATGGTGTGCCAGTCAGCTGAATGCGCAGAGGCAGAAGATTGATTTACCGGGTAACTGGGCGTTCCGGCTGGATGCGGAAGGGACAGGTATCGGGAAGGAATTCCCGATGCAGCCTTTTTCTGAAACCATTTCGCTACCGGGCACCACGGACACCAACCGGAAAGGGACACCCAATAATAAAAAAGAGGAAACCACCTATCTGTCACGCCTCACACCCTATGTGGGAAAGGCGTGGTACAAACGGACGGTGGAAATTCCGGAGACATGGAAAGGCAAGGTGATAACCCTCCTGTTGGAGCGCACCAAGCCCACCAAAGTGTGGGTAGACGGTAAACCGGCAGGGGAAAACGATGACATATCCACCCCGCAACAATACGACCTTAGCGGGTGGCTCACCCCCGGACGGCACGAACTGACCGTCATAGTGGACAACGAGAAGTCTGTCCCGCAAGAAGTTATCAACTCCTCACACGCTTACAGCGAGTCCACGCAGACCAACTGGAACGGCATTATCGGTGACCTTTATCTGGAGGCTAAGGAACCATTGCATATAGCCGATGTGCAACTCTACCCCGATGTGGCTACAAAGAGCGTGTGCGTGCATCTCTCGTTGGAGAATGCCCATCGGATAAGTAGACAGACGGAAGTGGTGCTTGCCGCCGAATCCTGGAACACGCCTTCTCCCCATAAAGTGGCACCGGTGGCGTTCCGGTTGAAGAAAGGGCAGGCAACCTATCAGTTTGACTATCCGTTAGGAGACAATGCACAGTTGTGGAGTGAGTTCTCGCCGGCATTATACAGGCTGGATATAAAGATAAAAGGCTGTGACAAGGTGTCGTCTGACTTCGGATTGCGCGAGTTTAACCCGCATTGCAGCATATGCCTACGGAAGTCCCTTATTTTCAGTAGTGTTAATTTTTGCAAAGTCAATTTGTGCCCGCACCGATTTTATCGGTTTGTATGGTACGTGCCTGATCTTTACCTTGTCTAGAATCTCCACGACTTGCTCGTTCGGCTCTGAACACTGTTGTGTATGTATGTCCTCACCCTTGAGATTCTGCATCGTTGAGGCAACAGACTTTTGTGTCATCATGATGTCAAGAATCTGCGACCATGTCCTGTTGAACTTTTTTTGCTTCAGCTCATAGCGGATGGTTGCCACCACCCAATATGCCAATACGCCAAGATGCAGGTGGGCCAGACAAGGGATGTCGTTTTTGTGGAATACAGGGCGAAGGTTCAGGTCTGACTTCATGCAGCGGAACGAAGACTCCACTTCCTTGAGAATGTTGTAGATGGTCCAAACCGTCCTGCTGTCTTTTCCGTCCAGATTTGTCTGGAGGAAATACACTCCGGCTTTTTGGTCGGGTTGGAAATCGTCCTTCAGTTCCCATGCAAGTGATGTGACTATACCGCCATCCTCCGTGTAGGAAATGTCGTAATACTTGGCAACACTGGGATATTTGCCCTTTGCTCTGCCTATGCGTTCATTTACCTTGTCCACTTTCTTTGTCCCGTGTTTCTTGGACAATGATGCCTGGATTTTCTCCAGTTCTGCAATGAAGCGCCTTGTGAACTGGTCGTACATGCCGTTTTCCTTGGCAGCCTTCGCCTCGGAACGTACCCAGTAGTATGTGTCTGACGATGAGTCGGGAAGGTTGCCGGACTTGTCCGGCTTGTGCACTACCTCCACCTTCTGGATGGAGATGGGCTGTCCCATCCTGTCCTCCAAATCCATTGCCGTTTCGCCGTCGACGGGTTTATAGACCTTGCTGCTGGAACGTGACACGCACAGGAATTTGTAGCTCCGCTTTCTCAGCATTGACAGGTTCTCCTCGGTGGAGATGCCTGCATCCATGACAACGGTCGGGCAGACGCCAAGCTTCTGCATGTGTGCATCCAGAGTGTCAATGATTTCCTTGAAGCTGGCGGTATCCTGCATCCTGCCATGGAACAGCTGGTAGTGTTTCGGGAAACCGTATTGGTTCACCACCAGTGCAAGTACTATGAGTTTGCAGTCATTACGCTTCTCCTTGCTCCGTCCATAGTCCCAAACCCTGCTGTTGCCATAGTCGCCCTCGGCAT
>CAVISR010000134.1:0-2079 GCA_963645405.1 Acutalibacteraceae bacterium
GTACCGGGCATGAGCCTCGGAGCATTGGCTGTACTCATGGGGGAGCTTGGAAGTGGCTTCGTGGAAAAATTTACATCTGCCAAGAGTTTCTGCAAGTGGTGCAACCTTGTGCCCAACAACAAGGTTTCCGGCGGAAAACTTCTTTCAAGCAAGGTGCCGAAGCAGAAGAACAGGGTAGGACAGGTATTCAGGCTCTGCGCTAATTCCGTGAAAAGTGTTAAGACAGGCCTTGGTGTGTATTTCAGGAGACAAAAGTCTAAAGGAGGACATTTGCAGGCCATCGTTGCTACTGCCAACAAAATTGCAAGAATCTTCTATGCCATGGTTACAACCAAGACTCCGTTTGATGAAAGCAAGGTCGGGCTTGATGAGAAGGAATTGCTACAGAGGAAGATAGCACTGGCACAGAGAACGCTTGACAGACTGAACCTCAGGCTCTCTGTAGCGGAGGGATGAGATATGTTATATAGGAGTTCACCACCTGGCCCTGCCCCGAGCGAAACGGGAAATAACATTTTTCATCCCTCCGCTACAGATTCACCTGAAAGTAGTTTCCTTTGCAGGCGGCAAGTAAGTAGGCTATAAAGCACAATGGACTTCTGAGTCCAATATTCAGTTTGGTTCCGCATGCCCGTAGAGTGATAATTGGTCGTTGGAGACCTTATAGGAGAGTACACAGTCTTAGGAGCATCGGACTTGCCGTTTTAAATTATATAAGATATGGCACGCAAGGCAGAAAAAGAACGCACAAAGGATGGCTTGAAGCTGAAGATAGTCAATCCCAATGCCGCAGGCATAGACATCGCCTATGGGGAGATGCAGGTCTGCGTACCTGAAGACCGTGACGGCGAGAACAACCGCTGTTTCGGAAGTTTTACATGTGACTATGAGGAGATTGCCTCATGGCTGAAGGCCTGCGGAATCACCACCGTGGCAATGGAATCGACTGGCTCCTACTGGGTGGGCCTGTACTTTTTCTTGGAGGAAAAGGGCTTCGATGTCCTTTTGGCGAATGCGAAGGACGTCAAGAATGTCTCCGGCAAGAAGACAGACGAGGCGGATGCGGAGTGGATAATGCTCATGCACAGCTACGGTTTGCTGAAACCGAGCTTCCATCCCGATGCTGCAGCCCGTGAGATTCGCGAACTTGCCCGTCACCGCGACAACATGCTCCGCAGTGCGGGCAAGGAGATTCAGCATATGCAGAAGTCGCTGGTTCTGATGAACATCAAGGTAGATACCGTCATCAGCGACATCCTCGGCAAATCAGGAAAGGCCATCATCGAGGCAATACTCGCGGGCAACCACGACCCGAAATCGCTGGCACAGCTGGCAGACAGACGCTGCAAAGCAAGCAGGGATACAATAGAGAAGTCGCTTGAAGGCACCTGGGACGCTGTACACCTCTTCGAGCTGAAGCAGTCTTATGACCTTTACAAGTATATCCACACACAGATTGCCGACTGTGAGGCTGAGATGGACAGACTGTTGACAGACTATGCAGATGGATGCGGCACGGACATGCAGGGCTATACTCCGACCAAGAAGCGCGTGGCCAAGAAGAATGCCATATCCTTTGACGCGGAGAAACACGCCTTTTCCTTGTGGGGCGTGAATGTGATGGAGGTACCGGGCATGAGCCTCGGAGCATTGGCTGTACTCATGGGGGAGCTTGGAAGTGGCTTCGTGGAAAAATTTACATCTGCCAAGAGTTTCTGCAAGTGGTGCAACCTTGTGCCCAACAACAAGGTTTCCGGCGGAAAACTTCTTTCAAGCAAGGTGCCGAAGCAGAAGAACAGGGTAGGACAGGTATTCAGGCTCTGCGCTAATTCCGTGAAAAGTGTTAAGACAGGCCTTGGTGTGTATTTCAGGAGACAAAAGTCTAAAGGAGGACATTTGCAGGCCATCGTTGCTACTGCCAACAAAATTGCAAGAATCTTCTATGCCATGGTTACAACCAAGACTCCGTTTGATGAAAGCAAGGTCGGGCTTGATGAGAAGGAATTGCTACAGAGGAAGATAGCACTGGCACAGAGAACGCTTGACAGACTGAACCTCAGGCTCTCTGTAGCGGAGGGA
>CAVISR010000135.1:0-2066 GCA_963645405.1 Acutalibacteraceae bacterium
TCCACCTTGACCACGATGTCTCCGGCAGTGTCTGTCGTCTTCACAATGGTCTGTGCACGTCCGTTGTAGAGCTTGGGCGAGTTGTTTCGGAAACTCTCCATGTCGTTTGGACATGCATTGCCGCTTGCAAGTATCACGCCAGGACCTTCAACACTGAAGTTCACCTTGCGCTGTGAGTCGTACACAACCTGACCGTCGGCATCCACGAGTTCTGCAGTGACATAAGCCAAGTCATTGTCGTCTGAAACCACGGAACTGCGGTCGGTCACGAGCCGCAATCCTACTGGCTCGCCTGTGGTCTTGAGGATGAAGCTCTCGCCTTCTTTCTCACCGTCGTACTCCACTGCCTTCAGTTCTCCCGGCTTGTAAGGTACGGAGAACCCTGCCCAGAAAGTGGAAGATGTGGTTTTGGTGCCTATGAGCTCGCCATTGAGATACAAACGTACTTGAGGCGAACGTGAATAGACATTCACTGTCACGTTTGTGCCTTCCTCGCAATCGATGTTCCAGCTCTGGTGCTCCAGCTGCCATCCCCATGTTGAGATGCTCTGGTAAGTACCTGATGGCGCAACTTCCTCTGCTGCCATAGTGATGGGCTTGCGGTGCCATACCACATCGCGGTAGTACGACTGCGGTTTCTTGGTGCCTATCAAGTCGATGTCACCACACCAGCCATTGAACCAAGGCCAACCAGGAGAGAAGGGTTGGTTTCCGCTCTTGCGGAATGAAGCGCTACCGATGCCGGCTTCTCCCAGATAGTCCATCGCTGTCCACACGAAATCACCTATCACGTAAGGATGTTTCTCTGCCAGTACCCAGTTTTCTGATGCACGCTTCGGATAGGTCTCCAGTCCCACCATCACACGGTCGGGATGAGAAGCATGGTCGCTCTCATACTTGTCGTAAATGTAGTTGTATCCGCCCACGTCAAGACTCTGGAATGCTTTCTCATTGTCTTCGCTCCATTTGTGGTTAGGACTGTCCCAAGCTGGAATGGCTGCGGTAAGTGCGCGTGTTGAATCGAGTGAAAGCACGGTGTTTCTCAGTCGTGCAGCAGCTGCCATGCCATCGGTGGTGATGCGTCCGGGGATTTCATTTCCCAAGCCCCACATTATTATACTTGGGTGGTTGCGGTCGCGTCGCACCATCACCTGGATATCGCGGTCGCTGAATTCAGCGAAGTACTGGTGGTAGTCGTCATTGTTCTTTGCCACGAGCCACTGGTCGAATGACTCCTCGAGCACAAGGATTCCGATGCTGTCGCAAGCATCAAGGAAATGCTCCGACACGATGTTGTGGGCTGTGCGCAAGGCATTGAATCCTTCACGCTTCAGCAAGGTGATCTTGCGGTTTTCGGCAGCATCATAAGCAGCAGCACCGAGCAAACCGTTGTCGTGATGCACGCAACCTCCCTGCAGCAGTATCTGCTTGCCATTGAGGACGCATCCTTTCTCTGCACTGAACTCAATGGTGCGCACACCGAAGCGGGTGTTCAGTTGGTCAGTGGTCTTGCCTCCGTCCACGCTTACTATAGCTCTGTAGAGATAAGGGTCTTCCGGACTCCACCGGTTGGGGTTGTCTATATGTAAGTTAAAGGTCAGTGTTTCCTCGCAGTTCTTGCCCACGTCTACGCTTTGCTTGGCTGTAGCCACTACCATTCCGGCTTTGTCCTGCAAAGTGACGGTCACTTCAGCGGATGTTTTCTTCTTCTGTTCGTTCTTCACCATAGTCTTCACGCATACATCTGCACGGTTGTCGGTGACATTGGGTGTATAGATGTAGTTGCTCCATGAATCGAGGTGGAGTCTTGGTGTTTTTATCAACCACACGTGGCGATATATTCCAGAGCCCGCATACCAGCGGGTGTTTACGCCCTGGTTTTCTACCTTCACGGTGAGGGTGTTAGGTTCTCCCGGCTTGTTGCAGAATTCAGTTGCATCAAACCTGAAACTCTGGTAGCCGTAATGGTTGAAGTAGATCTTCCGTCCGTTCAACCACACTGTACTTTGGTTGTACGCTCCCTCGAAATAAAGCATGATGCGCTTGTCGGCATCGTCCTTGTCGAG